>SKRR01000208.1 GCA_007118345.1 Microthrixaceae bacterium | reverse complement strand
GCTCGTAGAGGAACGATCCTGCGCGGTTCACGTAGTCGTACTCGCGGTACTTCCAGGCCCCGCGGGTCGTGTAGGCGTAGACCGGCCCGGTGTGCTTGTGGGTCTGCACGGCATAGCTCTTCTGGAAGATGTTCTCCACGATCCACAGGCCTTCGCCGAGGTCGACCTGGATCACCTTGAGCTTGTTGCCGCCGCCGATCTCCACGAACGGCAACTCATCTGCACCGCGGTGCACTGCGTCAGGCATGTCAGAAACCCCCTGTGTCGTGACGGTCGGATCCGCCCGGTCGTCGCTCGGTTCCGCTCCACTCCACAATAGGTGAAGACGGATTCGTAGTTGTGTGGCCGCGCCGTGGCTCGCGGCTCGTGGCGTGGCGCGAGTCCGACGCTCACCAGCGCACGTCGTTGGTGCCGTCGCCCTGATCGGACAGCTGGGCCTTGTGGGTGGCCCACGTCCCGTCGAGGACGGCCGCGATCGAGTCGTCGTGGGTGGAACGCGCGTAGCAGCGGGTGCCGTCGGACAGCTCGCAGATCGCCACGGCATGTGCAGGCGACCCGTCGCCGTCGTGGACCACAGTTGCGGCCAGCGCAGTTGCAGGGCCGTTCGCCGACGCGACGACCGCGACGTCGGGCTCCAACGCCGGGGCCTGACAGTGTTGCTCCGGGGATCTTCGGTCGAGCAGCACTCGGCCCGGGCGGGTGGACCACACCGCTCACCGAGTGAGCCATGTGGTTGCTGCTCGGGCCGCCGAGGTACCGCAGGCCGCCGGTGCAGCGCCAGGCCGGCCGACGCAGTGGTCCACTTCGGCCTAGCGTCGGTCGTCGCCTGGCGGACGCGGGCCCCCGAGGTGGGAGCAGACCTTCGGGAAGAGCGAGAACGGAGCACGAGATGCACGTCCCGGATCGTCATCAACGAGGGGTGTCGCAGCGTTCGGGGTTCGGTCGCCGGCGTTTCCTGAGCGGCTCGGTGGGCGTCACCGCCGCCGGTCTGCTGGCAGCCTGCACGGGCGAGGGTCCGTCGTCATCCCCGCCGTCGACCGGTGGCGACGCGCCCGCCCCGGCGCTCGCTCCGCCGGGTTCGACCGGCCTCGTCGAGGAGGCCCGCTGGCAGACGCGCGTCGACGAGTACCTCGAAGTGGCGACGACCGAGCTGGACCCGACCAGTCGGTCGAGCGTGACGGCGCACCTGGTCCGGTCCCACCGTGACCCCGACTACCTCTGGGACGTCGACTCGGTCACCCACGAGTCGTTCCAATGGGTGTGGGACAAGCTCGACAACTGGGAGGACACGCGCGACTTCCGGTTCGTCGAGCTCCATTGGTTGCTCGCGCTGGCCGACGGCGCCACGGCCATGCGGACGCTCGATCCGTCGATCATCGAGGCTGCGGAGGCCCGCATGGTCTCGAATCGGTGGCAGTACGACGACCCGCTGCCGGAGGGCGTTGTCGACAACCAGTGGTTCTGGTCGGAGAACCACATCGTGATCGGTGCGGCCGGCGAGTACCTGTCGGGCCGGCGGTTCCCCGACACGGAGTTCGAGATCACCGGGCTGACCGGCGCCGAGCACGCCGAGCGGAGCAAGGAGAAACTTCTGCGCTGGATCGACGAGCGGGCCCGCTTCGGGTTCTTCGAGTTCCACTCGACCACCTACATGACCCACAACATCAGGCCGCTCCTCATGCTGGTGGAGCTGGCCGAGGACGAGGAACTGGTGCGCGCTGCGGCGATGGCACTCGATCTCTGCCTGCTCGACGTGGCGGCCCACACCCATCGCGGGTCGTACACGGCGGCCCGGGGCCGGACCTACTGGAACGACAAGACTGCGGTCACCGACGAGAACTCGTTCGTGATGTCGAAGTTCCTCTTCGACGACACCGCGGAGCCGTATCCCTCCGGGGCCGACGCCATGACGGCCCAGATGTGTGCCGCCGAGCGCTACCGCCCTCCGCAGACCTTCGTCGACATCGCCACCGCCCCGGGAGAATCGCTGGTGCGCGAGCGGCACGGCATCTTCGTCGACGGCTCCGCCCCGGTCACCGAGAATCCCGAGGCGCCCCACGGGTACGACTTCTCCGATCCCGCCAACCTGGAGTTCTGGTGGTCCCAAGGCGGTGTCGGGCTCTGGCAGGTCGCCGAGGTCGGACTCGAACAGTCGGAACGGTTCCGGATCTTCGAGACCGATGCGATGCAGCAGATCCAGTTGCTCGTGGCCCTCAACGACAACGACCCGGAGAAGCTCCGCGCCTTCCTCCAGGCGAACCACGCGATCCTCAACTTCGGTCACCTCCAGGAGGCGAACACCTACCACTGGCGCAACGACGTGGTGGCCCTGGCCTCAGTGGTCGACCACCGTTTCGGAGAGATGCGCGACCAGGTGCACATCTGGCAGGCGACCATCGACGAGCAGGCCCTCGTCTTCACGACCCATCCGCTCACCGAACCGGCCGAATCGACCGAGTGGGGCAAGGACGGAAAGCCCGGCTACTGGACCGGCGATGCGTCGATGCCCCGGACCGCCCAGCACGAGCGGACCGCCATCCACATCTACCAACCTGCCTGGGACGAGACGACCAACGCGTTGCTGTGGGCGGTGTTCCCCTACCGGCAGTACACGCACGCCTACTTCCCCCAGGACCGCTTCGACGAGGTGGTCCAGAACGGGAACTGGACCTTCGGCCGCAAGGGCGACGGTTACGTCGCGCTGTACTCGTGGCGGCCGCCGACGTGGCGGGAGTACGACCCCGCCGTCTTCGCGACCGACGGCATGGAGCAGCCGTTCGACCTCGTCGCGGACGGCGGACCCGACAACGTCTGGATCGTCGAGGTGGGCGACGCCGCTCAGAAGGGCTTCGCCGAGTGGGTCGACGAGCGGGCGGCGTCACCGGTGGAGGTCGACCGTGGCGACGCCGGCTTCACCGTCCAGTGGACCTCACCCGCAACGGGAGCGCTCTCGTTCGGCTCGACCGGCCCGCTCACCGTCGACGGCGCCGCACAGGCCATCGCCGACTTCCCACGCCACGAGTCGCCGTGGGGACTCGTCGATCCGTTGCAGACGACCTACGCGCTCGCAGCCGGCGGGTCGTCGGTCACGCTCGACTTCGACGCCATGACACGCGAGCACACCTGAGGTCACGGCGGCCGTGCTCCGCCGCAGCGGTGGATGGAGCAACATGGAGCACGACAGAGGAGGACGAACGTGAGTGATGTCGAATCCGAACCGATCCAGTTCCTCGACGGGGATCTCCCCTCGCCGGAGATCGAGATGGCGACGCTCGGCGCAGGTGTCGGCAGCGCCGCCGACATGGCCCTCTCCGACATCAACCCGGCCAACCCGCACCTGTTCAAGAACGACTGCTGGCACGACCACTTCGCTCGTCTGCGAGCGGAGGACCCGGTGCACCTCAACGAGCTCGAGACCTCCGGCCGCTACTGGTCCCTCACGAAGTACGACGACGTGCGGGCCACCGACGGCAACTGGGAGACCTTCTCCTCGGCTGGCGGCATCACCCTCGGGCTCCGGCCGGGCCCGGCGAACGACGAGTTGATGGAGCGGCTGCGGACCTTCATCGCGATGGACCCGCCGGAGCACACCCGCCAGCGCAAGACCGTGCGGCAGGTGTCGGCGCCGGGCAACCTGCGCAACCTCGAGCCGATGATCCGCGAGCGCACGGCGAACGTCCTCGACTCGCTGCCCGAGGGCGAGACGTTCGACTGGGTCGACACCGTCTCCATCGAGTTGACGACGCTGATGCTCGCGACGCTGTTCGACTTCCCGATGGAGGATCGGCGCATGCTCACCCGCTGGTCCGACATCGTCTTCGCGGTGCCCGAACCGGGTGGCGTCGTCGAGAGCCAGCAGCAGAAGTTCGAGGAGATCGTCGGGTGCCTGCACTACTTCGAGGGCCTGTGGGAGCAGCGTCGTGGGTCCGAGGGGTCGGACCTGGTCTCGCTGCTCGCCAACGGCGAGGCGACCAGGGACATGGCCACCGCCGATCACCTGGGCAACCTGCTGCTGCTGATCGTCGGCGGGAACGACACGACCCGCAACACCATGACCGCGAGTGTCTACGGCCTGAACACGTACCCCGATCAGTACGACAAGCTGCTCGCCGACCACGGCCTCGTGTCGAACCTCGTGCCGGAGATCATCCGTTGGCAGACGCCGCTGCCCTACATGCGTCGCACGGCCACGCGCGACTGCGAGATCCGCGACAAGCAGATCCTCGAGGGCGACCAGATCCTGATGTGGTACCTGTCGGCCAACCGCGACGAGGACGTCTTCGACGACGCCGAGGCGATCGACCTCGAGCGCCACAACGCCGACCGTCACCTCTCGTTCGGCTACGGCATCCACTACTGCATGGGAAGCCGACTCGCCGAGCTGCAGCTCCGTGTGCTGTGGGAGGAGATCCTCCGGCGTTTCGAGCACATCGAGATCCAGGACGAACCGGAGCGGACGTTCTCATCGTTCGTCCACGGCTACACGAGCCTGCCCGTCACCGTGGCGCGTCGCTCAGGAGTGATCACCTGACCTGACGCTCGACGAGCCCAGGCTGGGCCGGGTCACAAGGGCGTGCGCGCGGCTCAGGAACCCAGCTCCGCTCGGATGGCTGCCGCCACCACGTCCGCCGTCGCTCGGTGCGAGAGGTGGTTGGGGTGCAGCGGCAACCCGGCGGGGTCGATGTTGATGGAGTTGATCCAGGCGACGCCGTAGGGCTGGCACACGTCGTGGCCGATGCTGGGGGTGTAGACGTCGACGTAGGTGGCGCCGGCGGCAACCGCAGCGTCGGCAAGCATCTGATTCATCTCGAGGTACTTGTCGCGCAGGTAGTGGACGTCGACGGGCAGGATCGGCACGCGGGGCCAGCACCCGTCGCCGACGTGGGGGAGCGACACGGGGTAGCCGATCACGAACACCCGGGCATCTGGGGAGCGCAGCGCGATGCCGGCGAGCACGTCGTCGACCAGCTCGCGGGTCTCGCCGATGCGCACCGACATCCGATCGACCCCGTCCACGACGCGCTTGTCGACGCACGGCCCTCCCCAAGGCGCCTTGCCGATCGGGACCGGGAGCAGGTTCACACATCCCAGCACCGAGGAGGAGAAGCTGACGTCGTTGCCGCCGATGCCCACCGTGACGATGTCGCTGTCCGTGGTCAAAGCGTCGAACTGGGGACGCACCCGGCTCCCGAGCGGGGCCTTCTGCTCGTTCTCCATGTGCGCCGTCTTGGCCGAACCGCAGCTCGCATCGGCGAACTCGTCGACGGCGAGGTCCCGTGCCACCAACGACGGGTAGTTCACCAGCGAGCGACCGCAGTCGATCGGGTTGCCGGTGATGTGGGGCAGCAACGGCCCTGAGGTGAACGAGTCGCCGAGCGCGACGTACCGCATCCTGTCCTGCCGCGTTCCTGCGGCATCGGGTGCGCCGCTCCCGAAAGCCGTCAGTGCCCCCGGCGCACATCCGGCGAGTACGGACAATGCCAGCCCCAGCGCCACCGTCTGGAGCGTCACCGGCCGGAAGCTGGGTCCACGCATCACCTTCTCCGTCCCCCTCGACGACACGTGAACACGACACTAGGTGCATGCGGTGCTCACCTGCGTGAACACGAGGGGCAGCAGCAGTACGCGGAGCCCGACGGTCCGGTCGCTGCGCCCCCGGTCACTGTCCGGTGCGGTTGGTCGAGGGCTCGAACCCTCGACAGGCCTGGCCGCGCAGCGACGGGCACGGCGGGACGGCGTGGGGGATCTCGACGTCGGGCAGGAACGTCAGCGTGACCGATGACGGGGTGTCGGGGCCGTGGCCGACCCGGTGCGTGGGGGTCTCGCCGTCGGGGTGGAGGGATTCGAAGGTCCAGGTGGCGTGGTTGCGTCCGGGGGTGGCAATCTCGATCTTCAGCTGTGACCCGGCCCGCACCGGTGCACCCACCGAGGGGAGCGGGATGCGGGCCTCGACCAGCTGGTCGTCGGGCAGCGGCTGGTCGTCCCCGGCGGCGAAGGTGCGGCCGATCTCGAGTTCGTCGGTGGTGGCGTCGTCCTCGGCCCGAGCCGACATTCGCAGCCAGCCCGAGGTCAGCAGCACCTCGACGCCGTCGGGGCGCACCTCGGTGAGGGTGACCTGCACGGCGGCGTCGACGGCCTCGCTGCCGAAGTGCAGCGTCACCGCGCCGGGGCCCGCGAGCAACGCATCCTGATCGAACGGTTCGGTGAGGTATTCGAGGGAGCGACCCTCGTCGAACCGGGTCCAGTCGAAGTCCCACAGGGCGTCGAACTGCGGGTAGCCGTCGGTGTCATCGGAGCCGGCGAGGAACTTCTTGCTCCCGGCGTCAGGGTCGTGGTCGTAGGTGTCGACGCCACCCCGGGCGGGCTCGTCCTCGGTGAGCGAGCCGTCGGTGCCGAGGTACCAGGTGCGGGTCGCGGTGTCGGGTGCGGGCCACTCGGACATGGTGAGCTCGAACGTGCCGCCGGGTTCGCCGAGCTCGTTCTCGCCGAAGCCGCTCTCGAACACGACCCGGATCGGGTCCTGGGCCTCGTACGCGTCGAGTGCGGCGGCGTGGTCGTCGCCGAACTCGTCGTAGAGGCGGTCGGGCTCGAGCTCGACGTCCTCGACGTCGAAGTTCGCTGCGAACTGCGCCGGGGCACCGGCGCGCACCAACGGGTCGAGGCGGGGCACCTCGCGGTTCACGTACAGCTCCAGGAACTCGAACCAGCGCATGATGTTCATGGGTGTGTAGCCGTCGGGGTGGCGGCCGTTCCACAGGCCGACGCGAACGATGGGCGCGCGGTCGAAGTTGTCGATGAGATCGATGAACTGCGGGCCGGTCTGCTCGTCCTGGAAGGCGCCGGTGAGGTACGTGGGCACCTCGACCTGGCGGGCGAGGAGGCGCAGATCGCGGTCGGCCGCGTCGGCGGGACGGGCTTCGAGCATGCGGGCGAAGGACACGAACTCCAGGTTCTGGCTCCGCAGTCGCAGGTTGTCCTCGCAGGTCTCGTCGCCGCCGTCGACCCGTTCGGTCACCCACGAGGTGCCGTCGGTGGCGCTGGCGGCTTCGCGCTGGGCGATCCACTGCTTGACGAACCCGTCGTTGTAGACGCCGCCCGGCCACTGCTGGACCCATGGATCAGCGATGATCGACTGCGGGACGATGGCCGCAAGTGACGGCGGCCGCATGGCACCGGTGTACATGGTCATGATCCCCGAGTACGACAGGCCGAGCACGCCGACCTCGTTGTGCTTCACCCAGGGCTGGCGGGCCACGGTCTCCACCACGTCGT
>SKRR01000160.1 GCA_007118345.1 Microthrixaceae bacterium | reverse complement strand
TCGGCCTGCAGATCGAACAGCACCAGGCGGCCGGACCCCAGCCGCCGTGCGAGCTCGGGGGCGTAGTAGCCGGGACCGCAGCCCAGATCGAGGACCTGCTCGTCGCCCCGGAGCTCGAGCCGGTCAGCGAGCTGCGCCGGAGAGAACTGCACGAGGCGCCGCAGGGGATTCAGCAGCATCGCGGCGGCCGAGGCCGGGTACACCGCGCCCTTGCCGGTCCCGAACTGACGCCGGGTCACCGCCGTGCACCTCGCAGGCCCACTGAGGGAACGACACACACGCCGACCGCCATCAGTCCCCCCACGGTCAGCGCAACCCATTCCGACGTGACCGTCGACGGAATCACGGGCCACCCCCGGGACGGGCGGGCTGGGTGACGGCGTCCAGCAGACGGGGCGGCACCTCGCGCAGCAGGATCACCCGATGGCTCACCGCTCTCGGAGCAGTCCGATCAGACGCTCGAGCAGATCGTCGTACTCGGTCAGCGCAGGGAACTGCGGGAACTCCTCGATGACGTTGGTGGGTGCCCGGAACAGGAACCCGTGGTCGGCCTCCGAGAGCATGGTGGTGTCGTTGTAGGAGTCCCCCGCAGCGAGCACCCGGTAGTTCAGACCGTGGAGCGCAGCGACGGCTCGCCGCTTCTGATCGGGCTGACGCAAGCGGTAGTCCACGATGCGGTCGGCGTCGTCGACCTCGAGGCGGTGGCACAGCACCGTCGGCCAACCGAGCTGTGCCATGAGCGGCCGGGCGAACTCCTCGAAGGTGTCCGACAGGAGGATGACCTGGGTCCGCGAACGCAGCTCGTCGAGAAAGGCCGCCGCACCGTCCAGCGGGGACATCCCCGCGATCACCTCGGTCACGTCAGCCATGGTCAACGCGTGCTGCTCGAGCAGGTCGAGACGCCCGCGCATCAGCACGTCGTAGTCCGGCTCGTCGCGGGTGGTGCGGCGCAGCCCGTCGACACCGGTCCGTTCCGCCACGGCGATCCAGATCTCCGGGATGAGCACCCCCTCGACATCGAGGGTCACGACGGTCTGGGTGGGTCCGGGATCGCGCATCGGGAGAGTGTCGTGCGCCCCGGGTTCCTCCGTCGAGTCCGGACCAGGCGAAGCCGTGGCGTGAGCTGCGGACTCAGGGACAGCTGACGCCCTCGGGCGGCTGGCTCGGGGTCCACCCCGGCACCGTCGTGGTGGTCGTCGTGGACTCCGTGGCGACATCGGGCACGCCGGAGCCCGCGACGTCCTCTGACAACCCGGTGTCCGACGTCGGGCTCGCCTCATCCCCGACGTCATCGGGTGATGCATCGGACGGCTCGACGACACGTTCGAAGTCGCGGCCGATGGTCACACGAACCGTCGCGGACTCGAGCTCGTCGGCCTCGACCAGTTCCGGCTCGGGTCCGATCCATGCGGCCACCAGCTCGGCCATCGCGAGTGCGCCGGCCGGGTACTCGATGACCGATCGAGCGCGGGGGCTCGCCGACTCGACCGCTCCCTCGACGAAGCCGCCATCGGCGGACAGCACGTAGCCGACCCGCCGCGCCTCGCCGTCCTGACCCGACCCGTTGTGCACCTCGACGGTCACCTGCTGGGGAGTGGGCGGCGGAGTCGTCGTCGTGGTCACGGGAACGTTCGCCGCCCCGGTGCGGAACAGCTCGAGCAGGGGCTCGGCCGCCACCTCGTCGAGCAGCACGACCGCCGCGCCCCCAGAGGTGCGGTGGGCCACCACCGGCAGCGAGTGGTTCTGCATCCGCTGGGGATCGAGGTCGGACAGCTTCGAACCGAGGTCGAGCAGGTCACCCGTACCCAGGGAGTCGTCGAGCCGCACCGATCCGACGCCGGCGTCCACCAGACCTCGGAGCCGACCGACGTCGCCGATCCCCAGTGACTGCGCACGTTCCATCGCCGCGCGGGTGAGCAGCTGCTGGCGGGTCATCCGCCCCAGGTCGCCGGTGGGGTCGGACTGCCACTGGCTCCCGTCGTTCCACTGCAGGTACCGGGCCCGGGCGAACGCCAGACCATCGTGACCGTCCAGCACCCGGCACCCGGGTTCATCGACGAAGAGGCCCGCTCCGGTGTCACGCACCGGAGCGTCGAAGTACATCGGCACGCCACCGAGGGAGTCGATCAGGTCCGAGAAGCCGGCGAAGTCGACCTCGACGAAGTGGTGGACCGGGATGCCGAGCTCGGCCTGCACGGTGTCCACGACCGCTTGGGCCGACTGCGCGTAGGCGGTGTTGATCCGTTGTTCCCCACCGGTTCCCGCAATGGGCACCCACAGATCTCGGGGCACCGACAGCAGGTCGATCCGGTCGCTGTCGGGGTCGACACGGGCGACCATCAGGCTGTCGGCACGCTGCCCCTCGGGAGCCTCGGGGCCGAGGATTCCGTCGGCGTTCGGATGGTCCTCGTCGATGACGTCGCGGCTGTCGGAGCCGACCACCAGGAAGTTCTGCGGTTCGGTCGGTTCGCGCTGTGTCAGATCGAGCGCGACCCGCTCGATGCGGTTGAACGACCAGAGACCCCAGGCTGCACCCGCTCCGGCGACCACAGCGGCCACGACGAGGATCGCGCCGACCCCGAACAGGACCGTCCGGCCGGTGGAACGGCGCGACGCGCGAGGTGGGCGCCGCACCACCCGGGGTTCCCCGGATCGGTCGGCGCCCGTCGGCGAGGAGGAAGGGCGTTCAGGCACGGGCGATGCTGCTCATGGGCGGTGTCGAGTCAGCGTAGACGGCACACCCCCGCAGACCGCGGCGCGCCCCGGTGCAACCTCAGGTGCGCTGCTGCTCCACCTTCGGTTCCCGCGGCAGTCCCAGCACCCGCTCACCGACGATGTTGCGCTGGATCTCGGCGGTGCCGCCCCAGATCGTCTCGGAACGGGAGAAGAAGAACGACGACATCATCGGGCTCACCGGATACTGCTCGCGCCCTTCGGCCCGCATCGTCGCCGGCCACGACCCGGTGTCGGCTCCCGAGGTCGACAACAGCGACTCCGCGCCCCAGATGTCGAGCGCCAGCTCCATGACGTCACGGTGCATCTCGGACCAGAACATCTTGTTGGTCACACCGAGCACGGTGACCCCGAAGTCCTTGCGACCCTGCACCGTCGAGGTGAGCGAGCGGAGCCCGTTGAACCGCAGGATCTGGATCTTGGTGTAGTAGCGCGCGAGCCCTTGGCGGATCCGATCGTCGCCGATGGCACCGTTCTGCTGGGCCTTGGCGAGCATGAGCTTGTACTCCTCCTCGAATCGCCGGTAGCCGGTGGTGGCCGACATGCCGCGTTCGAAGCCGAGGGTGTCGTTGGCGACCTTCCAGCCGTTGTTCACGCCACCCACGACGTTGTCGACCGGGCAGCGGGCATCGCTGAAGAAGACCTCGTTGAACTCCGCGGTGCCGTCGGGCTGGGTGATCCCGCGCACCTCGATGCCGGGCTGGTCCATCGGCACGAGCAGGTAGGAGATGCCCGCCTGCTTCTTCACGTCCGGATCGGTTCGGGCCAGCACGAAGCAGTAGTCGGCGAACTGTGCCTGGGTGGTCCAGACCTTCTGGCCGTTGATGACCCACTCGTCGCCGTCCTGCACGGCGGTGGTCTTCAGCGAGGCGAGATCGGAGCCGGAGTCGGGCTCGGAGAACCCCTGGCACCACCGCATGCTGCCGTTGAGGATCTTCGGCAGGAACTCCTTCTTCTGCTGCTCGGTCCCGTTCATCAGGATCGTCGGGCCGACGAGCGTGTCGCCGAAGAAGTCCGCCCGCATCGGGGCCTTGGCCTTCGCGAACTCCTCGGCGAGCACGACGCCCTGCATGGTGGTGAGCCCCTTGCCGCCGTACTCCTCGGGCCATGTGGCGCAGATCCAACCGCCCTCGAAGAGCTTCTGGGTCCACTCGGTGTTCCAGGCCGCCTTCTCCTCGGGGGTCATCGAGAACCCCTCGTCGAACCAGCCGTCGGGGAGGTTGTCCTCCAGCCAGGCACGGATCTCCGTGCGGAACGCCTCGGCCTCGGGGGGATAGGTCAGATCCATGACCCAATGTTGACCGACTGGTCAAGATTCGGCCAGTCGCCGCCGGGCCGGACCGCCCACCGCGCCCGTGCTCACCGCCCGCAGGCATCGACCGGGACCGGATCGGTCTCGAGCGGCGCACTCCCCGGCGAGACACGAACGGCAACGAGTCCCTCGACCCGGTCATCGAGGAGCCGACATCGCGCGACCACGACCCAGCCGTACCGGGACCATGCGCCGAGCAGCGGCGGATCCGGCGGGATGTCGCGGACCCGCAGCTCGATGAACGCCTGGTCCGAGGTGGGCGTCCAGCCCTGCAACGCCGCCACCACCACGGCGACGACCGCCGACAGGGCCACGACCCCGAGGCCGACCAGCAGCAACCGATCAGCCGGGAGTGACCCGGCGGCGACCTCCTCGGACTGTAGCCCCGCTAGATTCCCGCTCATGTCCCTCGCAGAACAGCTCGAGGCCGCCGCCTCCACCCGCTGGACGAACCAGTGGCTGGAGCTGAAGTCCGAGGTCATCGACACCGGACTGTGCACCGGGTGTGCCGGGTGTGTGATCTCCTGCCCTCACGACGTGATCGGGTACGACCACGAACAGGGTGGCTACACGCCGTTCCACCTCGAGGACGAGCTCGGCCCCGACAACTGCATCCACGGGGAGAAGGGCTGCACCAGCTGCACCCGCGCCTGCCCGAGGTTCCGTCTGTGGGAAGGACAGGCCGACGAGCACCTCTTCGCCCGGACCCGCGCCGACGACGAGGTCGCCGGCATCCACCAGGACATCCTGTTGACCCGCGCCTCGGACTCGATGGTCCATGAGATGGGCCAGGACGGCGGGCTGGTCTCGGCGATCCTGCTGTGGGCGATGGACCACGACTACATCGACGCGTCGCTGGTGTCCTACCTCGAGGGCGACGCCAGCTCGTGGAAGGCCCGCCCCGGCGTGGCCGCGACCCGCGACGAGGTGCTCGCCGCCGCAGGGAGCCGCTACACGTACTCGGCCAACACGCTGGCCATCGACGAGGCGATCGAAGCGGGCCACACCCGTCTCGCCCTGGTCGGCATGAGCTGCCAGTCGTCGGTCCCACCGGTGATGTGGTCACGGAAGATCGGCAAGATCTCGAAACCGATCGTGTTCAACCTGGGCCTGCTGTGCTCGAAGACCTTCGACGACGCGATCTTCGAGGAGCTGTTCCGCGCGAAGTACGGCATCGAGCGCGCCGACATCGTGAAGATGAACATCAAGGGCGTGTTCCAGCTGTGGCTGCGCGACGGCACCTACCGGGAGATCAACCTCAAGGAATGCCACGCGTGGACCCGCGAGGGCTGCACCCACTGCCCCGACTTCGCCGCCGAGCACGCCGACGTCTCCTGTGGCGGCATCGGCGAGAACGCCGACTGGACCCTCACCATCGTCCGCACCGACCTGGGCAGGGAGATCATCTCGCGGATGATCGCCGACGGTTCGATCGAGTCACGGCCAGGTGATTCCGACCCGGGGGCCATTGCGCTGATGCGCAAGCTGGCAGAGAAGTCCCGTTCCCGTTGGCCGACGTCGGCCGAGCCGAGTGTCCGCGTCGGGCTGCCCTCACGCCAGGCGTGAACACCCCTCGCGCACGGTGTTGACGTTGCGCGGCAGTTCGAACTCGCCCGGCTCGGCCTCGGCCTGGTCCTCCTCGAGTGCCTGCATCTCGGAGAACGGCACCCGGTCCTTCAGGCCCTCGAACACGCAGGTGCAGAACTCCGGGTTCTCGAGCGTCCAGTCGGCGTACTCGCCGTCCTCGTTCGCCTCGACCCCGGTGCAGCCGAACATGAACGTGCCGTAGTAGCCGTCGTTGTCCGGGTTGACCTCGCCGTAGTCGGTCGGGTTCGGCTCCAGGCCGACGCAGCCGGTGACGGCCAGCAGGGCCGCGAGCAGCACCACCACGGCGCGCAGGGAACGGACTGACGAACGCATCGGACTCCTCGTCTGGGGGACCTCCA
The DNA here is from genome assembly GCA_007118345.1 of Microthrixaceae bacterium. Classification (GTDB taxonomy): domain Bacteria; phylum Actinomycetota; class Acidimicrobiia; order Acidimicrobiales; family Microtrichaceae; genus SKRR01. The sequence goes on along the minus strand of SKRR01000160.1, from coordinate 1,367 downwards.
GACGGTAGTCGTCGCCGAGACGCCGGCGGTAACGCGCGGGAACGGGTCCCAGACGGCGCTCAGCAGAGGTCGTCGGCGCCGAACAACGCCATGACGTCCTCCCCGATCGGGTGCGCCGCGGCGTGGTCGTAGTCGAACATCGCACGCGCTCGCGGCCGCGTCATGTCGGTGACCGGCAGCTGACGGTCCACCACTCCGGGCGTCGCGACCTTGGCGAGCGCTCCCCACAGGCCCTTCGGACCGGCTGGCACGATGGAGATCTCCAACGTGGAGACCCGGACCTCACCGTCGGCACTGTCGATGCTGGTGAACATGTCACATTGATCGGCCGCCAGGCTGCGGTTCCACAGAGCCGTACGGCCCACTTGGCCGGAAATGGTCCGATCGGCCCATCCCGGCCCCTCAGGACCCAGACCGTCAGGACCCAGACCGTCAGGACTCAGACCTTCAGGTAGCGACCCACCGCGATGCCCGAACCGATGGCGCCGGTGAGCGCCCCGACCCCGAGGATCATCGCGACAGCGGTCCACAGGTCGCCCGAGGTCCAACGGATCTGGTTCAGCAGCTCGAAGGAGACCTGGTTCACGAAGTTCGCCCTCCACAGCGCGTCGAACCCCCAGGTCAGGCCGGCTGCGGCCGCGGCACCGGCGATGCCCTGGACCATGCCCTCTGCCATGAACGGCAGGCGGATGAACCAGTTCGACGCGCCGACGAGGCGCATGACCTCGATCTCGCGGCGTCGAGCGAAGACCGCGGTGCGGATCGTGTTGAAGATCAGCAGCACCGACACGAAGATCAGCGCGATGCCGAAGATGCGGACCCAGCTGTTCAGCGTCGTCAGCGACCGCTGGACCTGGCGGGCGTACTCCTCGGCGTACTCCACCCGCAGCACGCCGGCCATGTTCTCGAACTCACCACCCACCGCCGAGACCACGTCGGCGTCGGTGCTGGTCGGTTTCACCCGGAAGCTCTGGGGCAACTCCTCGGGCCGGATCGCGGAGACGAAGTCGGGCTGGTCGGCGAACAGCCGCTGGAATTCGTCGAAGGTGGCGTCCTGGTCGAGGAAGTTCACCTCGTCCACCTGCGGGTTGCCCTCGAGGCTGGTCTGCACGCTCTCGATCTGCTCGCCGCTCGCAGTGGGATTCATGTAGATGAACATCTGCACGTCGGAGCGCAGGCCCAGGAAACTCTGGTTGATCCCGGTGCCGATCAGGAAGCTGACCGCCACGAAGGCGAGCGCGATCGCCACCGTCAGCAGGGACGCGACGGTCAGGGTCAGGTTGCGGACGAGGTTGGACCCCGTCTCCTTCATCACGTAGTCGAGGCGGACAGCCACTCAGGACCTCTCTCGTGCGTGCTGGCTCACT
>SKRR01000227.1 GCA_007118345.1 Microthrixaceae bacterium | reverse complement strand
TACCTGCAGAACCTCCAGCAGCGAGCGACGACGACCACCACGACCACCACCACGACCACCACCACGACGACGCTCCCACCGCCGCCCCCGCCACCGCCGCCCCCGCCGCCGGACACCTTGGTGCCGCCGCCGCCGTGACCGTCACCGACGACCGCTCCCAGCGCGACGCAGCCCTCATCGCGCGTGGCCGACGGCGGCGCACCACCGAGCTCGGCCTCCTGGTGCTCGCGCTGTTGATCGTGCTCGGCGCCTACGCGCTCGCGAGCCTCGGTCGCAGCGCGTCCCTGCCGGCCGACATCGTGCCGTTCCTCGGTGTGCAGGTCGTGCTGTTGATCGTCGCCCACGTGGCGACGCGGCGACTGGCTCCGCTCGCCGACCCGCTGTTCCTGCCCCTCGCCGCGCTGCTCAGCGGACTCGGGTACGTCTTCATCGCGCGCCTGAACACCGATCTCGCCGGGCTCCAGGCCACCTGGATGGGCGTCGCGATCGCCGGCTACGTCCTGGTGCTGGCGGTCGTGCGCGACATCCGGGTGCTCGAGCGCTACCGCTACACCGCCGGGCTCGCCGCGATCGTGCTGCTCCTGCTCCCACTGGTCCCCGGTCTCGGCCGCGAGATCAACGGTGCCCGCATCTGGGTGGCGCTCGGCCCGATCAACTTCCAGCCGGGTGAGTTCGCCAAACTGGCGCTGGCGGTCTTCTTCGCCGGCTTCCTCACCGAACGGCGGGAGCTGCTCGGCGTCGCCACCTTCCGCATCGGACCGGTCAACACCCCCGATCCGAAGCACTTCGGGCCGTTGCTGCTCGCCATCGCGGTGTCGCTCGGTGTCGTGATCTTCCAGACCGACCTGGGTTCGGCATTGCTGTACTTCCTGTTGTTCCTGGTCATGCTCTACGTGGCGACCGGTCGGGTCGCCTACGTGATCGTCGGGCTCACCCTGTTCGGTGTCGGCGCATGGGCAGCGTGGACGCAGTTCGCCCACGTGCAGGTCCGCGTGCAGATCTGGGTGGACCCGTGGGTCGATCCGAGTGGATCGGGCTACCAGGTGATCCAGTCCGCGTACGCGCTGGCGTGGGGTGGGCTCACGGGCACCGGACCCGGACTCGGCATCGCCGGGAGGATCCCGTTCGAAGAGACCGACTTCATCTTCGCGATCATCGGCGAGGAGCTCGGCCTGGTGGGTGCCACGGCGGTGCTGTGCGCCTTCCTGCTGCTCGCCGGCAGCGGGCTGCGACTCGCTCGCCGCGCCGGGGACGGCTTCATCGCGTTGTTGGCGGTCGGCATCACGTCGCTCATCGCCTTCCAGGCGTTCATCATCATCGGCGGGGTCATCCGTTTGCTGCCGCTCACCGGAATCACCCTGCCGTTCGTGTCGTACGGCGGCTCGTCGCTCGTGGTGAACTTCGTGCTGCTGGGCCTGCTGGTCCGTCTGTCGGACCAGGCCGAGCGGCGTGAACCGGACCCGGTGGTGGCTCGGTGAGCCGGCAGATCAAGTGGCTGGGTGTGGTCATCATGCTCTGCTATCTCGCCGCGTTCGCGAAGCTGAACCAGGTCCAGGTGCTCGAGGCGTCGTCGTACAACGACCGCCCTGAGAACACCCGCCAGCAGCTCCGTGACTTCAACCGCCCGCGGGGTGACATCGTGACCTCCGACGGGGTCGTGCTCGCCACCTCCGAGGAGCGTCGTGCCGATCTGCGCTACCAGCGGGTCTATCCCGAGGGGGAGCGCTACGCGCACCTGACCGGGTACTACTCGTTCTCGCTCGGCTCCACGGGTGTGGAACGCACCTACAACTCCGAGCTCACCGGGCGCACACCGGCCCAGCAGCTGCAGGCCCTCAGCGGCTTCTTCGACGAGTCCTCCAACGAGGGTGACGTGGTGCTCACCGTGCGGTCCGACGTGCAGTCCGTCGCCCAAGGGGCGCTCGGTGAACTGACGGGTTCCGTCGTGGCGCTGGACCCACGCAGCGGCGGTGTGCTCGCCATGTACTCGAACCCCACCTACGACCCCAACGGCGTGTCCGACAACAACACCGAGCGGGCGGTCGAGGTGAAGTCGTTCCTCGACACCGTCGAGTCACGACCGCTGCTGTCGCGTGCCTACCAGGACCGGTTCTTCCCCGGCTCCACGTTCAAGGTGGTGACCGCCGCGGCGGGCGTCGAGAGCGGTCAGGTCAGTGAGGGCGCACCGAACTACCCGGTCGTCACCTCCTACACCCCCCCGTTGACGAACCGGGCGATCAGCAACTTCGGCGGGAGCTCGTGCGGGGGCACGCTGTTCGTCATCCTCCAGCGGTCGTGCAATGCCGCGTTCGCCCAGATGGCGGCGGAAGAGCTGGGAGCCGACCCCATGATCGAGGCCGCCGAGGCGGCGGGGTTCAACGACGTCCCCCCGATCGACCTGACGCGGCCGGCCGAGTCGGTGTACCCGACCGACTTCGGCCCGGTCGTGTCGCGGCCCGACGGCCGAGCACCCGTGTACGAGGACACTCCGGCGCTCGCACAGACCGCCATCGGGCAGAACGATGTCGCCGCCACACCCCTGCAGATGGCACTGGTGACCGCCGGGATCGCCAACGGTGGCGCCATCATGACCCCGCACGTCATGTCACGGGTCGAGACCCGGGAGGGCGACGTCGTGACCGAGTACGACGACTCGGTGTGGCGCACCTCGATGGACGTCGAGACCGCTGACATCCTGCGGCGCGCCATGGTCACGGTGGTCGAGTCCGGTACCGCGACGGGCGTGGCGATCCCTGGTTTCGAGGTGGGCGCGAAGACGGGTACCGCTCAGTTGGGCACCACGCCACCCCGCTCCCACGCATGGATGATCGCCTTCGGCGGTCCACCCGGCGAACCCCCGACCGTGGCGGTTGCCGTGATGGTCCAGGGCGTGGCGGGCGACGGCGGCCAGACCGGTGGTCGGGTGGCCGGCCCCGTCGCCCGCCAGGTGCTCGAGGCCGCACTCCGACCGGGATGAGCCGGTGGCCACGGTGATGCCACGTCGTGGCCGGACGGCCCATCTACGCTGTCGCTGCGATGGCTGACAACGACCTGCGCGTCCTGAACGACCGCTACGAGATCCACCGGCGACTCGCTCGTGGCGGCATGGCGCAGGTCTACCTGGCACGCGACCGGGCGCTCGACCGTCCGGTGGCGGTCAAGGAGCTGGTCCCGGAGTTCGCTGGTGACCCGTCGTTCGTCGAACGATTCCGCCGCGAGGCGCAGGCCGCTGCGAACCTGTCGCACCCCAACATCGTGGGGGTCTACGACTGGGGCGCCCAGGACGGCACCTACTTCATCGTCATGGAGTACATCGACGGGCCGAGCCTCTCGCGGGTGCTGCGCGCCGATGGGCCGCTGCATCCCCGTCGCGCCGCCGAGGTGGCTGCCGAAGTCGCAGCGGGTCTCGGTTTCGCCCATTCGCGTGGGGTGGTGCACCGCGACGTGAAGCCCGGCAACGTGCTGCTCACGCGTTCTGGCGCCGCCAAGGTCACCGATTTCGGCATCGCCCGGGCCATGTCGTCCTCGGACGAGGACCTGACCCAGGCCGGTTCGGTCATGGGGACCGCCACGTACTTCTCGCCCGAGCAGGCCCAGGGCCTGCCGGTCGACCCTCGATCGGACCTGTACTCGCTCGGTGTGGTCCTCTACGAGCTGGTCACCGGGCGGCCTCCCTTCAGCGGCGACAGCCCGCTCGCCATCGCGTACAAGCACGTCCAGGACACTCCCGAGCCACCGTCGACGCTCATCTCGGACCTGCCGCCGTCGCTCGAGGCGGTCATCATGAAGCTGATGGGCAAACGGCCCGACGATCGCTACGCCACTGCGGAGGACGCTCGCGCCGACCTGAACCGCTTCCTCGCGGGCACGCCCACGATCGCCGAGCGCGAACTGGTCGCGGCGCCCGTCGGGGCGATGGTCGGCAACGACGCCACCGCCATGCAGCCGGCGACGACCGTGGCGAGCGTCGTGGACGAGGACGAGGACTACCTCGACGAGGAACCCCCCGAGGAGGAGGGCCGCAAACGTACGTGGCTGTACGTGGCGTTGCTGGTGCTGCTGCTCGCGCTGCTCGGTGGGGCACTGTGGTGGTTCGCGACGAGCCTGGACGACGGCGATCTGGTGACCGTGCCCTCGGTGGTCGGCCTCCAGCTCGAACAGGCCGAGGAGCGCCTGGAAGCGGCGGAGCTCCGTTGGAACGTCACACGAGAGCCGTCCGAGCTGGAGCCCGGCGTCGTGATCGCCCAGGACCCCGACCGAGATGCCGAGGTCGAGCGCGACTCGGTCGTCGAGCTCATGGTGTCCTCCGGTCCCGAGGTGCTCGAGGTGCCGGACGTGGTGGGCCGCACCCAGGACGAGGCACAGTTCATCCTGACCGCCGAAGGCTTCAGCTTCCGCGTCGTGCAGCAGGAGACCGACGAGGCGGAGTCCGGCGTGGTCATCGCCCAGGACCCCGAGGGCGGCACCGAGGCGCCACCCGAGACCGAGGTCGAGATCGTCGTCGCGACGGGTCCCGGCACCGTGATCGTGCCCGAGGTCGCGGGACGGCCGCTCGCGCAGGCCCAGACGGCGCTCCAGGAAGCCGGCCTCCGCTTCTCCGAGACCTCGGCGCCGTCGTCAGATGTCGCCGAGGGGACGGTGATCAGCAGCGATCCGGGCGCGGGTGCGTCGGTGCCGGTCAACAGTGTGGTCGAGCTCGTCGTGTCGACCGGACCGGAGCAGGTCGAGGTGCCCAACGTGGTCGGTCAGACCGAGGCCTCCGCCGAGTCGTTGCTGCGGGAACGTGGTTTCGACGTGGCGGTCGAGCCACAGTCGGTCCCGGCGGGTGACCCCAACGCCGGCCGGGTCATCTCCCAGGATCCCGAGGGTGGGCAGTCGCGCGACGCCGGAGCCACGGTCGGGATCGTGGTCGGCGCCGAGGCAGCGCCCACGACCACCACGACCACGACCACCACGACGACGACCACGACCACGGCGCCACCCGATGGTGAGGCTTCGCCCCCTGCGGGGACGACGGATCGGCCGAGCGGGAGCAACGGTGCGGCTGCCCGCAGCGGGGTGGATCCCGGGGGGAGCTGACCATGCGCCGGGCCCGTGGGGCAGTGCCGCTCACGGTCGCCCTGATCCTGACGGCACTCGCCATGTTGCTGCTCGGCTTCTCGAGCACCCTGAACCCGGTCGACGCGCTGCTCGGACGCGGCGCGGTCGTCGTGCTGCCGGATCTCAGTGGCGACACCGAGGCACGGGCGACGGCGAGGGTGCAGGACCTGAACCTCGAGCCCGAGATCGCTCGTGCGTTCAGCCTGACCGCGCCACCTGGCACGGTGATCGGTCAGTCGCCGCTGCCGGACGAACGAGTGCGCGAGGGGACGACCGTCGAGCTGATCGTCAGCCGCGGCGCGCGGCGTGTCGAGATGCCGGACGCGGTGGGCCGCCCGTTCGACGAGATCGAGCCGGTCTTCACCGACGCCGGCATCCCCCTCGAGGTCGAGTACACCCCCACCGAGCGGGTACCCGAGGGCGAGGTGATGGCCCAGGACCCCGGCCCGGGCGTCGTGGTCACCGGTGAGCAGACGATCACCTTCGAGGTGTCGGCCGGCCCGGCGCCGCGCCCGGTGCCCGAGGTCGCGGGCCGCTCCCTGGACGCAGCGAGCTTCGAGCTCGGCGTCGCGGGGCTCGTCCCCGGCGAGGTCGTCGAGTTCGACACCGGTGACGTGCCCGTCGGCGCGGTCATCGGCACCGACCCGCCCGCCGGCGAGGTGGTGGCGATCGACACCGAGATCACCGTCGTCGTGTCGGCCGGCCCGGCGCCGGTGCCGGTGCCGGACCTCACCAACGGTGGCGAGCGAGCGGCGCTGGACACCCTCGACGTGCTCGGCTTCGAGGTGCTGATCGCCAGCCGTCTGGTCGGTCCGGGCGAGCCGGGTGCGGGAGCGGTCTTCGACCAGTACCCGGAGGCCGGGACGTTGTGGCGACCCGGGGAGCCGGTGACCATCGTCGTCGGACGCAACGTGCCGGACCGACCGCCGCCTCGGCCGACCACGACGACCACGGCCCCGCCCCCCACCACCAGCCCGCCGACCACGGCGGCGCCCGACGGTGACGGTGACGACGATGACTGACCTGGTTCCGCCGCCGCCACCACAACCGCAGCCGCCACCACAAGCGCAGCCGCCGCCACCGCCGTTGGCGTCGACGACCGGACCGCCGCCGGCGAACCCCGAGGAGCCGGCCGACACCGCACGGGTGACCGAGATCGGCGGGCCCGAATCGGTCGACGTCGGCGAGCACCCGTGGGCCACCGTGCTCGGGGTGCTGGGCCTCGTGTTGGTGGTCGTGCTCGGCGTGGTGGCACTCGGCGCCCGCATCGAGGACCGCGACGGGGGGGTGGAGGTCGATCAAGTGGTGCTGCCACGACTCGCAGGACGGGCCCTGCCGGACGCGCAGGCCGAGCTGGAGCGACTCGGAATGATCGTCGACGTCCGCTACGAGCCGAACGAGCTCGTTCAGGAGGATGTGGTCGTCGACCAGGAGCCGATCGCCGGTGCGCGCCTCGAGGTGGGTCGGCAGGTGGTGCTGGAGGTCAGCGACGGGCCGGTCGGCGTGACCGTTCCGGACCTCTCGGGACTCAGCGCTCCCGAGGCGGTACGGCTGCTGTCCGTGCTGGGGTTGGTCGGCCTGCCCGGTGAGGTGTTCGACGAGTCGGTGCCCCAGGGAGAGGTCGTCGGGACGTTGCCGGCCGCTGGTGGCCGCGCTGTTGCCGGCGACGAGGTCGAGATCCAGGTGTCCGCAGGCCCCGAGCCCAGGACGGTTCCCGAGATGGTGGGCCAGCCGTCGACCGTCGCGTTCGCGGCGCTCGGTCGCGCTGACCTGCAGGTCGGTGGTGTGACCGAACGCTTCTCGGCCGATGACGAACCCGGCACCGTGCTCGCCGTCGAGCCCGGCGCCGGCGCCGAGGTGCCGCGGGACACCCCCGTGCGAGTGGTGGTGGCCACCGATGCGGCGGTCGTCGAGGTGCCCGACCTGGTGGGCTTGACCGAGCAGTCGGCCCGGCGGCTCGCAGCAGACGTCGGGGTCGGGATCTCGGTGGCCACCGAGGCACTGGCCCCCGGCGACCCCCGGGGGGGTTTCGTGATCCGCCAGACCCCGGTGGCCGGTGGCCCCGCAGCGGGCGTGTCGGTTGCGGTGGTCGTCGGCGACGCGCCCCCCCCGCCGCCACCATCTCCGCCACCACCTCCACCAGCGCAGGGCGGCGGCGATGACAGCGATGGCGGAGATGGTGGCGGAGGCCCCTGACCCGGACCGTGGGCCAGCCCGGTGGCAGCAGGTTCAGCGAGCGGGAGCGGCCGGCTGGCAGCGGGCCAGGAAGCGGCCGACCAGGTCG
>SKRR01000292.1 GCA_007118345.1 Microthrixaceae bacterium | reverse complement strand
GTCGCGGACGGGTACGTCACCCGCGAACGCCGAGGGCGGCGCAACCACTACCGCCTCCATCCGGACGCGCCCCTGCGTCACCCGCTCGAGGCCGCCCATTCGATCGGGGAGCTGCTGGGGTCGTTCGACCTGCCCGCGGCTGGATCCGCCGACGGCTGACGGCGACGACGGCCCGCTCGGACGATCAGCCCACCGATCACCCAGCCGAACACGGGCCCCATCTGGGCAGCCAGCAATCCCCGACCCTTGGCGGACTTCCCCCGGGAGGATCCCTTCGGCGCCGCGGCGATCGTGAGGTGGACGCGGCATGAGTCCCCGCCCCGTCGCGTGGAAGACTCGCCGCGACATGGATGACGAACTTCAGGAGATCTACGACGAGCTCGTCCGGCGAAATCCCGGCCAGGAGGAGTTCCACCAGGCGGTTCGGGAGGTGTTCGACTCCCTGCACCCGGTGATCGACCATCATCCCGAGTTCCTCCGCGACGGGCTCATCCAGCGTCTGCTCGAACCCGAGCGCCAGCTGATGTTCCGGGTGCCCTGGGCCGACGACGACGGCGAGGTGCACGTCAATCGCGGGTTCCGGGTCGAGTTCAACAGCGCGCTCGGCCCCTACAAGGGCGGTCTGCGGTTCCACCCGTCGGTCGATCTGGGGATCATGAAGTTCCTCGCGTTCGAGCAGACGCTGAAGAACGCACTCACCGGCATGCCGCTCGGGGGCGCCAAGGGCGGGTCCGACTTCGACCCCCGCGGCCGTTCCGAGGCCGAGGTCATGCGCTTCTGCCAGAGCTACATGACCGAGCTGTACCGCCACCTGGGTGAGCACACCGACGTGCCCGCCGGCGACATCGGCGTCGGCACGCGCGAGCTCGGCTTCCTCTTCGGTCAGTACAAGCGGATCACGAACCGCTACGAGTCCGGTGTCCTCACCGGCAAGGGCGTCGGCTGGGGCGGCGCCCACGTCCGCAGCGAGGCGACCGGCTACGGCGCGGTGTTCTTCCTGGCCGAGATGCTCGCGGTCGACCAGCAGTCACTCGACGGCAGGGTCTGTCTGGTGTCGGGGTCGGGCAACGTCGCGCTGCACGCGATCGACAAGCTGCAGCAGCTGGGCGCCCGGGTGGTCGCGTGCTCGGACTCCGACGGGGTCGCTCACGACCCCGACGGGATCGACATCGAGCTCCTGCGCCGCATCAAGCAGGTCGAACGCGGACGTGTCGCCGACTACGTCGATGAACGTGACTCGGCGACGCTCGAACCCGCCGGTTCGATCTGGCAGCTCGAGTGCGACGTCGCGATGCCGTGCGCGACCCAGAACGAACTCGACGACGACGACGCGACCGCGCTCGTGGACCACGGCTGCACCGCCGTGGTCGAGGGGGCGAACATGCCGACGACGGCCAAGGGCATCGACGTTCTGCAGAAGGCAGGGGTGGCGTTCGCGCCCGGCAAGGCGGCGAACTGCGGCGGTGTGGCCACCTCGGCACTCGAGATGCAACAGAACGCCAGCCGCGACTCCTGGAGCTTCACCCACACCGAGGCCCGGCTGGCCGAGATCATGGCCAGGGTCCACCAAGAGTGTCGCGAGACCGCCCAGGAGTGCGGCGCGAACGACGACTACGTGGTCGGGGCCAACGTCGCGGGGTTCCAGCGAGTGGCTGCTGCGATGCACGCCATGGGACTGATCTGAGCCACCGGTGACGGCCCGCAGCGCCGGCCTGCTCCTCCACCGTCACCGCGAGGGCCGCCCCGAGGTGCTGCTCGTGCATCCGGGCGGGCCCTTCTGGGCGTCGAAGGACGAGGGCGCCTGGTCGATCCCGAAAGGCGAGTTCGGCGAGGGCGAACCGCCCCTCGACGCCGCACGGCGGGAGTTCACCGAGGAGCTCGGCTCGTCGCCACCGATCGGCGGCGAGCAGGACCTCGGATCGATCCGCCAGCGCGGCGGCAAGGAGGTCGTCGCCTGGGCGCTCGAGGGTGATCTCGATGTGACGACGGTGCGCAGCGGCACGTTCGAGATGGAGTGGCCGCCGCGCTCGGGCCGCACCGAGAGCTTTCCCGAGGTCGACCGGGCGGCGTGGTTCGACCTCACCACTGCGAGGACGAAGGTGAACCCGGCGCAGGCCGAGCTAATCGACCGACTCGAGGTCGTGCTCGCGTCGAGCGGCTGATGAGCGCACCCGGCTGGTCCCGCACGACGCTGGACACCCTTGCCCGACGTTGTTACGTTTTCCGACGTGCCTTCGGAAACCGCAGCCGGCTCGGATCTTGCTTCCTCGAGGCCCGATCGGCGAACCCGCAAGCGTGCTGCGCGCACGGACCGGCTGCTCGACCTCGCCGCCGAACTCGTCGAACGCCATGGCGTCGACCACCTCACCATGGCGGCACTGGCCGAGGCGGCGGACTACGCCCCGGCATCGCTGTACACCTACTTCCCCTCGCGCAGCGCGTTGCTGGCCGCACTGCAGCGGCGGGCCCTGGGGGTTCTCGCCGAGGTCACCACCCAGCAGATCGGAACGTGGGCCGAGCGCACCGCCGACCTCGACCCGGGTGGTGCAGCGCTGGTGCGGCTCTGGTGCTTCTCAGACCTGTTCCTAGCCGCGCCCGACCGCTTCCCCAGGGAGTTCCGGCTCCAGCAGCAGCTGCTGGTCACCCCCGGCGCCGAGGAGACTGAGGACGCCGCGAGTGTCGTACCAGCCGCCATGGCACTCCTCGACGTGCCACGAGGACTGCTCGAGACTGCGGCGGAGCTCGGCGCGATCGATCCGGCAGAGGACCTGACCGACCCGGTCGGCGCGCCGCTCGACGGATCGTTCATGCGGACCCTCGCCTGGGTCGTGGCCCTCAACGGGGCGCTGATGGTCGACGGGCTGAGCACCGGCGCGCCCTCGACCGGCGCCCGCCTGGGTTCGTCGATCACCGCATCACTGCTCCGGGGCTGGGGCGCCGCGCCGGAGGACCTCGACCGCACCCGCTCGATCGCCGACGTCCTTGCCGCTGACGCTCCTGCGCCCGCCCCCGCCCCCGCCCCCGATCGTACGGAGACCCCCTGATGTCGACGCTGCCGACCCTGCTGGCTGCCACTGCGGCCGGTGCCGCACTCTGGACCCTCGCCGAGTACCTGCTGCACCGCTTCGGCATGCACCACCTGCATGGCAGGGGCATCATGAGCCGCGAGCATCTGGAGCACCACGTGCACTCCACCTGGAGCTTCGACGTGAACCACCTGCTGAGCTGGACCGGCATGCTGCTGGTGGGGTTCGGCGCCTGGATGCCGTTGACGTGGTGGCTCGCGGGCCCGCTCGCGGGCGTCGGCGTCGCCGTCGGGTGGGCCGGCGGGTATTTCTTCTACGAGTTCCACCACGCGATGGCGCACCTCCGCGCACCCGGCGGCCGCTACGGCCGGTGGCTGCGTCGGCACCACTTCCACCATCACTTCGGCCGGCCGATGGCCAACCACGGGGTGTCGACGCTGCTGTGGGACAAGGTGTTCGGCACGTACGAACGTCCGGAACAGGTGCGGGTGCCACGTCGGATGGCGCTGCCATGGATGGTCGACGACGCGGGCGAGCTGCACCAACGGTTCCGCGAGGACTACGTGCTGGTCGGTGCGGCCAGCTCTGACGAGCGCACCGCCTCGCTCGACCGGGCCCGGGCCTTCGCCTCGATCGCGCCCACCGCCTGAGCGGCCTTCGACCGTCCCCACGGTGCGACTCAGTCGTCGGGACGTTCGGTGACCGACGCCGCCAAGCGGCGGATCATGGTGCCGAAGACGATCCCGTGGAACGGTGTCACCGACCACCAGTACAGGTGGCCGAGCAGACCGTGGGGCACGAACAGCGCCCGCTGGTGCAGCACCGGTTCGTCGGTGCAGTCCTGGCCACGGTCGATCTCGAACTCCAACCAGGCATCGCCGGGCAGCCGCATCTCGGCGCGGAGCCGCAGGAGCCGACCACGTTCGAGGGCCTCGACGCGCCAGAAGTCGACGGCGTCACCGACCACCAACTGATCGGGGTTCCGACGACCTCGGCGCAGACCGACGCCGCCGACGAGGCGGTCGAGCACCCCGCGGAGCCACCACGCCATCGGGAAGGAGTACCAGCCCCGCTCGCCACCGATGCCCTCGACCGCCGCCCACACGGCGTCGGCGTCGCTGTGCACGGACCGCTCGCGCTCGTCGCGGTAGACCGAGCCGCCGCTCCAGTCGGGGTCGGTCGGCATCGGATCACTCGGCGCGCCCGGCCAGGCGGCACCCGACCAACGGGTGAGCACGTCGGCCTCCTTGATCCGCTGGAGCGCCAGGCGGACCGACTCGTCGAAGGGCAACAGCTCGAAGGGGATGAGCTGCTCGATGTCCTGTTCGTGGACGACGACACTGTTGCGCAGCGACTCGACGAGCGGCTGCGCGATCGCCTTGGGCACCGGCGTGACGATGTTGACCCAGTGGCTCGAGAGCCGGGGCGTCAGCACCGGCACGCCGATGATGATGCGACGACGCAACCCGGCGACACGGGCGTAGCGCTGCATCATCTCGCGGTAGGTCAACACGTCGGGCCCACCGATGTCGAAGCGGCGGTTGGTCGCCACCGGCAGGTCGAGCACCCCCTCGAGGTACCGCAGCACGTCGCGCACCGCGATCGATTGCACCCGCGAGTGCAGCCACTTCGGTGTCACCATCACGGGAAGACGTTCGGTGAGGTAGCGCAGCATCTCGAACGACGCCGAGCCCGAGCCGATGATGACCCCGGCCTGCAGCACGATCGCCGGGACCTCACCGTCGAGGAGGATCTGGCCGACCTCCGCCCGCGACGCCAGGTGGGGCGAGGCCTCGTCGTCAGGGACCAGTCCGCCGAGGTAGACGATGCGCCCCACACCGGTCGTCGCGGCGGCGCGTGCCGTGTTGCCCGCAGCCGCCCGGTCGGAGTCGGAGAAGGATCCGCCTGACCCGATCGAGTGGACCAGGTAGTAGACGACGTCGATGTCCTGCATCGCCAGGACCAGACTCTGCTCGTCGAAGGCGTCGCCGCGGACGACCTCGACAGCGTCCGCCCAGTCGACGTCGGCCAGCTTCTCGGGTGAGCGGGCGAGGCAGCGCACGTGGTGGCCGGCAGCGGCCAGACGCGGCGCCAGTCGGCCACCGATGTACCCCGTCGCCCCCATGACGAGGACCCGTTGTGCCGTCATGCCCGTTGTGCCGTCATGCCAGCAACCTACCGATCACCGGAGCGCACCGGACCCTCGGGGCCACGGGACCCGGCTCACAGCGGCGAACCGGTCGCCGCGTCGTACACGCCGCCGGTCCCCTCGGGGTCACCTGGCAGCACGAGCCGCATCCCGCCCCCTTCGTCGCGCAGCATCGGGACCACCGGTTCGACACGGGCCTGTGCGGCGGCGTGCTCGAGCACGTCGCTCGCGGTGTCGAAACGATCGAGGGCCACCATGGTGCGCACCGTGGGGAAGATCATCGTCATGCGACCCGCCTCCAGATCGGCCAACGCGGCTGCGGGGGTGAGCCACCTGGTGCCGATGACCTCGCGGTCGTCGTGCAGTGCCCGTTGCTGCTCGGGTGCCGCGGCGACGAAGAACCGGGTGTCGTAGCGCCGCGGGGCACCGAGCGGGGTGACCCAGCGCGAGAAGTAGTGGAGTGCCCCCACGTCGAGGGCCAGTTGCTCCTCGACACAGATCTCGGCCAGCCGCCGGCGGCCGCTGTCGACCGCGACGCGGTGGTGGCCGAACCGCCGGATGCGGTCGCGGTCGTCGAGGCGCAACGGTTCGCCGTTCGCGTCCAGTGCGAGCAGGAGTCCGGCCTCTTCGAAGGACTCCCTGATCGCCGCGACCCAGAACGCCAACCCGCCCCGGTCGACACCCACCAGCGACGAGGCCTCGATGTCGTCCCGACCGGTGCAGACCGATCTCGCCTCGACCGAGGCGTCCTCCTCGTCGACGCCGCCACCGGGGAACACGTACGCGCCACCGACGAAGTCGGAGTCCAGGTTTCGCTGCAACATGCAGACCTCGATGCCGTGGTCGCCGTCGCGCAGCAGCATCACGGTCGCGGCGTCGCGTACGGGCACCGCACCGGGGTCGGGATGGTCGACCCGCACCGTTGCGCTCACCGTGGCCTACCTCCCGCCGGCGCCGGGACCCCCGGCGCCCGGGTCGGGCTCGTCCGGCCCGCCGAGCACCTCGTCGATCGCCTCCACGTCGATCACGTCGTCATCGCCCTGCGTTCGAGCGGATGGCCGATCGAGTTCGCCGGGCCCGTCGCCGAGATCCCAGCCCTCGGCGTCCATGACGTCGCCGTACGTCCGGGTGGTGGTGCGGACACGACCGTCGGGACCCATGCGGCCATCGACGAACACGGCGCCGAAGCGCCCGGACCGAACGGCGCGGGCCGCACGAGCCGACATCCAGGCGAGCAGCAGCGGCCGCAGCAGGGCCCTCACGGGCGGAAGCATGAGCAGCAGTCCGAACGCACCGGTGACGAAACCGGGCAGGACCAGGCTCACACCGCCGACCAGCACCAGGGCACCGTCGAGCAGCGATCCCGTCGGCATCCGCCCGGCGGCCATCTCGGCGTTGGCGCGACGCCAGACCGACACCCCCTGACGCCGCAGCAACCACACGCCGGTCAGGCTCAGCACGACGATGAGCGCGAACGTCGGGAGCGGTCCGATCGCGCCGGCGACGTCGATCGCCACCCAGAGCTCCAGGAACGGCAGCGCCAGGAGGAGCACGAACAGGACGAGCATCATGTGAGCAACGCTACGCGGCCCGACCCCGCCGGGTCGCCCGCCGTCTCGTCGACGTGAGACGCCGCTCAGTCAACCCGGTCGGACCCGGCGCCGGGGGTCAGACCGGCGCGGCGGCCTCGGCGACTGCACGTCGCTCGTGTTCGTTGAGTCCGCCCCAGATGCCGTGGGGCTCGTTGATCGCCACGGCGTACTCGAGGCACTCGGCGCGCACTGCGCACTCGGAGCAGATCGCCTTGGCGCGCCGCTCACGTTCGAGTCGGTCGGCCTTGCGTTCGAACTGCGGCGGCGGGAAGAAGACCGCCGCTTGCGGACCGCGACATGCGGCCTTCGCCTGCCATGCGGTTGGAGACTGCTGTGCGCTCACCGGACGACCCCCCGTTTCGGCGTGTGGGCGCACGATAGGCAGGGGCGATTCTGCCCACAAGACATGAATTTGTGAGCGCGACGCTCACTGTCGCGAGCAGGGCGCGGCGGGCGCGTCAGTCCTCGCCGTCGTCGTCGCCGTCGTGCCGGCTTCGGCCGCGCATCTCGCGGTAGTCCATCGCGCCGCCCTCCTCGGGTTCGACCTCCAGCACCAGGCCGTCGATCTCGACCACACGCACACGCTCACCGGCCAGCACGGGCGTCGCCCGGTTCGTGCGCGCCC
>SKRR01000070.1 GCA_007118345.1 Microthrixaceae bacterium | reverse complement strand
GCACGCCGTGCGTCGCACCCGGGTGACGGTGGCGACAGCCCGGCCTGGTCGGCCACGCGGGTGCCCTACGAGCCACCCCCCGAGCTGCGTCGGCCGGCGTCGAGGACCTCGACGGTGCAGTACGCCGAGTTGCACTGCCACTCGTCGTTCAGCTTCCTCGACGGTGCCTCGTCGCCCGAGGACCTGGCGGAGGAGGCGGCCCGACTCGGCCTCGAGGCGCTCGCCCTGACCGACCACGCCGGGTTCTACGGGGTGGTCCGCTTCGCCGAGGCGGCTCGCGAGCTGGCGTTGCCCACGGTGTTCGGTGCCGAACTGACCCTGAACGCGACCGAGGCGCGCAGCGGCCCGGCGGATCCCGACGGACGGCACCTGTTGGTGCTCGCCCGCGACACCGAGGGCTACGCCCGTCTGGCGGCGCTGTTGTCCGAGGCGCAGATGGCGGGGGAGAAGGGTCGCCCCCGCCTGTCGTTCGCCGCCGTGGCCGAAGCGGCCTCGGGCCGGGCACGTGGTCACTGGGCGGTCCTGACGGGCTGTCGCAAAGGCACGGTGCCGGCGGCGCTGGCCGAGGCCGGCCCGACTGCAGCCGAACGGGAGCTGCGTTCGCTCGTCGCGGCGTTCGGCCGGGAGCACACCTTCGTCGAGCTGTGGGACCACGGCGACCCGCTCGACTCCGCCCGCAACGACGCGCTGGCCCGTCTGGCGGTGAAGGTCGGGGTCACACCGCTGGCCACCAACAACGTGCACCATGCCACCCCCGCCCAACGTCGTCTGGCCACGGCGATGGCGGCGATCCGGGCACGCCGCAGCCTCGACGAGCTCGACGGATGGTTGCCGGGGGGTGGCCAGGCACACCTGCGCTCCGGGGCCGAGCAGGCCCGCCGGTTCGCCCGGTTCCCCGGGGTGGTGGGCGTGGCGGCCGAACTGGGCCGCGCCTGCGCGTTCGACCTGTCGCTCGTGGCGCCGGACCTGCCGCTGTACCCCTGCCCACCGCATCCCGACCGGCCCGACGGCCCACCCATGACCGAGGGTGAGTACCTGCGAGCGCTGGCCGAGGAGGGTGCCACCCGCCGCTACGGGTCACGCCACGCCGAACGGGTGCCGGGAGCGTGGGCCCAGATCGACCACGAGCTCGACCTCATCGTGGCGCTCGACTTCCCGGGCTACTTCCTCGTGGTCTGGGACATCGTCGAGTTCTGTGGTCGCCACGACATCTACTGCCAGGGCCGTGGATCGGCGGCCAACTCGGCGGTCTGCTTCGCGCTGGGGATCACCAAGGCCGACGCCGTGCGGCTGGGACTGCTCTTCGAGCGGTTCCTCTCACCCGAACGCGACGGCCCACCCGACATCGATCTCGACATCGAATCCGGCCGCCGCGAAGAGGTCATCCAGTACGTCTACGAACGCTACGGCCGGTCGCACGCCGCACAGGTGGCCAACGTCATCACCTACCGGGGGCGCTCGGCGGTGCGCGACGCCGCCCGTGCGCTCGGCCACGCCGCGGGCCAACAGGACGCCTGGGCCAAGGCGATCGATCGCTGGGGTGGTCTGCCCGAACCCGGCAGCACCGCCGCGGAGGTGGGTGGTGTCCCCGCGCCGGTGCTCGACCTGGCCCGGCAGTTGGGCGACCTGCCCCGCCACCTCGGCATCCATTCCGGGGGCATGGTCATGTGTGACCGACCCGTCGTCGAGGTGTGCCCCACCGAGTGGGCCCGCATGGAGCGCCGCTCGGTGCTGCAGTGGGACAAGGACGACTGCGCTGCGGCAGGTCTGGTCAAGTTCGACCTGTTGGGCCTCGGGATGCTCACGGCCCTGCACCTGGCGGTGGACCTCGTGCGGGAGCACCACGGTGTCGAGGTCGACCTGGCGGAGCTCCCCCAGGACGACGAGGTCTACGAGATGCTCTGCCGGGCCGACTCGGTCGGGGTCTTCCAGGTGGAGTCCCGCGCCCAGATGGCCACGCTGCCGCGCCTGCGTCCGCGCTGCTTCTACGACCTCGTCGTCGAGGTGGCGCTGATCCGTCCCGGTCCCATCCAGGGCGGCTCGGTGCACCCCTACATCCGCCGCCGCAAGGGTGAGGAGCCGGTCACCTACCTGCACCCACTGCTCGAGAACTCCCTGGCCAAGACCCTGGGGGTGCCGTTGTTCCAGGAGCAGTTGATGCAGATGGCGATCGACGTCGCCGGGTTCACTCCCGCCGAGGCCGACCAGTTGCGCCAGGCGATGGGTTCCAAGCGCTCCCAGCGGCGCATGGCGGCGTTGCGCGACCGGTTCGATGCCGGCGCCGCCGAACGGGGCATCACCGACGAGGTCGGCGACGCGATCTGGGCGAAGCTGGCGGCGTTCGCCAACTACGGGTTCCCCGAGTCGCACTCGGTCAGCTTCGCCCATCTGGTCTATGCGTCGTCGTGGCTCAAGCGGTACTACCCCGCGGCGTTCTGCGCCGCGTTGCTGAACGCACAGCCGATGGGGTTCTACTCGCCCCAGTCGCTCACCCAGGACGCCCGTCGCCACGGCGCCGAGGTCCGTACCCCCGACCTCAACGCCTCGGACTGGTGCGCGACGCTCGAGGTGCCGTCCCACCCGGTGGAGGCGGCGCCATCAGGCCCGTCGGACCCCGGCACCTGGGGTCAGGGCGGGCCGTGCGTGCGGCTGGGGCTCGGCTCGGTCCGCACCATCGGCGAGGACGTCGCCCGGCGGATCGCCGCGGGCCGTCCCTACACCTCGGTCGAGGACCTCGCCCGCCGCCAACGCCTGACCGGCGCGCAGCTCGAGGCGCTCGCAACCGCCGGGGCGTTCGCCTGCTTCGACGCTCCGGGCGCGCCCCACGACCGCCGTCGTGCCATCTGGACCGCCGGCGCAGCGGCCCGGATCGACCCGGCCCAACTGCCGGGCCTGTCCGTGGGGCTCGACGCGCCCCAGCTGCCCGGCATGCAGGACTGGGAGGTCGCGGTCGCCGACCTGTGGGCCACCGGTGTGGCCCCCGACGGGCACCCCACCAGGTTCCTGCGCACCGACCTGGACCGACGGGGAGCGGTCACCGCGGTCGAACTGCGTGACCGCCCCGACGGTTCCAAGGTGCTCGTCGCAGGGGTCGTCACCCACCGTCAGCGCCCGGCCACGGCCGCAGGCGTGACCTTCATCAACCTCGAGGACGAGTCCGGGTTGATCAACGTGGTGGTGTCCCGAGGATGTTGGTCCCGGTACCGCCGGGTGGCCACCTCGGCCCCTGCGTTGCTGATCGGCGGACGTCTGGAGCACAGCCCCGACGGTGTGGTCAACGTGGTGGCCACCCGGATCGAGGCCCTGCCCGTGGCGGCCGCGACGCCGTCCCGGGACTTCCGTTGATCCGACGGACCGACATGACGAACATGTGACGAAAGTGTGACGACCGGCGTAGGCTCAAGTTCATCGGCCACATGCCGACACGAGAGAAGGAACATGGTCCGCGCCCGTGTCACCGACGTACAGCAGGATGGCAACACCGCCCGAGCGGTGTTCCCGGCACCGCTGTCAACGCGGGCGACCCCACCCACGTTGAGGTACCGATGAGCGCCGAAGGGAACCAGCACCGGGGTCGTCCCCCACTCGCCGCACGGCTGGCCGCCACGTGCGCCGTGGTGTGCGCGCTCGGGTTGATCTGGGGTGTCCTTCCGACCGCGGGTGCCCAGGGCGACCGCCAGCGCAACGACAACGAGATCGACGTGCTGACCGCCACCCGCGAAGAGGTGCGCCAGGCGATGTCCGACCTGGATCAGCGTCACGAGACCCAGCGGGCGCTCGTCAGGGAGGCGCGCGCCGAGGCGGAGGAGGCGGTCGAGGCCGAACAACGCGCGGTCGCACGCGTGAAGCTGGCCGAGCTCGAGGTGGAACGCACCCGCGAGATCGTGCGTGAGTACGCGGTCGAGGCCTACGTACGGCCCCCGGCGGCGGACACGCTGCGCGTGCTGTCGATGTCCCAGGCCGACGAGGCGGGCTACGTCTCGAGCGTGTTGCGGATCATGGCCGAGGAGCGCCACAAGGTCGTCGACGTCCTCGTCGAGAAGCAGGAGGAGGCCGCCCGGGAGCGTCAGCGCGCCGATCAGGCCGCCGAGGCCGCACGCCAGGCCGCGAGCGACGCAGAGACGCAGCTGGTCGAACTCGACCGGACCCGCAACGAGCAGGCGACCCTGGTGTCGAGCCTGGACGACCGACTCGACGCCGCGCTGGCCGAAGCCGCAGCGCTCGACGCCATCGATGCGCAGATCGCCGAGGAGCTGCGGGTCCAGGAGCTCGCCCTGCGCGAGAGCGCGTCGGCGAACGTCGAGGTGGCCAGTGCCACCGCCGGCGGCAGCGGCGGTGGCAACGCCTCGGCGCCCGCCCCGACCGACGCGCCGTCGACCACACCTGCTCCTCCGGGCACACCTGCGCCGCCGCCACCAGCCGCCGCACCTGCTCCCCGTCCGACGTCGCCACCGACGACGCGTCGGCCGGCTCCCTCGCCACCACGGCCCCCGTCGAGCCCTCCACCGAGCGGCACGGTGACCTGGAACGACGTCACCAGCGTCCAGGGCATCTGGGTGCACAGGTCGATCGCCGGCAACGTGCAGAACCTGCTCAACGCCGCCAGCGCCGCCGGGTTCACCCTGCGCGGGGGCGGGTTCCGGGACTCCCAGGCGCAGATCAACACCCGGCGCAACAACTGTGGCCCCACCCACTACGACATCTACGAGAAGCCGGCGTCGCAGTGCTCCCCGCCGACGGCCATTCCCGGCCGGTCGATGCACGAGCGCGGGCTGGCGATCGACTTCACGTCGAACGGCTCGCTGATCACCTCACGGTCGAACCCGGCGTTCCAGTGGTTGGCGAACAACGCCGCACGCTTCGGTCTCTACAACCTGCCGTCGGAGCCGTGGCACTGGAGCACCAACGGCAACTGACTCCGTCAGGACCCGGAACCTGTCGGCGAGGATTGGTCCGCATCGTTGCGTACCGTGCCCGCGCCGGGCTTCGGCCCCGACCCCGCGGGGTCACCCGGCGGGCCGTTGGGGGGAGTGCTGCGCGACCACTGCAGCACCCCGGCGGTGACGAGCACCACCGTGAGGATCGAGAAGAACGGGATGTCGATCGCTGGTTGACCACCGAGGTCATGGCCCATGGCGTGCGACACGACGTGAGCAGCGGATCCGGCGCCCACTCCGAGGAGCCCGGTCGCCAGGGCGTCCGCACGAGCCAGCGCCGCGAGGAGCAGCACGGCGCCGAGGCCGACCTGGAACGCGCCGATGTCCTGGATCAAGTGCTGGTTGTAGGGCTCGAAGGTCGCGAGGGAGTCGAAGAACGACTCCGGGGCGACCATCGCCCACAGCCCGGCGATGGCGAAGAACGCTCCACCCGCAGCCGCGACGACCCGTGGGTAGCCCCACCCTCGAGACGCGGCGGTGGGGTCAGAGGACCTCAGCGTGTCGCCTGGCGACATGGACCCAGCCTGTCACAGCTCGGTGGTCGGCGACCGCTTCCTCGCGGTCGGTCAGTTGCTGCGGAGCTTGGCGAAGAGGCGCAGCATCTCGAGGTACAGCCAGATGAGGGTGATCATCAGCCCGAACGCCGCGTACCAGTCCATGTAGGCCGGCAGCCCGTTCTTCGAGCCTCGTTCGATGAAGTCGAAGTCGAGGATGAGGTTCAGCGCGGCGACGATGACGATCACGACGCTGATGCCGATGCCGAGCAGGCCCGACGTCTGCCAGAACGGCGTGAAGTCGCTCATGAAGAAGCTCATGGCGAAGCCGAGCACGTACATGATGAGGATGCCGAACGTCGCCGCGACGACACCTTTGACGAACTTCGGCGTGGCCCGCAGGATCCGCAGGCCGTAGAGCACCAGCATGGTGAGGAACACGCCGAAGGTGGCAAGGATCGCCTGCACCACGATGCCTTCGAACTGGGCGTTGTAGAGGTGCGAGATCATGCCGAGCATGGCGCCCTGCACCAACGAGTAGGGCAGCGCCGTGAAGCGGGCGATGGTGGGCTTGAAGATCGTGACGAGGGCCAGGACCAGGCCGAGGACGAGCGCTCCGATCAGCAGACCGGGGCTGTTCAGCTCGGCCATGGTGCCCACGGTGCCGTCGGTGAACTCCACGGTCCGCTCGGTGACCTGCATCCAGCCCCACCAGCCGCCGATCAGCAGCACACCGAACATCAGCATGGTCACCGAGGCGACACCGCCCAGGCTCATGGTGCGGCCAGCGGTCTCCACCGGGCCGGTCGGCCCGGTCGGTGCGGTGCGACCGTAGGTGGACGCCATGCCGGCGGTCCCGGCGGCGGTCGCTGCGCCGGTCCCGGAGCGTTGGGCGTTCTCCCATTCCTGGGATGGCGAGGTTCGTCCGAACGACGTGGTGCCGTTGCCGTCGAGACCGAACGCCTTGTCGGTGAGGACTGGATTGCGCGACATGATCACCTCGGGTCGTGGAGCGGCGCCATGTTACCGGCGTCGCACCACCCGCCGGTGTGCACGCCGCCGCGCGCCGCTCCAAGATGTCGGCGATGACCGCATCCACCGACCCCCCGGCGTCCACGCGCTTCGCCATCGACACCGCCGTCACGCCACTCGGCGACGGTCGCTACCGCGGTCGGATGGACCCGTCGTGGTGGATCATCGCGGGGCCGAACGGCGGCTACGTCGCCGCAGTGCTGCTGCGCGCGGTCATCGCCGAGGTCGACGACCCGGCCCGGCGTCCCCGGTCGCTCACGCTGCACTACCTGCGTCCGCCCGTCGAGGGTGAGGTCGACGTCGAGGTCGTCGTGGAGCGCTCCGGGCGCACCGTGACGAACGTGTCGGCCCGCATGCACCAGGACGGACGAACCCTGGTGCTCGCACTGGTCGCGCTCGCGTCCGATCGCGACGAGGTCATCGCCTTCGACGAGACCCCGGGGCTGCCGACGCTCGACGACGGCGCCGCAGTGCCGCCGCCGACCGACGTGCCCGTGACGGAGGTCGATCCGGATCGTGACGTGCCGATGCGCCAGCACTACGACCTGAGGTGGGTGCTCGGCGACCTGCCGTTCCGACCGGGCGAGGGCGCTCGGCGGGCTCGCACCGGCGGGTGGTTGCGCCCGGCCGAACCGGAGCCGGTCGACGAGGTGGTGCTCGTGGCGATGGCCGATGCGTGGATGCCGCCCATCTTCTGTCGGGTCGAGCAGCCCCTCGCGGTGCCGACGATCGACCTGACCGTCCACTTCCGAGCCCGGCCGGCCGACCCGCTGGACCACTGCTTCGTCGAGTTCGACAGCCCCGTCGCGCGGGACGGCTACCTCGTCGAACACGGCCGGATTCTCGGTGCCGACGGCCGGCTCCTCGCCGAGTCCCGTCAGCTCGCCGTGGTGGCGTGATCAGGCGCGCCGCTGTGCGGCTTCGATCTCGGCCTGCGCGCTCGCCTCGGCGGCACGCTTCATCTCCTC
>SKRR01000174.1 GCA_007118345.1 Microthrixaceae bacterium | reverse complement strand
GGAGGTGAGCGACGCCCGGATACGTGCAAGTGCGACGGCGTTCAACGAGATCCGCGTTGCGCTCGAGGACCTCGATGCACTGATCGCCGCAGACGCCGCGACCGCGCGCGCAGCGCTCGAGGACACGGCGTGGCGGCTCACCGCCAGTCTCGTCGTCGCGGCGGTGCTGCTCCTGGTGGGCGTCGCCGCCGTCTGGCTCGGGCTGCGGCGGATGGTGCTCGCTCCGTTGGGAAGGACCGTCGACGATGCCCGGGCCATCTCGGCCGGTGATCTCGACCACGTTCCGGAACTCGTCGGCCCGGCCGAGCTCGTCGAGGTGGCCGAGGCACTGGACCAGGTGCGCAGCGAACTCGTCACGCAGCTTCGCGAGGTCGAGGAGCGCGAAGCCGATCTGGCGAGGTCCAACGCGGAGCTCGAGCAGTTCGCCTACGTGGCGTCCCACGACCTGCAGGAGCCGTTGCGAAAGGTGGCGTCGTTCTGCCAGATGCTGCAGCGGCGGTACGAGGGTCAGCTCGACGAACGCGCCGACACCTACATCGGCTTCGCCGTCGACGGTGCGAAACGGATGCAGGACCTCATCAACGACCTGCTGGCGTTCTCCCGGGTCGGACGCACGACCGAACGTTTCGACGCAGTGGATCTGGACGCCACCGTCGAACGTTCGCTCGTCGACCTCTCTGAGGCGATCGAGGAGGCGGGGGCACTGGTCGAGCGGCGCGGCCAGCTCGGTTCGGTCCGGGGGGACCAGTCGCTGCTCACCGCCCTGTTCCAGAACCTCATCGGCAATGCGATCAAGTTCCGCGACGTGGATCGCCCCACGGTGGTGATCGATGCCACCGACCTCGGTGACGCCGTCGAGGTCGCGATCAGCGACAACGGGATCGGCATCCCCGAGGAGTACCGGGATCGGATCTTCGTCATCTTCCAGCGGTTGCACGGTCGTGCCGAGTACGAGGGCACCGGCATCGGGCTGGCGCTCTGTCGAAAGATCGTGGAGTTCCACGGCGGGCGCATCGTCGCCGAACCCGGCGACGCCGGCGGGACCACCTTCAGGTTCACGTTGCGGCGCGAGCCGGCCGGGCCGACCGCCGACCCCGGAACCGACACCACCCAACCAGCGGCCGAGATGGTCGCAACGAACCAAGGACCCAGCGAATGAACGACCCGTCCGAGGCCCGTCCCGTGGAGATCCTCCTCGTCGAGGACGACGAGGGCGACGTGCTGCTCACCACCGAGGCGCTCGAGGCGAGCAAGATCACCAACAACATGCACGTCGCCCGCAACGGAGAGGAGGCGCTCCGGTTCCTGCGCCGGGAGGGCGATTTCGCCGGCGCTCCCCGTCCCGACATCGTGCTGCTCGACCTGAATCTGCCGCGTGTCGACGGTCGCGAGGTCCTGGCACAGATCAAGGCCGATGACGATCTCCGTCGCATCCCGATCGTGGTGCTCACCACCTCCGAGGCGGAGGAGGACATCCTGCGGAGCTACGACCTGCACGCGAACGCCTACGTGACCAAACCGGTGGACTTCGAACGTTTCCTGCAGGTCATCCAGCGCATCGACGAGTTCTTCGTGACGGTCGTGCGCCTCCCACCGCGCTGACCGGGCAGACGGCCTGCAGCACCTTGCCGCGTGGATCACCGCAGTCGGCGACGCCAGAGATAGGTGGTGTTCAGGTACCAGTTGATGATGAGGGCGACCACCGCGCCCATCAGGTTGTGCACGAGGCGGGTCGCGCCACCCAGGTAGGTCAACAGGAAGCCGGATTCCTGGAGGAAGGTGAAGACCGCGATGTGCACCCCGGTGCCCACGAGTGTCATCGCCTCGTAGACCACGAAGGCCGGCGCGAGCTTCCACCCCCGGTAGCGCTGCTCCCAGAACGTGAACTCGTTGTTCAACACGAAGGCGACCACGATCGACAGCTGCAGGCTGAAGAGGAACGAGGTGGCGATGGGGTCGAGTTCCTCGTTCAGACCCGTGGTGACCTCGGGGAACCCGACCGCCTCCGCGAACGCGAACGCCCCTGAATTGATGGTGAGCGCGACGATGCCGACCAGCACGTACAGAAGGAAGGCCGGATCCACCTGTCGACCGAGTCGCAGCTCCGCCACACCCAGCAGGTAGGAACGGATGACCGAACGGTTGAGCTTCGTCTCGCCGTGGACCCGGTTCGCGAACTCGTAGCCCACCTCCTCGACCCGGAGCGTCCGGTCACGGCCGACGAACTCGAGCAGGATCTTGAAGCCCTGGGGGTTGATGTCGGGAGCGGTGCGTTCGTAGGCGCGTCGTGAGACCACGAAGTACCCGCTCATCGGATCGGAAACCGGAACGCGCAGCAGGAGGCGAGCGATGAGGGTGGCCACCCACGACACGAGCCGGCGGCTCGCGGCCCACTCGCCGTAACCGCCGCCGACGGTCGACCGTGAGCCGACCACCACGTCGGCGTCGTCGGCGAGCACGCGTTCGACCATCCCCGGCAGGACCTTCTCGTCGTGCTGCAGGTCGGCGTCGATGACCGCGAGCGCGTCGCCGCGCGCGATCGACATGCCGTCGAGCACCGACGCCGACAGGCCCTTGTCGTGGAAGCGCCGCATCACCTGGATCGTCGGATCCTCGACCGCGAGTCGTTCGGCGACCTCCCAGGTGCGGTCGGGGCTGTCGTCGTCCGCGACGATGATCTCGTGGGTGATGCCGTCGAGCGCCCGATGGAGCCGGTCCACGAGCAGCGGGAGGTTGTCCGCCTCGTTGAAGGTCGGGGTGATCACCGACACCGCTGGATTGGGCGCCTCGGGCGGCGGGGGTGGGGTCATGGGCGCCGTGGTGGACGTGGGGTCATGGGCGCCCGGCATCGTACCGGCGAGGCCTAGCATCACCGGCGATGTGCGGTCGTTTCGTCTCCTCGACACCCCCGGACCAGCTCGCTGCGTACTTCGACGTCGACGAGGTCCCCGAGCAGCTGCTCGAGCGTGGACCGAGCTACAACACCGCACCGACCACAGGGGTCTACGTGGTGCACCGCGATGGTGGAACTCGGCGGCTCGACAGCTTCCGGTGGGGCCTGGTGCCGCCGTGGGCGAATGACGTGAACGTCGGCAATCGCATGATCAACGCCCGGGCCGAGACGGTGGCGGAGAAGCCCGCGTACCGGGCGGCGTTCAAGAAGCGCCGTTGCATCATCCCCGCGGACGGATTCTTCGAATGGTCCACGCCGACGGCGGCGTCAGGCTCCAAGAAGCAACCGTGGTTCATCCACCGTCCCGACGGCGAGCCATATGCGTTCGCCGGGCTGTGGGAACGCTGGAACGGTCCGAAGCGCGAGCAGCCGGACGAACGGGCGGGCGATGCCGGACCTGCAACGCCGCTGCGCAGCTGCGTGATCGTCACCACCTCGGCCAACGAGGCGATGTCCGAGCTCCACGACCGCATGCCGGTGATCCTGCCGCGCGACGCGTGGGACGCCTGGCTCGACCCGGACCAGGACGACCCGGGCCTGCTCGGGTCGTTCCTCGTTCCGGCCCCGTCGGAGCTCATCACCTTCCACCCGGTCGGGACCGAGGTGAACAACGCCCGCAACAAGGGCGAGCACCTGCTCGAGCCCGTCGACCTCGACGGGTGAGCGGGGCGCCGTTCAGGCGCTCGCCTCGTGGTGCCCCGCTCGGGCGAGCGCGTCGCGCACCTGTCGGGCCGCCTCGTCCATCGCGGCGGGATCGGGCGAGTCGTCCGCGCGGGCGAAATCCAGATCGGCTTCGCTGCGGATGGGAACCACGTGGACGTGGCAGTGCGGTACCTCGAGTCCTGCGATGATCGTGCCGACGCGTGCAGGTGAGAACACCTCCATCAGCGCCCGGCCGACGGCCAGCTGCACCTCGCACACCCGCGCCCAGAGGGCGTCGTCCAGATCGGTCCAGTGGTCGATCTGGCGTACCGGGACGACCAAGGTGTGTCCCGGGCGCATCGGCGCGATGGTCAGGAACGCCACCACATCGGGGTCTCGCCACACGAACCGGCCGGGCAACTCACCGTTGATGATGCGGGTGAAGACGCTCGGTGCTGCGGTGCTGGGGTCCTCGTCGGCATCCATCACACCAGCGTACGTTCCGAGACGTTGCCCGAGCCGTACGATGCCGGGATGGACCGAGCACCGCACCTGAGCCGGGGCCTCGCCGGGGAGGAGATCCCCGAGGGCGAGGACCGGCTCCTCACGGCGCCCAACGCCATCACGCTGCTGCGCCTGCTGTGTCTGCCCGTCTTCGTCTGGCTGCTGTTCGGCCGCGAGAACTACCTGGCCGCGGCGGCACTCCTCGCGATCCTCGGGGCCACGGACTGGGTCGACGGCTACGTCGCCCGCCACTTCGGCCAGGTGTCGAACTTCGGCAAGATGTTCGACCCCACCGTGGACCGTCTGCTGCTCATCGTGGGGGTGGGCGGCATCATGCTGGCCGACCTGCAGATCGCCTGGTTCATGGCCTTCGCATGGATCGTCGTGGTGCGCGAGGTCATCCTGACGGTGTTCGTGGGCACCACGATCCTGTTGGGCGCCCGGCGCATGGACGTGACGTGGGTCGGCAAGTGCGGTGCGTTCGCACTCATGACGGCGTTCCCGGCATTCCTGGCCTCGGCCGACGCCACTCTCGGCGGCACCTGGCTCGAGACCGCCTTCCTCGTTGTGGCATGGGGAGCAGCAGCACCCGGCCTGGTGTGCTCCATGATCGCGTTCGTCGGGTACGTGCGCGAGGGGTTGCGTGCGCTGCGCGAGGGGCGTGCGATGCGGTCCGCCGCCGGTGACGGGAGCACCTGACCGGCCGGTGCGGTCGCGACGCGCCGTCGCGCGGGCGGTAGCGTCGTGGGCGTCGCCCGGGCGTCCGGGCGTTCGCACGACCCACCGAGGAGACCCACGTGAAGGCCGTCATCATGGCGGGGGGCGAGGGCACCCGCCTCCGTCCGCTGACCTCCAACGCTCCGAAGCCGATGCTGCCGCTGGTCAACCGGCCGATGATGGAGCACATCATCGATCTGCTGCGCCAGTACGGGATCGACGACATCGTGGTGACCGTGGCCTTCATGCCGAACGTGATCCGCAACTACTTCGGGGACGGCTCGGAGTTCGGCGTGAAGATGGTCTATGCCACCGAGGAGACCCCGCTCGGCACGGCGGGGTCGGTGCGCAACGCGATGGCCGAGCTCGACGACACCTTCCTCGTCATCTCGGGCGACGTGCTGACCGACATCGACCTGGGCGCACTCGTCGCCGAGCACCAGGAGCGTCAGGCACTCGCCACGATCGGGCTCGTCCGTGTCGAGAACCCCCTCGAGTACGGCATCGTGATCGCCGATGAGGACGGCTCGATCGAGCGGTTCCTCGAGAAGCCCACGTGGGGGCAGGTCTTCTCGGACACGATCAACTCGGGCGTCTACGTCCTCGAGCCCCGGATCTTCGACTGGATCGACGCCGATGTCCCGGTCGACTTCTCGAGTGACGTGTTCCCGGCGCTGCTCGAGGCGGGCGAGCCCATCTTCGGCTCGGTCGCAGAGGGGTACTGGGAGGACGTGGGCACGCTGTCGGCCTACGTCCGTGCCCACAAGGACATCCTCGACGGGAAGGTGAGCGTCGAGATCCGCGGATTCCAGCTCTCCGACGGGGTCTACGTGGGCGAGGGGGCGGAGATCAACCCGGCCGCCGAGCTCAGCGGCCCGTGCGTGGTCGGCGACAACTGCTTCGTCGACGCAGGGGTGCGGCTGGGGGAGTACGCCGTGCTCGGCACCGGTGTGCGCATGCGCTCCAACGGTGAGGTCGAGCGCAGCGTCGTGCACGACAACGCCTATCTCGGTGAGGGCGTCCGGATGCGCGGCACCGTCGTCGGCAGGGCGTCGGACCTTCGTCGGGGCACGCGGTGTGAGGAGGGAGTGGTGCTCGGCGACGAGGTGTTCGTCGGCGAGAACGCCGTGCTGTCGAGCGACGTGAAGGTGTACCCGTTCAAGACGATCGAGGCGGGAGCGGTCGTCAACACCTCGATCATCTGGGAGTCCCGGGGCGCGCGCAGCCTCTTCGGGCGAGGGGGCGTGACCGGGCTCGCCAACGTCGACGCGACCCCGGAGCTCGCCGCCAAGGTCGCGCTCGCCTTCGCGACGTCGCTCAAGAAGGACGCAACGGTGGTGGTGTCGCGTGACTCGAGCCGGGCGGCGCGCATGCTGAAGCGGGCGATGATCGCCGGGCTGAACGCGGGCGGCGTCAACGTGATGGACCTCGAGGTGGCCAGTGTTCCGCTCACCCGTTTCCACACCCGTTCGACCGTCGTGACCGCAGGTGTCACGCTGCGGCTCGCGCCGGACGACCCCGATTCGGTGGTCATCCGGTTCTTCGACAACGACGGCGCCGACATCCTCGAGGACCGCCAACGCAAGATCGAGCGGTTGTTCACCCGGGAGGACTTCCGCAGGGTCCGCCCCGCCGACATCGGCGACATCGACCTCGTGCCGCGTGCCCTCGAGCAGTACGCCGTCGCGCTCGAGCAGACGATCGATGTTCGTGGGGTGGCCGAGCGCAAGTTCAAGGTCGTCATCGACTACGCCTACGGGTCGACGAGCTTCGCGATGCCGAACGTGCTCGCCAAACTGGGCGCAGAGGTGTTGGCGGTGAACCCCTATGCGTCGACCCGGGGGATGCTCGGCTTCGACCGGGAGCGCCACGCCGCCGAGGTCGCGAACCTGGTTCGAGCGTCCGGTGCGGACCTGGGAGCGGTCATCGACCCCTCGGGTGAGCAGTTGACGCTGGTCGACGACACCGGGCGGGTGCTCGGCTTCGACGAGCAGCTCTTCTGCTTCCTCGACCTCGTCTGTGACCGCCTGCTGGGCGACACCGTGGCCCTCCCGGTCATGGTGAGTCGGTCAGCGGGTGAGATCGTCCGCTCGCGCGGCCACGAGGTCCGCTGGACGAAGACCTCCTCCGCTGCGCTCATGGACGAGGCGGACCGGCCCGGGGTCGGCTTCGCGGCGAACGTCGAGGGTGGCGTGATCCTCCCGGGGTTCCTCCCGGCGTTCGACGCCGCCGCTGGCCTGCTGAAGATGATGGACCTCCTCGCTGCCCGGGGTGGCTCGCTCTCGTCGATCGTGGCCGGGGCGCCCAAGGTGCACCTCGTCCACGAAGAGGTCGTGACCCCATGGGAGCAGAAGGGCACCGTCATGCGGTCACTGGTCGAGCAGATCCACGGACGCGAGGTGGACCTCATCGACGGGGTCAAGGTGCATCATGACAAGGGCTGGGTCCTGGTGCTGCCGGATCCGGAGGAACCGGTGACCCACATCTGGGCCGAGGGCGACACACCCGAGGACACCCGGACCCTCGCGAAGGAGTACCAGCGCCGGATCCGTCAGATGCTCCGGTGACCGGCCGCGCCGAAGGTCACCGCACCCGCTCGCGCGGCGGCGCGCGTCAGGTAGCGTTCGCGCCATGAACGTGCCTGAAGAGCTCCGCTACTCCTCGGACCACGAATGGGTGAGGGTCGAGGACGGACGTGTTCGCATCGGCATCACCGACTACGCCCAGGACGCGTTGGGTGATGTCGTGTTCGTGCAGGTCCCCGAGGTCGGCGCAGCGGCCTCGGTCGGCGACACCGTCGGAGAGGTGGAGTCGACGAAATCGGTCTCCGAGCTGTACGCCCCGGTGGCCGGCACGGTGATCGAGGTGAATGCCGACCTCGAGTCGAATCCCGAGCTGCTCAACAGCGATCCCTATGGTGCTGGCTGGATCGCACTGGTGGAACCGTCGGACGCGTCGTCGGTCGGGTCGCTGCTCGACGCCGACGCCTACCGCTCCTTGACCGAGGGCTGAGCGCTCGTGGAGGGCGAGGGCATCACCTGCACGGTGTGCGGCGTCAGCAACACCGTGGGAGCACGGTACTGCTCGGCGTGTGGCGCCACGCTGCCCGAGGCCGAGGACGCCACGACCGGGACCTATCCGGTGGTCGGTATCGACGTTGCCGGAGAGGGTGAGGTCGGCCAGCTGATCGTGACGCGTGGTGGGACCGCAGGTGCCCGGTTCGCCCTGTCGAGCGACGAGGTGACCATCGGTCGTCACCCCGACAGCACGATCTTCCTCGACGACGTCACCGTCTCCCGTCGCCATGCGGTGGTGACCCGGGACGCCACGGGTCAGTACACCCTCGCCGACGTCGGGTCGCTGAACGGCACCTACCTCGACGGTGAGCGGATCGACTCCGGACTGCTGCGAGAAGGTGCACAGGTGCAGATCGGCAAGTTCCGACTCGTGTTCGTGATCGCCACCCTGGGAGGTCCCGCGTGACCGACCACGCACCGACGGTGCACCTGTCGATCGGCGAAGTGCTCTCCCTGGTCCAGGAGGAGTTCCCCGACGTGACCATCTCGAAGATCCGGTTCCTCGAGAGCCAGGGACTGATCGCACCGGAGCGGACCGCGTCGGGCTACCGCAAGTTCTACGACCCCGACATCGACCAGCTGCGGTGGATCCTGCGCCAGCAGCGTGACCACTTCCTGCCCCTCAAGGTGATCAAGAAGATGATCGACCAGGGTGCCGACACCACCGCCGAGGGTTCCCAACAGCAGTTGTTCGCCGCCGCCGACGACGCCGAGAGCCCTGACCGCGCCGGCGCACCGGTTCCCGACGACGAGCAGGTCGATCCGAGCGGCGGAGGCCCCGCGGCTGGTGCGGCGGGCAAGGAGCGGTCGGCGGCGCACCCCACGGTGGCGTCGGCCGCAGCCCGACGGCCGAGCGGAGCGGAGAAGGGCTCCGAGGAGGGCGGCGCCGCTGACCGCAACGACACCGCGCCGGCCTCGGGAGCTCGCGAGGGTGGCCACGACGAACGTCGAACCGAGGCGCCCGCCGTCCGGCCGGCGCCGGCCACACCCGCGGACATCGTGGCAGCCCTCCAGGAGGACCCGGGAGGAGGGTCCCGGCGTCGCCGACGGAGCAGCGAAGCGCCGGCAGCGTCACGTCGTTCCTTCGCCGATGCCAACCCGAACGGGAGCCGCCTGAGCCGCGACGAGCTGCTCGAGGCCGCCGGGATCGACGACGAGCTCCTCGACGGACTCGAACAGTACGGCTTGGTGCTGCCGGTCACGATCGGCGCTGCAGCGACCTACGACGCCGACGCGCTCGAGATCGCTCGGATCGCCGGACGGTACGCCGAGCTGGGGGTCGAGGCCCGTCATCTGAGGATGTACAAGGTCGCCGCGGAACGTGAGGCCGGATTCGTCGAGCAGCTGGTCGTCCCGCTGGTCAAGCAGCGGAACCCGACCGCCCGTCAGCAGGCGGTGGAGCGGTGCGACGAGCTCGGGGCCATGGGCAGCGAGCTGCACCAAGCACTGTTGCGGCGGCATCTCGGCCCCCTCCTCGGTCCGTGAAGCGACGCGCCGGACGGCGCTACACTCCGACAGTGATCGAACTCGAGCTGGTCGCCGTACGGGTCGAGCTACCCAGCAACACCCCGGTGGTCGTGCTGCGTGAGCTCGAGGGCCGCCGCCGTCAGCTCTCGATCTTCATCGGGGCACCGGAGGCCACCGCCATCGCGTTCGCGCTGGAAGGTGTCGAGACGCCTCGCCCGCTCACCCATGACCTCTTCTGCGACGTGATGGGGGAGCTCGGCGCGCAGCTGGAGCGAGTGGTGATCACCGAGTTGCGCGACACCACGTACTTCGCCGATCTCGAACTGACCACCAGCGAGGGGGACCGTTCGGTGTCGGCACGGCCCTCGGACGCGGTCGCACTCGCGGTCCGGGTCGGTTGTTCGATCTATGCGACCGAGGAGCTGCTCGACCAGGCCGGCTTCGTCGAGACCGAACCCGAGGACGTCGATGACGACTCGTCACCCGAAGAGGTCGTCGAGGAGTTCCGCCAGTTCATCGACCAGGTCTCACCCGACGACTTCAACTCCTGACCCGACGCGTCCGGATCGACCCGTCCGGGTCGACCCGTGCGGGTCGATCCGTCTGAGGCGCCGGGGGACGAGGGACGTTGGGAGTGCGGTGCTCCGCGATCCACCCCATACTGGTGACCTCGGGGTAATTTCCCGGCGGTAATTTCGTGCGTGCCATCCGGCCCGCCCAGCACACGGAGTGACGATGGACGACACCACGCCCGGTTCCCTGCCCACCGAGCAGGACCCGCCACGCGCGGAGCAGGTGGGCTTCAGCGGTCGCCGCACCGCAGAGATCGTGGGGATCTCCTACCGGCAGCTCGACTACTGGGCACGTACCGATCTGGTGCGCCCCTCCCTGGCGGAGGCCCGCGGCTCCGGCTCACGGCGGCTCTACTCCTACAGCGATCTGCTCGAGCTGAAGGTCATCAAGACCCTGCTCGACGCCGGGCTCAAGTTGGAATCGGTCCGCACCGTGTTCAGCTACCTCCGTGAGCAGCTCGGCGAGGACGTCTCGTCGGCGAACCTGGTGATCAGCGGCCGACGGTCGGTGCTGGTCCGATCGGGCGAGGAGCTCGTGGATGTGCTGCAACAGGGCCAGGGGGTGCTGAACGTGCTCCCGCTGGCCGGGGTCAAGGACGAGATCGACACGCGGATCATCGAGCTCCGCCCGACATCGTCCACCGCCACCGGTGCTGTGGACGAACAGGCCCGGCGCGCCGTCGGCGACACCTGACCGCCCGGGTGCGCACCTCACCCCTCGACTCCCAGCACCGCCAGCTCGGGGCCCGCATGGTGCCCTTCGGCGGCTGGGAGATGCCACTGTCCTACCCCGAGGGCACCCTCGAGGAGCACCGGCGGTGCCGGACCGACGCCGTCGTGTTCGACGTGAGCCACCTCGGCACGGTCCGGGTGACCGGCCCGGGTGCCACCGAGGCCCTCCAACGCTCGCTCTCGAACGATCTCGGCCGGATCGATGTCGGTCGGGCCCAGTACACCCATCTGCTCGACCCCCACGACGGTTCCGTCGTCGACGACCTGATCATCTGGTGGGTCGGCCCCGACACCTTCGACGTCATGCCGAACGCCTCGAACACCGAACCGGTGCGTGACGCCCTGGCCGCGTCGAACGTCGACGGCGTCTCGGTCGAGGACACCACCCCGACACGCGCGGTGCTCGCGGTGCAGGGGCCCGAGGCCCGACGACGGTTGTCCTCCGTGTCAGCCGAAGCGGCCGATGTCGGCCGCTTCCGCGTCGCCCCGTTCGAGTTCGGCGGCACGACCTGCTGGAGCGCCGGAACCGGGTACACCGGAGAGGACGGCGTGGAGTGCGCCGTGCCCGTGGAGGCCGCCACCGACTTCTGGCAGGCGCTGCTCGACGCAGGGATCTCGCCCGCGGGGCTCGGCGCCAGGGACACCCTGCGACTCGAGGCGTCGTTGCCGTTGCACGGCAACGAGCTCGGCCCCGGCATCACACCCCTCGACGCCGGGCTCGGATGGGTGGTGGGGTGGGACAAGGGTGACTTCCGCGGCCGCAGCGCCCTGGAGTCGGCGCGTGCCAGCGGCCCTGCCCGCGTGCTGCGTGGGATCCGGGTCGAGGGTCGCCGTCCGCCCCGCAGCGGTCAGGCGGTGCGGCGCGACGGACGTGACGTGGGCGTGGTGACGAGCGGGAACTTCTCCCCGACGCTCGCTGCCGGCATCGCGCTGGCCTACGTGGAGCCGTCGATCGCGGTGGGGGACCACGTGGTGCTCGACGTGCGCGGCACCGAGGTGCCTGGCACCTGTGTCGAGCTGCCGTTCGTCCGTCGCGACTGAGCGGTTCTCCGGGCCACCCGCCGGGCGGTGGTCAGTCGGCGAGGTCCTCGATCGGCGGACAGGAGCACATCAGGTTGCGGTCGCCGTAGCCGCCGTCGATCCGCGCGACCGGGACCCAGTACTTGGCGTCGCGCAGCGAGTCGAGCGGCCAGGCGGCCAACGAGCGTGGGTACGGATGCGTCCACTCGTCACCGCCGACCTCGTCGGCGGTGTGGGGAGCGTTGGCCAACGGATTGTCCCCTGCGGGCCATTCACCTTCGACGACGCGATCGATCTCGCCCCTGATGGCGATCATCGCGTCACAGAAGCGGTCGAGCTCGGTGAGCGACTCGGACTCGGTCGGCTCGATCATCAGGGTGCCGGGAACGGGGAACGACATCGTCGGCGCATGGAAGCCGTAGTCGATGAGCCGCTTCGCGACGTCCTCGTTCGAGATCCCGCTGGAACGCTCGATCGGTCGCAGGTCGATCACGCATTCGTGCGCCACCAGTCCGTTGCGCCCGGTGTAGAGGACCGGGTAGTGCTCGGCCAGACGCGCTGCCACGTAGTTCGCCGAGAGGATCGCCACCTCGGTCGCACGGCGGAGCCGGTCACCCATCATCGTGATGTACATCCAGGAGATGGGCAGGATGCCCGCCGAGCCGAACGGGGCGGCCGACACCGGGCCGGGGCCCGACTCGGGTCCTGCCCCGTCCCACTGGGGATGGTTGGGCAGGTGGGGGGCCAGGTGGCTCCGCACCGCCACGGGACCGACGCCGGGTCCGCCCCCGCCATGGGGGATGCAGAAGGTCTTGTGCAGGTTGAGGTGACTGACGTCGGCGCCGAACGTGCCGGGGCGGGCCAGCCCCACCAGCGCGTTGAGGTTCGCGCCGTCGACGTACACCTGACCGCCGGCGGTGTGGACGAGTTGACACAGCTCTGCGATGCCCTCCTCGAACACCCCGTGCGTCGACGGATAGGTGACCATCGCGGCGGCCACCGCGTCGCCGTGCTCCTCGAGGCGGGCCCGGAGCTCCGCGAGGTCCACGTTGCCGGCGTCGTCCGTGCCGACCACGACGACCCGCATGCCCGCCATGACGGCGCTCGCCGCGTTGGTGCCGTGCGCAGAGGCCGGAATCAGGCAGATGTCGCGGTGGACGTCACCGCGCGAGCGGTGGTACCCGCGGATGGCGAGCAGGCCGGCCAGCTCGCCCTGGCTCCCCGCGTTCGGTTGGAGCGACACCGCGTCGTACCCGGTGATCCTCACGAGCGCCGACTCGAGCTGGTCGATCATCTCGAGGTAGCCAGCGGCCTGGTCCCGCGGGACGAACGGATGGATCTCCGCGAACTCCGGCCAGGTCACCGGCAGCATCTCGGCGGTGGCGTTCAGCTTCATGGTGCACGAACCCAGCGGGATCATCGTTCGGTCGAGCGCCAGGTCCTTGTCGGCGAGGCGGCGCAGGTACCGCAGCATCTCGGTCTCGGAGCGGTGGTCGCTGAAGGTGGGGTGCTCGAGGAACTTGCTGGTGCGCCGCAACGACGCAGGTACCGCCGGACCGTTCGCAGCAGCCTCGGCGGCTGCACCAGCGATGGTCGTGGCGTCGAGGTCGACCCCGAACGCGGCGAGCAGCCGCACGACGACCTCCGGTGTGGTGGTCTCGTCGAACGTGCAGCCGACGGCGTCGGCCGACGTGCGTCGGAGATTGAGACCCTGTTCCAGCGCGGCGGCGAGGACCTGGTCGGCGCCACCGGGAGTGCGGACCGTGAGCGTGTCGAACACCTCGTCGCTCTGCAGCTGGTGGCCCGCCGCCGCGAGCGCTCCGCCCGCTGCGACGGTGAGGCCGTGGACCCGACGGGCGATCGCCGTGAGCCCCTCGGGCCCGTGGTACACCGCGTAGCAGCCCGCCATCACCGCCAGCAGCACCTGGGCGGTGCAGATGTTCGACGTCGCCTTCTCCCTGCGGATGTGCTGCTCACGTGTCTGCAACGCCAGGCGGAGTGCCCGCCGGCCGTGACGGTCGACCGACACGCCGACCAGGCGCCCCGGCAGCGATCGTCGACTGTCGTCGCGCACTGCCATGAACCCGGCGTGGGGCCCCCCGAACGCCATCGGCACGCCGAACCGCTGTGCCGAGCCGACCACCACGTCCGCGCCCCACTCACCCGGCGGGGTGAGCAGCGTGAGTGCCAGGAGGTCGGTGGTGACCGCGACGGTGGCGCCCGAGTCCTTCAGCTGGCTGACGACGCCTGCGAGGTCGCGAACGGCGCCGGAGCTCCCGGGGTGTGCGAGCAGCGCACCGAAGGGCTCGTGACCGTCGAGATCGGTGAACGGGTCGCCGGTGAGCACCTTGATCCCGAGCGGTTCGGCCCGGGTGCGAACGACCTCGATCACCTGGGGGTGGCAGTCGTCGTCGACGAAGAAGAGGTCACCGGCGACCTTCGAGCTGCGACGAGCGAGCGTCATGGCCTCGGCGGCCGCCGTCGCCTCGTCGAGCAGGGAGGCGTTCGCGAGGTCCATGCCACAGAGCTCGGCGACGACGGTCTGGAAGTTCAGCAACGCCTCGAGGCGTCCTTGGGAGATCTCGGGCTGGTACGGGGTGTAGGCGGTGTACCAGGCAGGGTTCTCGAGCACGTTGCGCAGCACGACACCGGGTGTGTGGGTCCCGTGGTAACCGGTGCCGATGAGCGAGGTGAACCGCTGGTTGCGCGCTGCGAGCGACCGGAGCGCATCCAGCGCACTGGCCTCGTCGGGCAGGTGGTCGAGTCCCAGCGGCGCGTCGTCGCGGATCGCCGCGGGCACCGCTCGCTCCACGAGCTCGTCGAGCGACTCGAGTCCCAGCACGTCGAGCATGCGTCGGATCTCGGTGTCGTCAGGCCCGAGGTGGCGCGTGGCGAAATCCTCGACTGGCAGTTGGGTGACGGGAGTGGTCATCGGGGCTGGCTCCGGATCCGCGCGGTGGGGTGAGGTGGCGCCCCCCTCTGTCGTCGGACCTGAGAGTTTCGCCGTGACGCTCGGTCTCGGCTTTCCCCTTCGGTGAGCCCAACGGGCTGCTCTCCAGAGGTGCCCGTCCCGTCCGGTGCGGATGCCTGAGAGATTCCGGGGCGGTTGCTCCTTCGGCGCCCACTCGCAGTGGGACTCTCCCGGGTGGGATGCGGCGATTCGGTTGTGACCGAGACGCTATCGCGCCCGGGCGTCGGGGGCGGCCCCGCCCGCTCCGCTCAGTCGAGCAGGTCCGGTTCCTCACTGACGATCCAGCTGTACAAGGGATGGAAGCTGAACTGGCCGGCGAGCTCGGAGCCGACCTGGGAATGCGTGAGCCGGGCCGCCTCGGGCTCGATCGACACCGGTTTGCCGGCCGCCATCGCCGTCAGCTGGGCCTGGCACGTCCGTTCGCCCGTGATGAACCACCACGCCGCGGCGTCGACCGTGGTGCCCACGGTGAGCAGCCCGTGGTTGCGCAGGATCGCCATCTTGTTGCCCCCGAGCGCCTCCGCGATCCGTGCGCCCTCCGCGGTGTCGACCACCACGCCCGTGAAGTCGTCGAACAGCGCGTGGTCCTCGAAGAACGCGCAGGAGTCCTGGGTGAGGGGGTCGAGCTCAACCCCCAGGGAGCTGAAGGTCTTGCCGTACACCGAATGGGAGTGTGCGGCGGCGACCACGTCGGGCCGGGCGGCGTGCACCTGGGAGTGGATGGCGAACGCCGCCACGTTCACCGGCCAGTCACCTTCGACGACCTCGCCGCTGTGGTCGACGCAGATCAGGTCCGAGGCGCGCAGCTGGCGGAAGCTCAGGCCGAAGGGATTCACCCAGAAGCGGTCTGCGTGCTCAGGGTCGCGCGCGGTGATGTGGCCGGCGACGCCCTCATCGAATCCGAAGCGGCCGAACAGTCGGAACGAGGCGGCGAGACGTTCCTTGAGGTGCTGACGGTGGGACTCGACGTCGTCGAACTCGGGGAAGGTGAACGGACCGGGGCGCATTGCAGACCTCCTGTGACAGTCCGTCCACGGTAGCCGCCGCACTCGGGGAACCGGAGTCCGCCCGAGGGCGGCGCGGGGAGGTGTCAGGCGAGGGGGCGACCGAAGGGCAGCTCGTCGCACCACGAGGAGAGGAACTCCTCGGCGGCGAGACAGGCCCCGAGGTGTGCACCCTCGGCGTGGGTCACGAACTCCGCGCTCCTGCCGGCCGCATCGGTCGCCGCCGCGACCTGCTCGGCTGACCCCTCGACGAGGAACCGCTGCAGCGGACCGGCGGTGGTCAGGAAGTCGGGAAGGACCACGACGCCGTTGCGAGCTGCCACCGCGAGTGCCTTGGCGGTGACGGGTACGGGGCCGATCGGGGCGAGCACCGCCGCGCTCAGGCGTGGCGCCACCTCGTGGTCGACGAGCCCGACCTTCGAGCCGCACACGAGGATGTCGACCTCGGCGTGCAACAGCGCGTCGACGTGGTGTTCCGCGACCACGGTCGCATCGGGCAGGACCTCGGGATCGAACGCAGTGCCATCGGCGTCGAACGCCGTGGCGACGACGTGCGGATCCGCACCGAGGGGGAGCATCACGGTGCGATCCGCGAGTCCGATGGCGGTGGGACGCGCGCCGGCGGCGGCGAACGCCCGGAGGACCGCAGGCAGCGCGGTGCCGGCGCCCTCGATCCCGACGGTCCGCCCGTCCAGGCCGGCGGGAGTCGCTGCGACTGCACCGACCAACGATGCTGCGAGCAGCTCGGCGTCATCGCCGTCGTGTCGCGGATCACCGGCCCGCAGCGGATCGAGCTCCTCGACGCCAACGCCCTTGGCCGCGTCGAGCACCAGCGTGCCCGAGTCGCTGGCCGGCCCGGCCGCATCGAGGAAGGCGGCCATGGCGGCGTCACGCTCACCGGCGGCGCTGATGCCCGCCGACGCGCCGCTGCGCTGCTGCTCGAGCAGGGCCCACGCGTAGGTCCGCGACCGCGCCATGGTGCGGGCGCCGTCAACGAGGACCTTCTTCGCGCACCTGACCACGCCGTCGGCAGCCTCGGCGTGGGGGAGGTCGATGATGATGAACCCCGACGCAGGGCTGGGGTCGGGAGCGGAGAACTTCTGGATGGACACGCTCCAACTATGCCCGAGCGCCGCTCGGAGTGCCCGCAGTCCCCAGCGAGGCCCGTCGGGAGAGGTGTCCGGAGACCGTGTGGACGAAACCCCCCGAATCCGTCCACACGGCCTTTCCGGAAACCGGGAGGCGAGCCGCTGGTGTCACCACCGCCGGGATTCGCCTCGACCGGACCAACCTGCGTTGGTCCCGAGGACGATAGAGCATCAGGTGACCGCTGTCACGCGCGGGGAGGCGTGCGCCTCGAGCTCAGGCGAATGTCGCTCGAGGTGGCTCCGGCGAGTACTGGGTGGCCATGCGGCCGGCGAGGACCGGTCGGATGTGCCGATCGATGATCGCGACGTGGTCCGGGTGATCGCGGTACTCGGCGTAGCCCGCCTCGTCGTCGAAGAGGGCGACGACGCTGAGTTGTGCGTTGCCCTCGGCGAGGCCCTGATCGACCCCGACGCAGTAGTCCCGAATGCTCGGCACCGAGTCGGGCAGGGCCCGGAGGGCGTCGGCGATGCGCTCGACCATGGCGGCGTCGGCGCCGTCGTCGAGACGCAGCAGGACCACGTGGCGGAGCATGGTCCCGACCCTACCGGCCCGACGCGTCGGGGCCCCGCGTCGGCGGGGCCCCTTCGTCGTCACCTCACCCTGTTCGAAGCACCAGACGGGGATGGGGATTGCGGCACAGCGGTTCGGAACGGGCGGACTCCGTTCCTCGCTGTCAGGAGATGGACGCTCGGAGCGCGCAGAAGTCGCGACGACGGGTCGAAATGGGCCGGTCGGCCCATCCGTTCGACCGGCTCAGGCATCACCGGCCAGGAGATCGAACGGACTCTCGAGGAGCTGACGGTTCGGCAGGTGCACCCGGGTACCGTCGTCGGTCTCGATCTCGACCGAGACAGCGTGCCGTCCCACCACTCGTCCCGTGACCCCACCCCAGCTGAGGAGCTGGCCCTCGACGATGTGGTGCCGCAACGCCCTCCCGGCAGCGAGCTCGCTCGCGACGCCACGTCCTCCGGCGACACTCAGCAGCGCCAGCGCGAGCGAGGGAGCGCCCAGTGCGATCCCGACCACCACCAGGACGAGGCCCGGCGGCATCCCCAGCTCTGCCAGTGCCAACACGGCTGCTGCGGCCAGCACGACCGCCTGCAGCGCACCTTCGAGACCACGTTGGCGCACACCGGTCGCCTTGCGTGCCGACTGGCCGACCATCGCCGCGACGACGATGGACGCCGCGCGTCCACCGATGAGCACGAGCGCGGCCAGCAGGAACCGGGGTGCATGCTCGGCGATCCGCTCGGTGGCCTCGTCGAGGATCGATCGATCGAGGACGGCGATCGCGATGAGCAGCCCCACCGCCGTGGAGGCCCAGAAGACCACCGAACCGATGCGCTCGGCGACCTCGACCGGATCGCCGTCGCGCCGCCGGCGCGCGGATTTGCGTACCAGACGCCCGGCGATCTCGCCGAAGAGCAGTGCGCTGGCGATCGCAACGACCGCCCAGATCCACCTCAGGTCATCCATTTCGATCTCCTCGTTCTCCATCGGCGGGAACCGTGCCGTCGCTGAGGATCTCCCGTGCGGTCCACCAGCCCACCCCGAGCAGCTCGAGCGCCAGCGACGACGCGGAACCCGACCGGAGCCGTCGGTCGAGCCCCTGTGCGGTGCGTCCGCCCAGGTCGTCCCCGGGCCCGAGCAACCGGTGGAGATCCGCGGTGAGCTCGGGCAGCTCCACGTCCTCTTCGCCAGTGGAATCGGTGTGGTCGTCGGGTGTGGGGCCGGTCATCATGGGTCCTCCCGGTTTCTGACGGCACATTCCAGGGTGCGCCGCGCGCGGAGCAGTCGTGTCTTGACGGTCGCGATCGACAGCTCGAGGGTCTCGGCGATCTCGGCGTAGCTGAGCCCCTCGACCTCACGGAGCACGACGATCGAGCGGCTCAGCTCGTCGAGGTCGGCGAGCGCCCGCCCGAGCGCGGCGAGGTCGTCGCGGTCCGCTGCACGCGCAGCAGGATCCTCGCCGGCTCCCGAGCCGTCATCGGGCAGGTCCTCGGGAGCCGTGGACTGTTCGCGGCGTCGGCGGAGTGCGTCGATGGCGGCGTTGTGGGTGATCCGAAGGATCCAGGTGCGTTTCGAGCTCTCGCCACGGAAGCCCGCAAGGGAGCGCCATGCCTTGATCATGGCGTCCTGGACCACGTCCTCGGCCAAGGAGCGGTCCCGCACCACGCCGAGGGCGAGTCGATAGCAGGCGTCGGAGTGCTCGTCGACGAGCGCGCGCAGCGAGCGGTCGAGCGAGGGCTCGTCCTGTGGGGCGTGTCGGCGCTGACGTCGTCCTGGGTGCACGGTGGTCCCAGTGTGGAGGCGCCGTCACCCGGATCCACCCGGACCGGGTCCGCGTCGACGGCCCCGAGCGCTGTTCGGTGTTTGCGCCGGTGCCTCGGACCCGACGAGAGTTGCCCCATGGTGGACCTGGACCGCGGGCGCGGTGTGC
This sequence comes from Microthrixaceae bacterium, assembly GCA_007118345.1. Lineage (GTDB taxonomy): Bacteria > Actinomycetota > Acidimicrobiia > Acidimicrobiales > Microtrichaceae > SKRR01. The sequence goes on along the minus strand of SKRR01000174.1, from coordinate 3,238 downwards.
TCGTGGCCCTGCACGGTCACGGCGACGAACCCGCGAGCGCACGGGCGTGGGGACGCCGCGTCGCGCCGTCGGGTTGGGAGGTGGTCGCGCCCGGCGCGCCGAGGGATGGCGACGGTGTCCGCTCGTGGTTCGCCACCGGCGCACGGGGGGTCGACGACGAGCAACTCGCGCGTTCCGTCTCCCGTGTGGCCGACGTGGTGGACCAGGTCGCCCGGTCGGGCCGGCAGGTCGCGCTCGCCGGGTTCTCGCAGGGCGCTGCGGTCGCGTTCGCCGCGGTGCTGTCGGGGGTGAGCTGCGACGCTGTGATCAGCTTCGCTGGGTTCGTCCCCGAGACCGTGTCGGGCGACCTGCCGAACGAGTTGGGGCGAGATGTCCGGCTGCTGACCGTGTGGGCGGAGCAGGACGAAGTGGTGCCGGGATTCCTGGCGGCAGCTGCGGCCGATGTGCTCGCCGCGTCCGGCGCATCGGTGGAGCGACTGGTGGTCGACGGCGGACACGAGGTCGATCGACGCTCGTCGGACCGTGCACGCGAGTGGCTGTCGCGCACGGCGCACGTCGGGCCGAGGGTGTCGCTCGGACTTCCGGTCGACCGCGTTGGTGGCGAGCTGTGCTCGGCAGCTGCGATCGTCGACCTGTCGACCGGGTTCGAGCGGCTGGGGTTCGACGCCGCCTACGTCACCGACCACCCCGCACCTGACGATCGCTGGTTGTCGGCGGGTGGCCACCATGCGCTGGAACCCACCGTCGCGCTGGCCGTCGCAGCGACCGCCACGCAGCGCCTGCTGTTGCACACCAACGTCTACGTGCTGGCCTACCGCAACCCGTTCCTGGCTGCGAAGGCGATCGCGTCACTCGACGTCGTGTCCGACGGCCGACTCGTGCTGGGCGTCGCCGCGGGCTACCTCCGCCCCGAGTTCCGCGCCCTCGGACGGGACTTCGACGGCCGGGCGGCGTTGCTCGACGAGGCGCTCGAGCTGCTGCCCCGGATCTGGTCCGGTGAACTGGTCGAGGCGGAGGGTGACGGATGGGCGGCACGCTCGGCACGGGTCCTGCCCACACCCGTGCAGCTGCCGCACCCTCCGATCTGGGTCGGTGGCAACAGCGTCGCGGCCATCCGTCGGGCCGTTCGCCACGGCCAGGGTTGGAGTCCGTTCCCGACACCGGGAGATGTGGGCGACGCCCTGCGCACCGCGTCGATCTGCGACCACGACGACCTCCGGTCGCGGCTCGATCGACTGCGCACCGAGTGCGACGCCGTCGGGCGCAGCGACACGCCCACGACCTGTTTCGTGCCGTTCTCGCTCGCCGGTTACCTCGACGACCCCGAGCGGGGCCTCGAGCCGCTCGTCGACGAGGTCGACCGCCTCGGCGAGCTGGGGATCGACTGGGTGGCCCTGATGGTGCCGGGCGACGAACGCAGCGAGGTGCTCGACGCCGCGGCAGCGCTCGCGACTGCGCTCGGACGTTGACGCCTGCTGGCCGCTTCGGGCATCAGCATGCAGGCTGCGTCGCGGGGGAGGGGCCCGACGGCCACGCGGCGACGAGGTCGTCGGTCGTGGTGCTGGTGACCAGTGGTGCGAGGGAGTGCTCGAGGACCGAGTCGCCGTACTCGACGGGTACGCCGACGACGGCGTCGGTCGGCACGGCCACCCGGTAGCCCAGATCGACCGCGGTGCAGCACGCACCGAGCACCCCGACGTTGAGCGACACGCCGATGACGACCAGGTGCCCCACCCCGAGGGAGCGGAGGAGGGGATCCAGGTCGGTTCCGGTGAAGGGGGTCAACCCGTGGCGGCGCCAGCTGACCAGGTCGCCGGAGGTGTCGCCCAGCTCAGCCACCGGGTCGACCGCATCGGTGCCCTCCTCGAGGTGGCCGGGCACCCGTGCGAGCGCGGCGAGCAACGGCGCGTTCGTCGGGGTGCCACGACGGTCACGGGACCAGTGCACCCTCGCGTGCACCACGGGCACCCCCGCGGCCCGGGCACACGCGGCGAGGCGTCCGGCGGCGCTCAGCACCGATCGCGAGGCAGCGGCCGTCGCGAGGGCGGGCATGGTGGCGAGATCGCCGACGACGCCGCGCTGGAGCTCCATCGTCAGCACCGCGGTGTCGTCGGCTGGTGGGAGTTCGGTCGGCACGGTTCGCAACCTAGCGTCGTGCGCGAGATCGTTCGCCGGGTGGCTCACCAACGGCGACCGGGGACGTCGGGGCGGGCGGTGGCGCAGCGCCTCCGTGTGCCGGTCGGTGACTCCTCGACCGTGCTCAGGCATGGCGAGCGACGTTCGGGTCCCCCGACGCGACCAGACTCGCGGACATGACGGCGTGCTCGAATCCTCCCATGCGAGACCCAGGCGACCTGGTGCTGGCGTCCGGTTCTGCGTACCGGGCGGGTGTGCTGCGCTCGGTGGGCTGGTCCGTCGAGATCGATCCGCCCGACGTCGACGAGCGGGCCGCCGACGGCCTGCTCGGGCAGGTGGGCGCCGAGGGGTTGGCGCTGGAGCTCGCCCGCCGCAAGCTGGCCGACGTCGCGCCGCGACACCCGGGCAGGGTGGTGGTCGCCGCGGACCAGGTCGGCGTGCTCGACCGGGGCGGTGACGGTGTCCTGCTGACCAAGCAGCCCGATGTCGACTCGGCGGTCGAGCAGCTCTGCGAGATGTCGGGAACCACGCATCGTCTGGTGAACGGCGTGGCGGTCACCGCGGACGGCGGTGTGACCGTCATCGACGGGGTGGACGTCGTCGAGGTGACGATGCGGCCGTTCTCGTGGGTCGAGGCGAAGTCCTACGTGCGCCGGTTCGAACCGTTCGACACCTCCGGTTCGTACCGGATCGAGGACGGCGGGCACATGGCGCCGCTCGAGGCGTTCGTGCAGTCGATCCACGGCGCGGACCGGAGCGGCGTCGTGGGGATGCCGTTGCCGCTGCTGGATCAGTTGCTCGGTGAGCTGACGGGTGGGCTCACCCGACACCCCGAGGAGTGACGTCGAGATCGATCAGCGCTCGCAGATCCCGACTCGACGCGCCGACGCGGAGCTCGTAGGACCCCGGCGCCACCGTCCACCCACCCTGCTCGGGGTCCCATGCGGCGAAGTCCCGCTCGCTCATCGTCAGTCGGGCCAGCGCAGTGGCCCCTGGTTCGAGGTGGACCTTCGCGAAACGGCGCAGTTCCTGGTCGGGCCGTCGCAGGTGTCCGCTCCCGTCGTGGACGTAGCACTGCACGACCTCGGCACCTGCGAGATCG
>SKRR01000313.1 GCA_007118345.1 Microthrixaceae bacterium | reverse complement strand
GTGGTCGACGTCGTGGGCGGCACCGTCGTGGACGTGGTCGACGTCGTGGGCGGCACCGTCGTGGTCGTGGTCGACGTCGTGGGCGGCACCGTCGTGGACGTGGTCGACGTCGTAGGCGGCACCGTCGTCGTCGTGTCGCCAGTCAGCAGGAAGTCGATGGTCCGCTCGTCGAAGTCACCGTCAGCGTCGGTGACGCGCAGGGTCACCGACTGCGCACCCGATGCGTTGAACGTCTTCGTCACGTTCGACCCCTCGGCAGAAGTGCCGTCGGAGAAGGTCCACTCGTAGGTCGCGGGGCCCTTGGCGACGATCGAGGTCGACGCGTCCAGCCCCGCGGTCAGCGGCGCGTTGCCACCCAGCACCGGCGGGTTCGACACGATGCGGGCGTCGACGCCCTTGCCGAGGACCGGACCCGTGCGGGCGAAGATCACCGCGGAGTTGCGGCCCGCCGGCGAACCGAGGCCCGCCTGGTCGTTGATGATCCCCGAGATGTCGAGGAACCCGGCCTGGCATCCCGTGGCGCCCGGAACGGAGAACGCGTTGTCGACGAGACGGGCCGTGCCGTTGATCGGGTTGTAGGGCGCGCCCGTCAGCTGACCGGCCTCGCCGATGGGTGGCTTCACGCCCGTCACGAGGTTCAGGCGAACGGGGTTGGCCACGGTGCCGATCGAGCAGGTGCTGCTGATGGCGTTGCCGAAGATGAACCCCGAGATGCGGATGCGGAATGCCACGTTCAGTTCGGCCGCACCGGTGATCGGGTCGATGAACCCCGTGGCGTTCTGGGTGGGCACCACACGTGCGGTCAGCACCGAGGTGGTGCCGTCGACGGGGTTCCGGACGCCGACGTAGGCCGGCGGGAACACGACGTCGGCCGGCGCGACGGTCAGCGTGCCGTCCTCCTCGACGTTGCCGGTGATCGACACGTCGATCTTGGGCTGGAAACCGGGCGCCAGCTCGCTGTTGTCCATCCAGCGCGGCTCGCCGTTGGGACCCGGGGCGCAGTTCGGGTCATCGAGGTCGACGCGGCCGTCGCCGTCGTTGTCGATCCCGTCGGCGCACTCGGGCAACGGGTTCGGGAACAGGTCGATGTCGATCAAGCTGCCGATGCGGAGCTGGCCGTCATCTGCGCTGAGCGACACCAGTCCGGGGTTCAGCACCCGTTGGGCGCTCACCTGGGCCGGCAGGGTCACCGCCGCCACTCCGATCACACAGATCGCAGCCAGCGCCACCCGCGTCCGTCGCCTCATGTCGCCACCCCTCGCATCGTTCGCCTCGCCGTCCCGCCGGCGTCACCGGCCGGGGACGCAGCCCCAGTCGGACAAGTGTCGTCGGGTGCAGACAGGACCGTCAAGGGCGCCCTCGCGACGACGAACGAGCGATCACACCCAGGGTTGACGCCTGACCGAACCCCGTTTTCCCTTCGGAATTCTTGAGCCGGGTCGTGGACGTGCCGACGGAGCTGGAAGACCCGGCGGGAACCGGGCGCCCCGGATCCGACTCACACGAGTCGGGTCCGGGGTGTCATCTTCTCGGTGAGCGCCACGTCGTCGACCACCACGGGAGCGAGGATCTCCTCGACCCGGGCGGCCAGGTCGTCGTCGAGGGTGAGCTCGGCCGCGGCAGCGGTGTCGGCCAGCTGCTCGGGCCGTGACGCACCGACGATGGCCGACGCGACGTTGTCGTTGCGCAGCACCCACGCGAGCGCCAGCTGCGCCATGGTCATGCCGGCCTCGTCGGCGAGCGGGGCCAACTGCTGGACCGCCTCGAGCACCTCGTCGCGCAGGAACCGGCCCACGAAATCGGCACCGCCCTTGTCGTCGGTGGCGCGTGACCCCTCGGGAACGGGCTGACCGGGCAGGTACTTGCCGGTCAGCACGCCTTGGGCCATCGGCGACCAGACGATCTGGCTGACGCCGACCTCACGGCTCACGGGCACCACCTCGCCCTCGATGACCCGCCACAGCAGCGAGTACTGCGGCTGGTTCGACACGAACGGCACCTTCAGCTCGGCGGCCAGCTCGGCGCCGGCGCGGATCTGCTCGGCGGACCACTCCGACACGCCCAGGTAGAGCACCTTGCCCTGGCGGACCAGATCGGCGAAGGCGGTCATCGTCTCCTCGAGCGGCGTCTCGTGGTCGAACCGGTGCGCCTGGTACAGGTCGACGTAGTCGGTGCCGAGCCGCCGCAGCGATCCGTGGCACGACTCCATGATGTGCTTGCGCGACAGGCCCATGTCGTTGGGGCCCGGCCCGGTCGGCCAGTAGACCTTGGTGAACAGCTCGATCGACTCGCGGCGCTGGTCCGCGAGCGCTCGGCCGAGCACCACCTCGGCGCGGGTACCGGCGTAGACGTCGGCGGTGTCGAAGGTGGTGATGCCCGCTTCGAGCGCGGCGTGCACACACTCGATCGCGCGGTCGTCCTCCACCTGGGAGCCGTGGGTGATCCAGTTGCCGTACGAGATGGCGCTGACCTTGAGGCCGGACCGGCCGAGGAATCGAAACTGCATCCGCGCAACCTACCCCCGCGGTCTCCGCCCCAACCCCGGTTCTGTCCCGCGGAGTGGGGGCATCACCACCGAGTTCGCGGGACAGAAGGCCCGGGCGCTGACGGGAGACCCCGACGCCGACTGTGGGATCGTGTCGGGGTGAGCCACCCGAGCGTCCCGGTGATCGACGTCGCAGCGCTGGTCAGCGCTGACTCGACCCCCGAGGAGCGTGCCTCCGTGGGGGCCGAGCTGGTGCGCGCCGCAGAGCAACAGGGCTTCTTCGGCATCTCCGGCCACGGCATCGACCCCACGCTGCTCGACCGGCTGCGCGACGCCGCCGCTGCGTTCTTCGCGCTCGACGACGACGAGAAGGACGCGGTCGCGATGCGCCGCGGTGGCTCGGCGTGGCGGGGCTGGTTCCCGTTCGGCGGCGAGCTGACGTCGGGGGTGCCGGACGGCAAGGAGGGCTACTACTTCGGCACCGAGCTCGACGACGAGCACCCCGCGGTGCGAGCAGGTCGACCGTTGCACGGACCGAACCTGTTCCCCGACCGGCCCGCCGAGCTCGGCCCGCTGGTGCTCGACTGGATGGACCGGGTCACCGACGTGGGACGACGGGTGCTCGCGGGGTTGGCGCTGGGCCTCGGCCTGCACGAGGACTGGTTCGACCGCTGGTGCGCGGACCCGACCGTGTTGTTCCGCATCTTCCACTACCCGCCGCCACCGGAGGGGTTCCGTGGCGAGTGGGGCGTGGCGGAGCACACCGACTACGGCCTCCTGACCCTGCTCGCCCAGGACGGCACCGGCGGGCTCGAGGTGCGCATCGACGACGAGTGGGTCGAGGTGCCGCCGTCGCCCGAGGTGCTGGTGTGCAACCTGGGCGACATGCTCGAGCGTGCCACCGCCGGGCGACTGCGTTCGACCGCCCACCGCGTCCGCGTGCCCGATCGGCACCGCTACTCGTTCCCGCTGTTCCTCGATCCGGGGTGGGACGCCGTCATCGAACCCCTGCCCGCGGCCACGCACCGGGTGCGCCCCGGCGCGTCGCGGTGGGACGGCGAGGACGTCATGGCCGTCGACGGCCCCTACGGCGAGTACCTGCTCTCGCGGGTCGCCCGGGTGTTCCCCGAGCTGTTCGACGAGGCGGTCCCCGACCCGGGTCAGACGTTGGCGACGTCGACGACGAGGCGGTTCGGCGACTCGAGCCGGCTCACCTGGAACGGGCGCTGACGGTCGACGACGATCCCCCAGGTGATCTGCGCCTCGAAGTCGCCGGCGCTGACCACCTCGAGCACCGGGTCGCCGTCGCCCTCGATGCGCCGTTCGCCCTTGTAGATCTCCTCGACTCCGTCCGGGGAGAGCACCACACCCGATGCCGGTGTCATGCGCACCGACAACACATCGGTGCCGGCGGTCTCGACCACGTCGCCCGAGCCGTCCTCGTAGAGGGGTCCTTCGAGGTAGGCGACGTCGTAGCCGGGCAGGTCACCCTCGAGCTCGAAGACCACCCGGTCGTAGCCGTCGTGGTGGCCCACCCGGACGCCGACCAGACGGGCCGGGTCGTCGAAGCTGCCGGGTGGCGGCACGCTGACCTGGCCGACGTCCGCGTCGGCGAGCGCCGTCATCGGCGGCACCGTGGTCGACGTGGACGCCACGGTCGTGCTCGGGTCGGTCGTGGCCGCGCCGCCCTCGTCGCCGCAGGCGCTGGCGCCCACCACCGCGACGACCGAAGCGACCGCAGCGACCGCCGTGGCCGTCGGCCGGTGTCGACCACGCGGCCGCGTCGCGGCCCTGTTGAACCGTGTGAACAGATGTCGCCCCATACCTGCATGCTCGCGCGTCCGGGTGCCCCGATGGGCAATCCGCACCCGGGCCACGCTCCCCGGTTCAGTGACCGAGCGCCGAACCGACGACCGGGCCGAGGGCGTCGAGCTCGTCGGCGACCCGGCCCGGATCCACCCCCGTGGCGCCGCCGTCGCGCACCACTCGACGCCCACCGACCCACACCTCGCGCACGTCGCCCCGACCGGCGGCGTACACCAGCGACGACACCGGGTCGTACACCGGGCGGGTGTGGATCGTGCCCAGGTCGACCGCGACGACGTCGGCCAGCTTGCCCACCTCGAGCGAGCCCAGCGCGTCGTCGAGGCCCAGCGCCGTCGCGCCACCGAGGGTCGCCATCGACAGCACCGTGGGTGCGTCCACCACCGTGGGGTCCCCCGACACGCCCTTGTGCACCAGCGCCGCGAGCCGCGCGGCGCCCAGGAGGTCGAGGTCGTTCGAACTGGCCGGGCCGTCGGTGCCGAGCGCCACCGTCGCGCCCGCGGCGAGCAGGTCGGGCACCGGGGCGATGCCGGCGGCCAGCTTCAGGTTGGACGCGGGGCAGTGCACGACGCTGGCGCCACGAGCGACGACGCGGGCGATGTCGTCCGGGCCCAGGTGCACCCCGTGGGCCAGCACGGTGCGCCCGCCCAGCATGCCGAGGTCGTCGAGCAGCTCGACCGGCGCGGCGCCGTGGCGGCCGATCACATCGGCGAGCTCCTCGAGGGTCTCGGCGGCGTGCAGGTGGATGGTGGCGTCGTGCGCAGCTGCCAGCTCACGGGTCGCCTCGAGGTGCTCCCGGCCGACCAGGTAGGTGGAGTGCGGTGCCATCACCGGCCGCCAGCCACGACGGGCAGGATGGTCGTCGAGCCATCCCGACGCCCACGCCATGCGTTCGGTCGGGCCCATCCCGTCGGGGCCGGTGGCGTCGAGCACGACGGGACCGGTCATGATGCGCAGGCCCACCTCGTCGCCCGCAGCGAGCGCTGCGTCGCAGAAGAAGTACATGTCGAGCGCGGTCGTGACCCCGGCCGACACCGACTCGACCGCCGCGGCACGCGTCGCGACCTCGACCCGCTCGGCGTCGAGCACCGTGGCCTCGGCGGGCAGGACCCGGCCGAGGAACCCGGCGAGGTCCATGTCGTCGGCGACGCCGCGGAACATCGTCATCGCCAGGTGCGTGTGGGCGTTGACCAGACCGGGGATGAGCACGTGGCCGTCGAGCCGGGTGGTGGACCGGGGCGAACGACGGGCGAGGACCTGGTCGGTCGAGCCCACGTCGACGAGGGTGTCGCCCTCGATGGCCACCGCGCCCGGGCTGAACACCCGACCGGACCCGTCGACCGGCACGACCCAGTCGGCGATGACGACCTCGTCGCAGTCGACTGTCTCACCCGGGGCTGGAGTGGTGGTGGGCACCGTCGGAGGCTACTGACGAACGACGCGATGCGGTGTCACGGGTACAGTGCCCGCGCCGCTGCACGAGGGGGAACCATGGGGTCCGATCACCCGGCCAACCACGCGATCGTCGAGTCGTTCTGGGCCGACCTGTTCCGTCGGGACTGGGACGCGATCGCGTCGCACTTCGCCGACGGTGCCCACTACCGCGACGTGCCCGCCCCCGAGGAGGGAGCGTTCGGACCTGCCGAGGTGGTGGCACGGCTGCGGCTGGGACTCGAACCGCTCGCCGGCTACGAGCACGTCCCCGGCTGGACGCTGATCGGCGAGGGCGACACGGTCGTGACCGAGCACGTCGAGCGGTGGACGTGGACCAGCGGCGAGACGGTCAACCTGCCCTTCGTGTCGGTCATGGACCTGTCCGGTGGTCGGATCACACGGTGGTGGGACTACTGGGACCTGTCGACGCTGATGAACGCGGCGCCCGCCGAGTGGGTCGAGCACATCATGGTGGGCTACAAGTAGCCGACCGCTGGGACGCGTCGAGGTCGCTCAGTCGGGCTGGTCGCCGTTGCACAATTCGGTGCAGAAGCGTTCGAGCCGTTCGCGGGTCTCGATCGGCGGGTCGGGCCGGCATCGGGCCAACGAGGCGATGATCCGCTGGTAGACCACGAACTCCCGCTCGCAGGGCGGGCAGTCACCGAGGTGGTCGTGCACCGCCGTGCCGACCTCGTCGTCGGTGATGCGGTCGAGGTAGTGCTGGATGAGTTCGTTGGCCTCACTGCACGACATCTGACCCGGCCCGCCGCACAACCCGGAGTCGGCCGACAGCGGCGGCAGACCCTGCTGGCCCAGACCGCCGGGGGCAGCGGTGTCGCCGGTGTCGGTGTCGTGGGGTTGCTGCTGGCTCATCGTCGGGCTCCGCTGGTAGGACCAGGGGGGAGGTCGATGGTCGTGGGATCGGCGGTGCTCGCAGCGTCGGCCGCAGTTGTGGCGTCGGCCGCGTCACGCTCGTCGGGGGTGCGGTCGTCGACCGGCCCGGGGCCGAACCCGGCCGGCACGAGCAGCTCGCGGATGCGTCGCCGGGCACGGTGGAGACGGCTCATCACGGTGCCGAGCGGCACGTCGAGCAGGTCGGCGGCCTCCTGGTAGGCGAGCCCGTCGACGTCGACGAGCTCGACCACACGGCGGAAGTTCTCGGGCAGCTGCTCGAGCGCCGCGGTGACCGCGGTGTCGAACTCGCTGTCCTCGGCACGGCGTTCGACCTCGTCGGACTCGGTGCGGGGGCCACGCTCCTCGGCGATGTCGGGGTCCGAGAGCAGTTCCGGACGACGGCGGCGGTGGCGGTTGCGTTCGGTGTTGCGCAGGATCGTCAGCAGCCACGCGCGGGGGTACCGGCCGTCGAAGCTGTCGATCGCCTTGTAGGCCCGCAACAGCGATTCCTGCACCAGGTCCTCGGCGTCGGCGCGGTTGCGAGTGAGCGACATGGCCACCCGCCACATGACGTCGACCTCGGCCAGCACCAGACGGTTGAAGATCTGGTCGCCGGTCTCGTCCTCGTTGATGCCGTTCGGCTCCGGGCGCGCGTCGCCCACGGGCTCGGTGGGAGGGGGTGCGGTCGCGACGCTCACCTCAGCCCCAACCACGGCGTCGTCCGCGCGATTCCCCGGCGTGGGTCGGGGATCGTCCGGAGTGGAGCGGTCAACTGCCATCGCGCGCCACGCTACCGGCGCGCCTCCGTCGACGACAGGGCTGGACGGCCCG
>SKRR01000046.1 GCA_007118345.1 Microthrixaceae bacterium | reverse complement strand
CGCGATGAGGGCTGCGTCGCGCTGGGAGCGGTCGTCGGTGACGGTCACGGCGGCGGCGGCGGCACCAAGGCGTCCGGCGGCGGCGGTGGGAGCGTCGTCGTGGTGGTGGTGGTCGTGGTGGTGGTGGTGGTCGTGGTGGTCGTCGTCGCTCGCTGCTGGAGGTTCTGCAGGTACCGCTCGGCCTGGGTCCGGGTGTCGAAGTCCCGGTTGTTCTCGATGTCGCTGCGGTCACGTGCCGACAGGTCGTCGAAGTCGAGTTCGAGCTCCACGCTGTCGATCACGGACGGGCCGATCCAGAGGAACCCGCCGGGGGTGCCCTGGTACAGCACGACCTCGTCGTCCTCGCGACCGATGAACCAGCCCTGACCGGCGTTGAACAGCACGACACCGACAGCTGCGGCGAGCACCAGACCGACTGCCAGGATGAACACCGCCGTGCGCCACGTGGGACCCGAGGCGTCGTCGCCGGCACCCTCGAGGAGTTGCGGATCGAGCTCGTCGGCATCAAGCGGGCCGCTGCCGGTGTCCGCTTCGGACGCAATGTCGACGCCGGAGGCTGACTCGACCTCGTCGACACCCGGCGCGAGGTCGGCGTCGTCCGACGGCGCGCCCGGAGGTGGAGCGACCGGGACGAGCGGCACGGTGGCCGTGTCGTTCTCCGGGTCGCGGAAGACGTCGTCGAGGTCGACCGTCGGGGTCGCGATCCGCCGGTAGCGCTCATCTGCGGTCGCGGGCGGACGATCGGCTCCCACGACGTCGGCGACGACGACGGTGATGTTGTCGCGTCCACCCGCGGTGTCCGCCTCCTCGGCGAGTCGGGCCGCGGTGGACGAAGGGTCTCCGCCGGCGGCGAGCACCTCGGCAATGCGCTGCTCGGTCACCTCGTTGAACAACCCGTCGCTGCACAGAACCAGCCGGTCGCCCTCGCTCGGAGCGAGCAGCCACGCATCGACGACCACGACGGGTTCGACCCCCAGCGCCCGGGTGAGCACGTTGCGCTGCGGATGGACCTCGGCCTCCTCGGCGCTGATGCGCCCCTCGCGCACGAGGGCCTCGACCAGGGAATGGTCCTCGGTCAGCCGGCTGAGGTGACCGCCCGCGAGCAGGTAGACGCGGCTGTCGCCCACGTTGAGCACCGCCAGGTGTTCGCCATCCTCGTCGACCACACCGACGACACACGCCGTGGTCCCCATGCCACGAAGCTCCTCGTCGGCGGACGCGCGGTCGTTGATGCTCCGATTGGCCACGTGCATCGCGTGGACCAGATCGGCCAGCGACCGACGCCCGGCCATGGCACCGATCGAGGCGACCGCCTCCGCCGAGGCGACCTCCCCCGCGCGGTGCCCACCCATGCCGTCGGCGACCACGACCAGGTCGTCGGTGACGAGGAACGAGTCCTCGTTCGCGGAACGCACGCGGCCGACGACCGAGGCGGCGCCCGACGACAGGCCGATCACCGGACCTCCATCACGACGTTGCCCACCTGGACCCGGTCACCGACACGTGCGGGCATCTGACCGATGGCACGGGTTCCGTTGACCCAGGTGCCGTTGGTCGATCCGAGGTCCTCGACGAAGGCCGAGCCGTCGCGGAGGAAGAACCGTGAGTGCACCTGTGACACGTACTGCTCGTCGAGGACGATGGAACAACCGCCGGCGCGACCGATGGTCAGCTCCGGTCCGAGGGCGTACTCCGTGCCGGCGCGTGCGGCAGGCTCGACCAGCACCAGCTTGGTGGGAGCGACAGGACCTCGCCGACTCTTGGCGCCCTTGGCCGACCTCGGCGGTTTCGGTTGCTTCTCTGTCCGCTTGCGGCGTCGCCCGGTGGGAGGTGCGGGAACCGCCGCCACGTCCGTGGCCACCTTCGGAGGGTTGACCTCTGACCAGACCGCCCGCAGCACCCGGAGGAAGAACAGGTACAGCAGGGCGAGCAGGCACAGCTTCAGGACGGTGAGCAGCTGCTCTGACACTGGTGCGGAGCCTAGGACGCCTGGAAGTGCATGACGGTGTTGCCGAACCGCACCTCGTCGCCGTCGCTCAGGTGGTGTTCGACGATCCGGGTGCCGTTGATCTTGGTGCCATTGGTCGACCCCAGGTCGACCACGACGAATCCATCGCCAGACGGACGGATCTCGGCGTGGCGTCGGCTGACGTTGGGATCACCCAGCACGATGGTGCAGTCGTTGTGTCGGCCCACCGAGACGACGTACTCACCGAGGGGCACCCGATCACCGGTGGGCAGGAGGAGGTTGCCCGGCCGGAGCCCACCTCCGCTCTCGTGGAAGCGGCTCCGCACCACGAGCACGCCCGGGCGGAGCTGCTCGTCGACCTCGACGGTCACCTCGACCGGACCGACGAACACGTACCGCTCGTCGCGCGCGTGTTCACGCGCGGCGTCGGCGAGCTCGCGCCGCAGCGTGCCCAGCAGGTCGGCCAGCTGCTCGGCGTCGGTCGGTGAGATCGACAAGTCGTACGCGTTGGGGACCATGGTGCGACCGCCCACGCCGACGGTGCGGTGTGCGTCCATCTCGCGCACCAGCTTGCGCCCGAACTCGACCGGGCTGAGTCCGGTGCGGAACAGCCGCGAGAAGGTTCCCTCGACCGCTCGTTCGAGGCGGCTCTCGAAGCCCTTGATGCCCATCGCCACAGCGTAGTGATGGATACGGGCGACACCGGTTCACAGTTGGGGTCGCCGTCGGCGTAGGGCTACGATGCACAGTCCACTCGCGCGAGTGGCGGAATTGGCAGACGCGCAGGATTCAGGTTCCTGTGTCCGAAAGGACGTGAGGGTTCAAGTCCCTCCTCGCGCACTCGTGTGATGTGTCGCGACATCGGAAACCCTCGGACCCTCAGGTTCGGGGGTTTCGTCGTTTCTGGGAGCGGGGTTTCCCGGTGGGTTGGTAGTCCCGCGTGGGGTCAAGGGTGAGTGCTCGGAGGAGTTCGCCGGTGGCAGCGTGCACGACGCGGATGTCGAGGTCGGCCACGAGCATGATCACGGGGGTTCGGGCGTGGGTTCGTCCGATGCCGATGTGGTGCAGGCAGCCGTCGTGGCGGAGTGTGAGTTTGCCGGAGCCGTCGATGCGGTCGACGCGGACGCGGTGGTTGATGTGCTCGGCGGAGGCAGGGGTGGCTTTGGGTCGGGCGGTGTAGATCGTGGCGGGGGTCGCCCGGTTCGACAGCGATCGGTGTGGGCGGTGGTGGTTGTAGATCTCGACGAATTGGTCGAGCTGGTCCTGGAGCTCGGCGGTGGATTCTGCGCGGGGTTGGTTGGCCAGCCATTTCTTGAGGGTCTGGTGGAAGCGTTCGACCTTGCCGCAGGTGGTGGGGTGGTTGGGTCGCGAGTTCTTCTGGTGGACCCCCAGTTGGGCGAGGAGGGTCTCGAATCCGTTGCGGCCGCCGACGAACCGGGCGGTGTAGACGGACCCGTTATCGGTCAAGGTCGACGTCGGGATCCCATGTGTGGCAACGATGTCGGTGAACGCTGCGACCACGATCGGGCCGGTCACGGGTTGGTGCGCGGTGAGCGAGAGGGCGAACCGGGAGTGATCATCGAGCCAGGCGAGCACCTCGACGTCGGTGCCATCAGCGAGTCGCCAGTGGGTGAAGTCGGACTGCCAGCACTCGTTGGGTTGTTCGGCCTGGAACCGGATGTAGGAGCTGCGCGGCTTCTTGGTCGGGGCGGGGGTGACGAGCCCGGCGCGTCGCAGGTAGCGGTGGATCGTCGAGGTGGAGACGCGAACGTGGTGGTGGTGTTCGAGGTGCCAGTGGATCGTGTCGCACCCAGCGTCCATGCCGTCGCTGTGGAGAGACTGGCGCAGCTGGAGGATCAACTCGACGGTCTCGGCATCGAGCGCTCCGGGGGAGTTCCTGGGTCGTCGCGACCGGGGCTCGAATGCTGCGTCGCCCTCGGTGCGGTAGCGGGCGACGAGCTTGGAGACCCATGCCTTCGACACTGCGTACTCGCGAGCGACGTCAGCCTGGGAGCGTCCTTCGAGCACGACTGCGGTGATGACCAACCGGTTCTTCGACACCCCCGGACTCGACCACCCCAGGGTTTCCTATGTCGCGACAGACCCGTTTCCGATGTCTTGGGACAGCACACCTCCTCGCGCACTCGGTCGTTGTCGGATCGACAACGTACGCTCAGGCGGTGGTCGACTCACCGGTGCCCCTCGATACCGAACCTGAGGTGTTCCGCCGCCAGATCGAACGTTGGCGCGAGATGACGCCCGCCGAGAGGGCGGCGCTGGCGGATCGGCTCAGCATCGACGTCGTCACGATGGCGTCGTCGGGCATTCGCCGTGACCGGCCCGACATCTCCGAGGACGAGCTGGTTCGTGAGCTGGTCCGTCGTCGACACGGGCGGGAACTCGCGGATGTGGCGTGGCACCACGTCGACCCCGCGTGAGCGACACAGGCCCCCTGTCACTGGTGATCCGGGTGGCTGCGATCCTCGACGAACTCGGGATCCCGTACGCGCTCGGCGGCTCGATGGCGAGTTCCTTCTTCGGCGAGCCACGGGCCACGGCGGACATCGACGTCGCCGTCAGCGTCGACCGGAGAGCGGGTGACCGACTGGTGGACCGGATGCAGGCGGAGTTCTACGTGCCGGTGAGCTCTGCGCTCGCAGCGGTGCGCTCCCATACATCGTTCAACCTCCTCGCGACGGAGCAGGGCCTGAAGGCGGATCTGTTCGTCCTCGGCGATGGTCTCCTCGATCGGCGACAGATCGACCGCCGGGTTCTGGTGCCCGTGCCCGGCACCGACCAAGGCCTGTGGGTCACTTCACCCGAGGACCAGATCCTCAGGAAGCTCGACTGGTACCAGCAGGGCGGATCCATCTCCGACCGCCAGTGGCGTGACGTGCTGGGCATCCTGGTCGTCAGCGGCGACGGCCTCGACCTCGACGACCTGCGGGCAACAGCGGCAGAGGTCGGCCTCTCGAATCTGCTCGCTCGGG
Organism: Microthrixaceae bacterium; assembly: GCA_007118345.1. Lineage (GTDB taxonomy): Bacteria > Actinomycetota > Acidimicrobiia > Acidimicrobiales > Microtrichaceae > SKRR01. The sequence goes on along the minus strand of SKRR01000046.1, from coordinate 2,550 downwards.
CTCTCGCTGAGACCGCTGGGTGAGATGACCTCGGCGTCACCTCGTCGCTGCATCCAGCGGCGACCTCATCGAGAACCGGCACGGATTCAAGAGCTGCGCGCTCAGGTGCACTTCTGTCGCGGGTTCCTTGGTAGCCACGGTGGGGAAGAACGCGCCCGATCGGTCGAATTCTGGCAGACTGATCGCGTCGCGCACCGACCGGATGAGCGACCGGGGGTACAGATGTCGATCGCCACGCTGCAGGACCGCGTGCGCCACCAGCGGGATGAGCTGCCGGTGCTCTACGGCGATGTCGATTTCGACCTGGTGCCCGAACGGCTCGCCCTCGGCCCCGACGACGAGTCCGACCTGCCCGGCCACGTGAGGGTGTCCCGGGCGGAGCTGCTCGCCGACGACGAGCTCGTCGATCTGATGACCACCGCGACGATGTTGGGCGACGTCGTGTGTGACGCCTACGTGTGCCTGCTGCCCGATCTGGGCATGCAACGACTCATCGAGATGGTGCGGGTCGCGTGCCGCGAGGGTCTCGACGCAGTCGACGACGCTCCTGGCGAGCTGGTGAGGTTCATCGCGGCGATGGAAGCGACGCCGGACTGGATCGACCGGGACCTGGTCGAGCGGGGCGCCCGGGCCGATCGCGTCGGCGCGGCGCTCATCGCGCCGTTCGCCATCCGAGGCGCCTTCCTCGCAACGTTCATCAACGAGTACGCCGCGCTGCCGATGGCGATCACCGGGTCACTGTCGGACAAGCGAGCCGCCCAACGCGTCAACGAGACCGCCAGCTTCTTCGCCACGACGGTGCTCCCGGGTGGCATGGACCGCCACGGCCCCGGTTTCGAGGCCGCTGCGATGGTGCGTCTGATGCACTCGATGGTCCGGTACAACGCGCTGCGACGATCGACCCGCTGGGACCAGGAGCGCTTCGGGATCCCGATCCCCCAGGTCGACCAGATGCCCGCGGGCCTCATCGGCTCGTTCCTGCTCGCTGCCGCGGCGGTACGGGAGCGGCGGGGGTTCACCGACGTGGAGCGCGCCCAGATCGAGACCTCGCGCCACCGCTGCTTCCTCCTCGGACTCCCCCAGGAGCTCCTCCCCACTGATCCCGAGGGTCTCATCCGGGTCTTCCTCGCTCGCGCTGCCACGCTTCGCAAGGGATTCGACGACGACACGTGCGGGGTGCTCGTACGGGCCACGATGGCTGCCCACCTCCGCCCGGACCGGTCGCTGCCGAACCGCATCGGTGAGGCGGTCGAGCGCAGCTTCAGCACCGCCTTCTTCGTGAAGGTCTTCCTCAACGGCGACCGTGAGCGGGCCACCGAGATGGGCGTGCAGCTGACCGCGGCCGACCTGGCACTGGTCGCCGTCACGACTCCGTTCATCCTCGGGCGTGTCACGACCGTGCGACTCCTCGAGAAGCTCCCGCCATTGCGACCCGCGGTCGACGCCTACGTCACCCGGCTGCTGCGCCACCGGCTCCGCAGCTACGGCCACCCCGAGTTCCGCACCGACGCCAGCACCTACCGCCACGCGCGGACGTCACCGCCGGCCGAACCCGCGGCGACCTGACCGACCGACCTCGCCACGGGAGACGACATGCTCGGGCAGCGTCCAACCGGCCGAGCGCGAGTGCGTACGTCAGTGCGGTGAGGCTCAGCCCGTCCTCGACGAGTGCGACATCGACCCAGGGGCTCGAGTAGACGGTTCGCTCTCCGTGGACGGTCCAGCGCATCCGTCGGCACGACGCACCGGGGTGCCGGCGCCCGTCGTCCGCGCTCAGTCGGCCAGCGCGTGGCGCTGGAAGAACTCCCACGCGATCTCGTTCCAGTCGATCTCGAACGTGGTGGGCCCGGTGATGTTTTCGATGCCCTCGCTGAACTCGCTGCCGGGCCAGGTGTGGCCGCCACCCTCGACGATGTAGAACTCGACATCGGCGCCCGGTGGGCAGTCGTACACCCGGTGGACGACCGACTCGCCGATCCGTTCGTCGGTCGCGTCGGGGTCACAGCCGTTGCGGTCGGCCCACTCCGCGACGGTCCCGGGGTAGCCCTCACCGTCGAGATCGGTCGGCACGGTGGTGGTCGTCCCGGCCGGCCCGTCCCCGCCGAGGAAGCTGCTGAGGTCCCCCACCCCACCGTTGAACAACAGGATCGGGTCGTCGGTGCCGTGCGTCGTCACGATCGGCACCGACCGCTCCTGATCGCACTCCTCGGGTGCGGTGATCCCGTCGACCGGCGCGACCGCTGCGAACCTCGAGGACCGTTCGCAGGTCAGCAGCGACGTCATCATCGCCCCGTAGGACAACCCGGTTGCGTAGACGCGGGCCTCGTCGATGCAGCGTTCGTCCAGTACGTGGTCGAGGAGGTGGTCGATGTAGTCCAGGTCGGGGTTGCCGTCGCGTCCGGAGGCATCCCAACGTGCCGGGGCGCCGGTGCCCTGGGGGAAAACGGTGACGAAGCCGTGTTCCTGGCCGTACTCGCCGAGCCCCGAGTGCATGGAACGGATCTGGGCGCCCTCCATCAGACCGTGGACGTCGAGCACCAGCGGCAGCGG
>SKRR01000054.1 GCA_007118345.1 Microthrixaceae bacterium | reverse complement strand
TGAGGGACCACAGGTGCAGCAGCAGTGGCGGGCGGCCCGCCGCGGCGAAGTAGGACTGGTCGAGGTGGATCTGCCACCAGTTCGACACGTAGAAGAGCGCAGCGATCACGTCGCCACCGAGACGGCCCGCGGCGTCGCGGTAGACGAGCAACGACGCCACCGACACGACGGCCAGCAACAGGTAGAGCGCCGGGAGCAGACGGCGGGCACGGCGGACCCAGAACTGACGCAGGTCGATGCGTCCGTTGGCACCGCGCTCCTCGAGCAGCAACGAGGTGATGAGGAATCCGGAGACCACGAAGAACACCTCGACACCGAGGAATCCCCCGGGCATCCACGACACCCCTGCGTGGTACAGGATGACCGCGAGCACCGAGACGGCCCGCAGCCCGTCGAGCGCGGGCCGGTAGCCCATCCGGCGGGGCGCACTCCTCGACATCGTCGCGACCATCGGCGTCATTCTGTCCCACGAGGACGGGCAACTCGTGCCGCCCGAGACGGGTCAGCACCCTCGTTCTGTGGTGCGAGCGACGCGGAATTCCGCGCCGCTCGCATCACAGAACGTCAACCCGCCTCGGAGTGGGTGACGGGGTCCTCCCCCATCCACTCGCGCAGGGTGTTCTTCAGTTTCGTCTGCTGGATGAAGATGTCGTGCTCGGGCGGCACGTCACCGGTCGCCTGGGGTGCCTTCCAGTAGAAGCTGAGCCACTCCTGGACCCCTGACTGACCGGCACGCTGCGCGAGGTCGAGGAAGAGCGCCAGGTCGAGCACGATCGGTGCCGCCAGAATCGAGTCGCGGCACATGAAGTCGACCTTGATCTGCATCGGGTAGTTCATCCAACCGAAGATGTCGATGGCGTCCCACCCCTCCTTGTTGTCACCCCGGGGCGGGTAGTAGTTGATGCGCACCACGTGGTCGATGTTGCCGTAGAGGTCCGGGTACACCTCGGGCTGGAGGATCGTGTCGAGCACACCCAGCTTCGAGACCTCCTTGGTCTTGAAGTTCTCCGGGTCGTCCAGCACCTCGCCGTCGCGGTTGCCGAGGATGTTGGTGGAGTACCACCCCCGCATCCCCAGCATCCGCGCCTTGAACCCCGGGGCGAGGATCGTCTTCATGAGCGTCTGACCGGTCTTGAAGTCCTTGCCGGTGACCGGCACGCCGCGCTCGATCGCCAGCTGCTCCATGCAGGGCAGGTCGATGGACAGGTTGGGGGCCCCGTTGGCGAAGGGCACGCCGCTGGTCAGCGCGGCATAAACGTAGATCTGGCTCGGTGAGATGTTCGGGTCGTCGGCACGGAGCCCGGCCTCGAACGCCTCGACGGTCTCGTGCACCTCGGTGGGTTCCTGATAGGCCTCGGTCGACCCGCACCAGACCATCACCAGCCGGTCGCACTCGTTCTCGGTGCGGAACGTCTCGATGTCGGCGATCAACTGCTGGACGAGGTCCCATTTGGACTCACCGGTCTTCACCCTGACGCCGTCGAGCTTCTTCACCCAGCGCTGGTCGAACACCGCCGACATGGCGTTGATGCCCTCGAGCTCCCCCGACAACGGAGCGAGGTCACGCTCGTCGAGCACCCCGCAGGTGCGCGCCGCCTCGAGCGCGTTGGGCGAGATCGGGTCCCACCCGCCGAAGACGACGTCGTCGAGGCCGGCGAGCGGGACGAACTCGCGGATGAGCGGGTTGCGGGCGTCCTCGCGGGCCCCGAGACGGATGTGCGCCATCTGGGTGAGCGAGCCGACCGGGGCCGCCAGGCCCTTCCGCGAGGCCAGCACACCGGCGTACGCGGTCGACGCGACGGCCCCCATGCCCGGGGTGAGGATGCCGAGTCGGCCGGTGGGCGGGGTGATGTCGAGCGGTGCTGGCATGACCCGGGACTCTACGCGCTCACCCCTCGTCGGCCCGCAGCTCACTGATCGCCCGGGCAGTGCGGCGCCGCAACGCCGCCTCGGGATCGAGTCCCGCGGCGTGGGCCCGCCCGGCCAGTTCCCACAACGCCTCGGCGAGCTCGTCGTCGTCGAGGTCCACGGGGTCGGGGGTCGGGTCCGCCTTGCGCAGCACCTTCGACGCCCGGGCCAGCGCCGGGAGCTCGGTCGGGATCCCCTCGTAGACCGAGGCCCGGCCCAGCTCGGTGCGCTTGTCCTGCTCCCACGCATCGACCAGGTCGTCGATCCCCGGGGGGTCACCCGCATCGGGTGCGACCACGTGGGGGTGCCGACGCACCAGCTTGTCGTGGAGGCCCTCGACGACGTCGCCCAGGGTGAACCACCCCGCCTCGGCGGCGATCGCCGAGTGGAACACCACCTGGTACAGCAGGTCACCGAGCTCGGACGACAGCTCGTCGGCGCCCTCACCGGTCAACGGGTCGTAGGCGTCGATCGCCTCGAGCACCTCGTGGGACTCCTCGAGGAGGTAGCGCTGCAGGCTCCGGTGCGTCTGGGTCGCCTTCCACGGGTCCGCCTCGCGGAGCCGGCGCAGCAACGCGTCGACCCGACCGATCGCCGGCCCGACGGGCACGTCGAGTTCGGGGATCCACAGCGAGGTCAGGTGATCGGGCTCGAGGGTGCGGTCGATCTCGGACCACGGCACCTCGACGATGCGCTCGTGGGCAAGGCCCAGGCGCTGCAGCAGCGTCACGCTCACGTCGGGGGTCTCCTCGACCGACAGCTTGATGTCGGAGAGCACGAAGGGGTGGTCGCACTGCGCGACGAGCAGCGGGGCACGCTCGCCCGCCGCCTCGGTGGCGAACCGGTGGCCGTCGACCAGACGGACGCCCCGCTCGATCGGGTCGATCCCGAGCCGCGCCCACGTCAGGTCGAGGAAGCTCATCGCGGGGTGCAGGACCACCCGAACCCGATCGTCCTCGAGCAGCAGCTCGACGGTGTGCTCCGCCACCACGGGCGAGCCGGGTACGGCGTAGAGCACCTCCCCGAACTCCACGGCATCGGCCACGAGGGACTCGGCGATGGCCCGGTAGACCGCGTGGATCGACTCGGCCGCGTCGTAGAGGTCGTCGAACGACGGGGACGAGCCGAGCACCGCCGCTGCCGGATGATGTCGGGTCCGCACGCGACGTTCACCGACCCGTTCGATCTGTTCGACTGCGGCGGTGGTCAGCAGTTCGGGTCCAGCGGGTCCCAGCCCGACCACCTGGACGACGGGCCGGCCGTCATCGACCGCACTCACGCTGTCGTCAGCCCGAGGTCGGGTCGTCGGCCTGGAACTCCTCGAACTCCTCGAACTCCTCGAACTCTGCCGGGTCCGGCATCGTCACGGGCACCGGCGGTGCTGCCGGCGGGTCGATGAGGATCGAACCGTCGGGGTTCTGCACCACACCGGAGCCGAAGCGCGGGTCGATCTCGGCGTCGACCAGCATCAGCCGCACCCAGGGCATCGGTCCCTGCTGAGCGAGTGAACCGACGATGTCCTCCAGCTGGGCCCGAGCATCGTCGAAGCTGACGACACGACGCTCGTCGACCCGGAAGAAGAACGCGGACGGCATGCCGGCATCGATCACGAGCGGGTCGGACACCTCGCCCACGGAGGCGTCGGCGAAGGCCTCACGCAGCTGCGGCAGGACCTGGGCGTCGTCGATGCACTGCTCGTCGGCCGACGCCACGAGCTCGACGCCCTCCACCTGCTCGGGCAGCAGCTCGAGTTCGATCCCGTCGTCGAGCGACGCCGCGGCAAGATCGACATCGGCGGGTTCGAGGGCGACGACCGCAGCGCACGTCTGGGACCAGAGCCCTGGCGACGCGTCGTAGAAGCGTCGCAGGGTGTCGTCGTCCGGATCGAGCTGTGCGAAGTGGGCCGCCAGCAGCTGCTGCGCAGCGAAGTAGTCGGCGAGCAGCTCCCGTGACCGCTGCGCCAACTGTTCCCAACCAGCCCCCTCCTCGGCGGCGAGCGACGCCGCCGCAGCGTCGCGCTCGTCGTCGGTGACGCTGAGCCCCCAGCGCGAGAGCTCGTCGTGCAACGCGGCACGTTCGAGTTCGAAGGCGAGCACGGTGCGCGCGAGGTCGCCCGGGAGGCGGCTCTCCGGCAGCTCCTGACCGGGGAGCCCCACGAACACCTCGTCACGTGCCAGGGCGTCGACGTCGGCGATCGAGACGTCACGGTCGCCGACCGTGCCGGCGGTCGAGTCGGCGGCGACCCCGCAGGCCGAGGCGGTGACGGCGGCGGTCGCGATCAGGACGACGAGGCGCAATGGTCGGACCCGGCGGTGCAGCGACAGCATGGGCGGATCGTAGCGGCCGGACCCAGGTGTGCCCCCCTCAGCGGGCCCGCCGGGGCACCCCGCACCCGTGTGGGGCGGGTCGAACGGGGGTAGGGGCGCCTCGTGACGAGTGCCCTGACCAATGCATCCGAGCCCACCGCGATGATGGAGCCCCGCGAGGCGCGCGCTGAACGGCTCGAGGACCGCCTCGACCTGCCGATGGCGGGACTCGCCATCGTGTGGGCCCTGCTCGTGGCGTATGACCTGTCCGGCGCCACGCCGTGGCGCGGTCCGGTCCTGGTCCTCATCGAGGTGATCTGGGTGCTGTTCGTGATCGAGTTCGTCACGAAGCTCGTGGTGAGCGGCCGCCCACTGGTGTTCCTCCGACGGCGCTGGCCCTCGGTGTTGTTCCTCGCCCTTCCGGCGCTGCGCATGCTCCGGGTGGTCAGAGCGCTGCGGGTGCTGCGAGCGCTGCCCAGCGCACGGGTCGCAGGATCGTCGTACCGCGCGATCGGCACCGCCCGGTCCATGCTGGGCGATCGGCTCGGCGTGCTCGTCGCGGTCACGCTGGTGGCGGTCTTCAGCGGCGCGCAGCTGGCGATGGTGCTCGAACCGGCGATGGTCGGGTCGCTGGGGGAAGCGCTGTGGTGGGCGGGCAACGTCGGCATCACCGGCAACCTCGTGGCGGAACCCTCGACCGTGCCCGGTCGGGTGCTGTCACTCGGGCTGTCGACCTATGCAGTGGTCGTCGTGGCGTCACTCGCCGCCACGGTCGGTGCCTTCTTCCTCGGCGACCACGGCCGCACTGTTCAGGACGGGGTTGCTGAGGACCGCACAGCCCACGACCGCAGCGGAGTTTCAACCCGTGAGGGTGGGGGTACCTGAGCGTCAACTCAGATCGTGGCCCACCGCGGGCCTCGTCGAAGGAGACAACTCACCATGGGCATTTCCGGATCACTCATCCTCATCGCCGTCGGCGCCGTGCTGCGGTTCGCGATCACCGCCGACGTGCAGGGAGTGAACCTCGACACGATCGGCGTCATCCTGATGATCGTCGGCGCGGTCGGGATCGTGCTCTCGCTGGTGTTCTGGGGCAGCTGGGGAGGCTTCGGCCGCCGCGAAGTCGCCCGCGAACCTCGCTGACCCGACTCAGCCCGGCACGCTGCCCGCACCCTCCGGTGCGGGCGGTGTCGCGTCCGGGACCAGCTCGCCCAGCGCGCCGACGAGATCGATCGCGATCGTCACGCCGCCCTTCACCGGCAGCCGCAGCTCGCGGTCCTCCGCACGGTAGGCCGCCCCCTTGTACCGCCGTTCGAGCCGGAGTTGTTTCGACTGGGCGAGCTCGATCGGCGAGATGATCGCCACCAGCCCCCCACCCGACAACCCCGGGTTCTTGACCACCGCGACGTCGCGCACCCCGGTGCGCACGCACGCCGCACGGAGGCGGCCGACCTCGAGCAGTGCCGACGCCGGCGGTGGGACCGGCCCGAAACGGTCGGTCCACTCCAGCGCGATGTCGTCGACGTCGGTCTCGGTGGTCACCGCCGCCAGTCGGCGGTAGGCGTCGAGGCGCAGATCCTCGCGCTCGACGTAGTCGGTGGGCAGGAACGCCGGCACGGGGAGCTCGATGGTGATCTCGTCGGGCTCCTCCACCTTCTCGCCGTTCAGCTCGGCGATGGCCTCGTTCACCATCTGCACGTAGAGGTCGTAGCCCACGGCGGCGACGTGACCGGTCTGCCCGGTTCCCAGCAGGTTGCCCGCGCCCCGGATCTCGAGGTCGCGCATGGCGATGCGGAACCCCGAGCCCAGCTCGGTGGCCTCGCCGATGGTCTTGAGCCGCTCGTAGGCCTCCTCGGAGAGCTGCCGGTCCGGAGGGAAGAACAGGTAGGCATAGGCGCGCTGGCCGGCACGACCCACGCGCCCGCGGAGTTGGTGCAGCTGGCCGAGACCCAACAGGTCGGACCGGCCGACCACGAGGGTGTTGACCGTCGGCATGTCGATCCCGGACTCGATGATGGTCGTGCAGACCAGGACGTCGTAGCGGCCCTCCCAGAAGTCGACCACCACCCGCTCGAGGGTGCCCTCGTCCATCTGCCCGTGCGCCACCGCGACGCGGGCCTCGGGAACCAGTTCGGCGATGCGTGCAGCCTGGGCGTCGATGTCACGCACCCGGTTGTGCACGTAGAACACCTGCCCCTCGCGTAGCAACTCTCTGCGGATCGACTCGGTGACCGCGCGTTCGTCGTACTCGCCGACGTAGGTGAGGATCGGCTGTCGCGCGGCGGGCGGGGTGTTGAGCAGCGAGAGGTCCCGGATGCCGGTGAGGCTCATCTCGAGCGTGCGCGGGATCGGGGTGGCGCTCAGGGTCAGCACGTCGACCTCGGCGCGGAACTGCTTGATCGACTCCTTGTGCTGCACCCCGAACCGCTGCTCCTCGTCCACCACCAGCAGCCCCAGACGGGGGAACTCGACGTCGCCCGACAACAGGCGGTGCGTGCCGATCACGATGTCGACCTCGCCTTCGCGCACGCCCCGCACCACCTCTCGCGCCTGGGCGGCGGTGAGGAACCTCGAGAGCACCTCGACCCGGACCGGGTAGCCGGCGAAACGCTCCGAGAACGTCTGGAAGTGCTGCTGCGCGAGCAGGGTCGTCGGCACCAGCACGGCGACCTGACGACCTCCCTGCACCGCCTTGAAGGCGGCGCGCAGCGCGACCTCGGTCTTGCCGAAGCCGACGTCGCCGCAGATGAGGCGGTCCATCGGCACCGAGGACTCCATGTCGGCCTTGACCGCCTCGATGGCCTGGAGCTGGTCGGGGGTCTCCTGGAACGGGAAGCTCTGCTCCATCTCCTGCTGCCAGGGGGTGTCGGCCTCGAAGGGGTGGCCCGGCGTGGCGAGCCGACGCTGGTAGAGCACGACGAGCTCCTGGGCGATCTCGGCCACCGCCGAGCGCACCTTCGACTTCGTCCGGGCGAAGTCCGACCCGCCCATCTTGTTGAGCTTCGGGGTCTCGCCACCCGAGTAGAGCCGCACCGCCTCGATCTGGTCGGACGGGACGTAGAGCTTGTCGCCACCTCGGTACTCGATGAGCAGGTAGTCGCGCTCGACCCCGCCCATGGCCCGCTTCACCATGCCCTCGAACCGACCGACGCCATGGGTCTGGTGCACCACGTGATCGCCGACGGAGAGGTCCTCGAAGAACCGTTGCGCATCCTGTCGACGAGCACGCGCCGGGCGGTGGGTGCGCCGACGCCCGGTCAGATCGGTCTCGGACAGCAGCGCCAGCCCCGCAGCG
>SKRR01000052.1 GCA_007118345.1 Microthrixaceae bacterium | reverse complement strand
TGATCCGACGCCTGCTGACCGGCGAGATCCATCAGCCGCTCGACACCGAACTGCTCACCTCCGATGGTGTGGGCCTCGATGACACCGTCGGTGTAGAAGAGCACGCTGTCGCCGGGTTCGAGCGCTTCGGCGGCGATCTCCGGCTGGCGTCGTGCCGGCACGAGCCGGCCCAGCCCCCACGGCGGGGTCGGTCGGCACTCCATCTCACGGATCACCTGTCCACCCCGGATGAGCAGTGGCGGCGGATGCCCGGCGTTCGTCCACGCCATCTCGCCGGTGTCGACATCGATCTGGGCGAGTTGGCCCGTTGAGAACGCGAACTCACGACCGTGTTCACTGAGCGCCGCGTCGAGGTTCCGGTGGGTGACGTCGAGGGCGAGGCCCTCGCGACGGTCGTGACGGTACGAGCCGAGCGTCAGTGTGGCGATGAGCGCCGATTCCACACCGTGGCCCATCGCATCAGCGATCGCGAGGTTGAAGACCGAACCGTTGACTGCGTAGTCGAAGCTGTCGCCACCGACGTCGTACGCCGGCTCGATCAACCCAGCGACGCTGAGTCGCCCGGTCTTGAGCACGAGCGGCGGCAGGAGGTCCCACTGCATCGTCGCTGCGAGGGACAACGATCGGCGCCGGCGGTAGAGGTTGTACACGTCCGTGGCCCGGCTCTGGGTCGCGATCATGTAGCCGGCGAGGAGCCCGAGATCCTCACAGGAGCGGATCGTGTCGGCGGTGACGGTCGGCACCGTCACGGCCAACACCCCGGTACGGTCCGACCCCTCGACGATCGGAACCCACACACGCGACCCCGCCGGCCGGTCGGCGGTGGCGGCATGCTGATCGACGAACGCCCGCCCCGCCATGCTCGCAGCGACCGCCTCGGTGACCGGCAGGTCGACGTGCACACCTCCATCGGGAACGGGTTCGAGCGTCGTCTGGCCGAAGTCGACCAGGTACAGCACCACGTCGATCGCCCCTGCGTCGCGAGCGGCCTTGCCCACGACATCGGGAACGGCCCCCGGGTCGGCCAGCTGCATCGCTCGCATCGCCGTCCCGAGCCGCAGTGGAGTCACGTCGTGACCCTACAGCGGCGGTCAGCGACAACACGGTGGGCGCGGAGGGACTCGAACCCCCGACTCCCTGGATGTAAACCAGGTGCTCTGACCAACTGAGCTACGCGCCCGGGCGGAGGAGCCTACTGGCCGCCATCCTGACCGGACCCGGTCAGATCTCCAGGCCCGTCGCACTCAGATCGATCAAGCCGCGACGACCCAGCGCTGTCAGGGCGGTCACCGTCTCGGGCTGCAGCGTCGGGAGGGCCTCCAGAGCGAACCACTCGGCTCGTTCGATCTCGGGTGACGACGGGTGGACTGCGGTCGGGTCCGTGCCTGCCGCCGGGTGGGCGAGGTAGACGATGTCGACCCGGTGTGGCACCGGTTCGACCACCACGGCGGGTTCGTCGACGAGCTCGACGTGCAGCGCGACCTCCTCGAGCGTCTCTCGACGCGCGGCCACCTCGGGTCGTTCATGGCGCTTGGCCAAGCCACCGGGCGTACCCCAGAGCCGCCAGTACGAGTGGCGCACCAACAGGATCGCGCCGTCGTCACGCTGCACGATGCAGATCGCGCCGACGGTGTACTTGGGCGAGCCCAGCCGCACCAGCACGCGACGAGCGCGACGCGGCAGCGTGCCGAACACCTTCAGCGCGAAACGGTGCACCGTCTGGATCACCGGGTCACCCTAGGACCTCGTCCCACTCACCCCACCAGTCGGTTCCAGCTCGGGTCACCACCTGGCTCGGAGCTCGAGCAGCTGGTCGAAGAGCTCGGCGGTCCCGGCCGCGATCGGCGTTCGCCGCGCCGTGTGATCCAGCACCACGAGCTCGCGGCCCTGGGCATCTGCGAGGTGCGCCCCGGCTTCTTCGAGCACGAGTGCCGCACCCAGGTAGTCCCACGGGCCGAGCTGTGAGTCAGTGCAGTCGATCGAGCCGTCGACGCGACCGTCGGCGACACTGCACAGGTCCAGCGCGGTGGCACCCAGGCTCCGGTACTGCCGCCACCCGAGGTGTGACGGCGGACGGCCGTTGAGCACGACGAGTGACTCGTCGATGCGATGACGCGACGACGGGCGGACCGGCATGCCGTCGCACCTGGCCCCGCCACCACGGACAGCGGAGTACCTGCGGCCGGTCGCGAGGTTCTGCACGAGTGCCGCCGCCGGACCCTCGTCGTCCACCGCGCACAGGCTGATCGCGTACCACGGCAGACCCCTGCTGGCGTTCGTCGAGCCGTCCACGGGATCGACCACCACGATCACCCCCGCACCCGGGTCCTCGAGTCCGGACTCCTCGGAAAGGATCCCGACCCCTCCGCGCCGCAGCACCGCCAGCGCCGCTTCATCGGCAACCAGGTCCAGCTTGTACTGGCCGGGTCGCTCGCCTCGTTCACGGTCAGATGTCGCCGCATCCCGCAGGTAGCGGTCCAGTTCCCCCGCGACAGCTGCTGCGGTGTCGTCGAGCAGCCCCGTCAACCGGTCGTGGTCCACCTCGCGCAGCGTACCGGCTTCCCCGCACCGCCACCGTGCTGGCAGTCTGGTGAGGTGTCAGTCCTCGACGTCGCCGGCTTCATCGCCGACCTCAAGAACCACGCGGCCGACCACGGCTTCCATCTGCACGACGAACGGCACTTCGTCGAGACCTATTCGATGCGCCAGGCGTTCGAGGTGGACCTCCACCCCGAGGAGGCATGCGGCGGACCGCTGGAGTTCCACCTCGCCCTCGAGGTCGATCCGCGAACCGTCATGGCCTTCGAGGACCAGGTCCTGGCGCTCGCCGAGGGTGAGGATCCCGAGGAGCTCCACCAGTTGCCACTGACCTTCACCTGGTCGTTGCCGCCGCTGCCACGATGTCCTGACCTGTTGCTCCTGGCCACCGAGATCGCTGGGATCGGAGGACCGGACCTCCCCGTCGAGGTCTCGGCGCTGGACTCGTTCGCAAGCGTCACGGATCCCTCGGAGCGGACACTCACGGTCGTGGCCCGGGTGGGCGTGAGCGTGAGTCAGATCTACCTCGGTGAAGAAATGCTGTGCGACACGCTCGAGCGGTGTCTCGACGTCAGTCGCTTCCTGCTCGACGGAGCGCCCGCCTGGCTCGACGACCGCGGCTGATTCGGGAACGTTGCGGTGGCGAGCAGATACGGTGGCGCGATGACGATCGAGCTGCAACGCGACGGTGAGGCGACTCATGTTGTCCCGTCCCGGTGTGCCTGAGGCCGCCGTGACGAGCAATGGCACCATCGGGGCGGACCCGTGTTCCTACCGCCCTGGCACCGACCACGACTGGCGGCCGGCCGAGCTCGACGTCGGCCGGCAGTCCTTCTTGGTCAACCCTTCATCGCACGGGGATGCGATGTGGGTGAGCTTCGACGACATCGAGCGGATCGATGAGATCGACCGCAGCAACGACATCGCGGAGCTCGACGTCGTCCTGGCGGATCGTCGGATCCTCGGGCTCCGGGTCAACCCCGAGTTGTTGGACCGAATGCTGTCCTCTCTCGAGGAGGCGACCGCCGGGGAGGCCGCAGCGACCACCGCACCGGCCGCGGTCGACGTCCCCTCGGAGGGCTCATCGGCAGCCACTCCGGGAACGCCGCCGCCGCTCCCGCCGATGGGCATGATTCCGCCGATGGGCACGGCCCCACCGATGGGCACGGCCCCACCGATGGGCACGGCCCCACCGATGGGCACAGCTCCGCCGGCGGGCCCGACGAACCAGGCGAACCAGCCGGCGCCAGCGCCGCCGCCTGCCCCATCGGCAGACATCCCGGCAGGACAGGGCTCCGGTCCGGACGCCGCCGGTGTCGAGCCACCGGTGTCTCCGTTTGCACCGGCGAGTCCGCGACCCGCGACGATCGGCGCGGACCTGACCACGACGGAGCCGGCACGCACCGACGACGACGCTCCGGGCAACTTCACGATCTCTCCACGACAGGAACCCCAATCGGCCCCGGCCCCGGCCCCGGCACCCGCGACGCCGCCCGTCACCGTCGGAGAGGTCCACCGTGACGAACGTCGTCTCCGACGCCCCCTCGTTCTCGCCGGTCTGGCTGCGCTGCTCCTGCTCGGAGGGGTGCTGCTCTCGCAACTCCTCGGCGGGAATGGGGAGGACAGCGCCTCGACCGAGGATCCCGTCGCCACGGTCGACCCGACCACGACCCTGCCCCCCACCACCGCCGCACCGGACACGACCCAGCCAACGGCGACGACCCCGGAGCAAGCCTCCAACGAGCTCTCGGTCACGGTCATCGAGGTGCGGACCGCCGAGCAGGACGGCGACGGAGCGATCTACGCCGACCTCCAGCTCCGCAACGACACCGGCGAGGACATCTCGGGCTTCCAGGTCGTGATCGACATCGCGGTCGAGCGCGAGGGCGAGGGCGCCCCGGTGGCCGCTTCGTTCGCCATGACCTGCGGTTCGCCGCTCCCTGCGGGGGCTCAACGCTCGGGCACCTACACGGGCGACGTCGATGCGGACGCCGAATCGTTCGCGGATTGCACGGTCGCCGGATGGACCGTCGATCCGCAGGATCCGGCCCAGCTCGCTGTCGCCGAGGCGATCTCCGCCGGTGCCACCGCTGACGCCGATGCACGGGTGCTCAGCGTGACCGGAACGGACGGGTCGGAGTCGGGGTCGTGAGCCTGATCGGTGCTCGACAACGACAGCTGCGGGTCCTAGGTTCTTCACCGATGTCGCCGCCGCGTACTGGAGGGTCCCGCGTGCGAAGTAGGGCAACCATCCGTCGTATCGCTGCAGCCGTCGGAGTGGTGGTCGCCGTCTCCCTGACGATGGGGGCCGGTTCGGCCGGCGCCATTGCTTCGCAGGCCTTCGCCAACTGCGACGAGGCGCGCGCTGCGGGCTTCTCGGACATCCGTCGCGGCGACCCGCAGTACTCCCCCCACCTCGATCACGACAACAACGGAATCGCCTGCGAGAGCACGAGTGCACCTGCACCCGGCGCTGACGACCGGGTCCCCGTCGCCACGACGCCGGGCACCGAGGTGAGGGGCACCAGCGTCGAAGCTGCCCCGGGAGAGCTCGCTGAGACCGGAGTGACGTCCTGGATCCTCGCGGTGCTCGGCCTGACGCTGTATTCCGCGGGGCGGAGAGCGGTGACTGCCGCCGACCGGCAGCGCCGCAGCGCGAGGCTGCGACGGTCCCGCCCAGCAGCCACCACGTCCGGCTCATGGACCGGGCCGACGGCACCGTCGCCCGACCTCCCGCCGCTGCGCGAGCGCCGTGACGAGTTCCCGCATCAGAACTGATCGGTGGCTGAGTCGTCCTCGTGGGCCGGCCGGGGATCGAACCCGGGACCGAGCGATTATGAGTCGCCTGCTCTGACCACTGAGCTACCGGCCCGCCGGCGGCAGCGTACCCGGGACCACAGCGGCGGCCAGCCCCACTAGGTTGGTCGTCGACGACCGGAGGAGCACAGTGGCCCGACAGCGAGACGGCAGCGGACGCGTGACACCGAAGACCGACACGACGAGTCGCTCCTCCACGCAGCGTCAACGCGGAGTGAACAAGGTGGCGCTCGTGCTCGTCGTGCTGATCCTCGCCGGACTCATCGCCAGCGTCTTCGCAGGGCTGTTCGGCGCGACCGGACCGCCGGGCTGACACCGGGGCGAGGACCACGCGAGGCGGCGGCGAGTGGGTCGAGGCGAGCGAGGACCGGGAATCGCTCTGTCCCTGATTGCACGGGCTCGAGGACGGACGCGACGAGGCCCCTGCCACGGCAGGGGCCTCGGTGTGCTCCGGGGGTGGGGCTCGAACCCACGACCCACTGATTAACAGTCAGTTGCTCTGCCAGCTGAGCTACCCCGGAATGACGCGCCATGCGCTGCGACGACGCCAGCGATCGAGGATAGCAGCGCCACACCACCTCATCGAAGTGCGGCAGGCCTCCGAATCCCATCGGGTGACGACCCGCGTTCCTCGGCTCAATCGGCGCGCAGGTAGTCCTCGAGCTTCTGTCGGCGCTGCGGATGCCGCAGCTTGGCCAAGGTCTTCGACTCGATCTGTCGGATCCGCTCGCGGGTGACGCCGAACTGACGCCCGACCTCCTCGAGGGTCTGGGGTTGGTTCCCGTCGAGACCGAACCGCAGGCGAACGACCTCCTTCTCGCGGTCCGACAGCTCGTCGAGCGCCGACATGATCTGTTCCGACAACGAGTTGGCGGTCGCCACATCCGCAGGCATCACCGCGTGCTGGTCCTCGATGAAATCAGCCAGGTGGCTGTCGTCCTCGTCGCCCACCGGTGAGTCGAGCGACAGCGGGTCCTGGGAGATCCGCAGGATGTCGCGCACACGTTGGGGTGTGAGATCGGTCTTGGCGGCGAGCTCCTCGACGGTCGGCTCACGCTCGAGCTCCTGGATCAACAGCCGCTGGTGGCGGTGCACCTTGTTGATCGACTCGACCATGTGCACCGGGATGCGGATGGTGCGGGCCTGATCCGCGATCGCCCGGGTGATCGCCTGACGGATCCACCAGGTGGCGTAGGTCGAGAACTTGAAGCCCTTGGTGTAGTCGAACTTCTCGACCGCACGCATCAGCCCGAGGTTGCCCTCCTGGATCAGATCCAGGATCTGCATGCCCCTGCCCAGGTAGCGCTTGGCGATCGAGACCACCAGCCGCAGGTTCGCCTGGGTCAGCTCCTGCTTGGCGCGCTCGCCGTCACGGACGGTTCGACGCAGCTGGGCCTTCTCGGTCGGGTCGAGCTGGGTGATCTCCCCCGAGGCGTTGAGGTCGGCGACCCGCTCCTCGGCGAACACCCCGGCCTCGATCCGCTTCGCCAGGTCGACCTCCTCGGAGGCGACCAGGAGCGGAACCTGCCCGATCTCTCGCAGGTACATCCGCACCGGATCCGACGTGCCACCGCCCGCACCGGCGGTCGGGCTCTGTCGGGGCTTGCGGCGAGCCGTGCGGACCTCGCGACGACGCAGCAGCTCACCTGCCGGCCCGTCGACCTCGTCGACCTCCTCGACGACCACTTCCTCGACGATGTCGCCCACGGGAGCGTCCAGCACCGTCTCGGGGAGGTCCGCGGTCGGGTCCGCCTCCGGCTCGACGTCGACCTGGACGATCACGTTCCGGGCCGACCAGAACTCGCGCGTCTCGTCGACGAGCTCCGAGGTCATCTCCTGCTGGAGCGCTTCGCTCAACGGGGCGAGGGCGTCGTCGAGCACCAGCACTCCGCTGTTCTCATCCGCCTTCGCCTGAAGGGCATCGATCTCACGAGCGTCCACGCTCGACCAGATGCTCATCCAGTGCCCCCCTCAGACGTCAAACGTCGTCGATCCGTCAGCCAAGCTAGCAACTGGGTCAGCGTTTCCACCTCGGTGCGCGGAAGTCGCAACTGGTCCAGGGTCACCTTGAGCCACCGGATCGACTCGCTGTAGGCGAGCGGGTCGGGTGATGTGCGCGCCTCGACCTCGAGTTCGGCGAGGACCTGTCGGCCCACCTCGGTGGCCAGGCGCACGAGCACGTCGGTGGACTCGACCTCGTTCGACTCCACCACCAGGCGCTGCACCAACGCCGCCGCTGCCGGGTCGGCGGTCGCGATCGCGTCGGAG
>SKRR01000254.1 GCA_007118345.1 Microthrixaceae bacterium | reverse complement strand
GTCACCGTCAACCTCGGCGAGGCACCCGTCGTGGCGTCCTCGTTGCGCGGCGACCGGCTCGTGGGCCGCGGCGAGGTCGACCGGCGAGCCGACACGGCGCGCCTGGCGCCGGGCGCGGTCCTCGTGGTCGACGACGCTCGCTGAGCGCTGGCACTCGCGCCGCTGCGGCCTCCCCCGCAGCGGCGCGACCGTTGTGAGCTTGCCGCCGCTCGCGCTTCACCTCGTGGAAACAGCGGCGAAACAGGTGGTCCGTACGTTCCGCCCATGCATACGGAGCCGGATACGACCCTGCATACCGGTGGCGGACCGGAACCGTCGCGCAGCGAGCTCGCCTACCGTTCCCTCAAGCGTCTCCTGCTGCTCGGCGAGTTCCCCCTGGGACAGCGACTGGGCGAGGAGCGGCTGGCCCAGTCGATCGGCGTGTCCCGTACCCCCGTCCGAGAGGCGCTGGCCCGTCTCCACACCGAGGGGCTCGTTCGCCGCCACCCCGAAGGCGGGTTCGAGCCCGCCTTCCCGGAGCTCGATCGGATCGGCGAGCTCTACGAGGTGCGGCAGGCACTCGAGTCGCTCGCGCTGCATCGCTCGGTGGGTGCCGTCGCCGGAGCCACCTCGCACGACCGTCGAGCGCTCGAGGCGCTGCGCGAGGACTGGGCGGGCATGTCGGTCGAGCCGAGTGGCGGCACCGATCCGGAGTTCGTCCTCCTCGACGAGGACTTCCACGTGCGCCTGGCCCTCGCCAGCGGCAACAGCGCAGCGGCCGATCTGCTCGTCGGGGTCAACGAGAAGATCCGCATCGTCCGTGTCCACGACTTCCTGACCGAGGGGCGCATCGCCGACACGGTCCAGGAGCACCTGGGGATCCTCGACACGCTGCTCGCCGACGACGTCGCCGGTGCAGCAGCGCGACTCGGCGCCCACATCGACTACTCCGCCGAGGTCGCCTCGACCCACGCGCTCGCCGCGGTGGCCCGGATGCTCGGACGGCGAGGATGAGCGTCGCGGCGGTGTCACCGCCGGCGCTGTCCGCCCGGGGCATCACCTGCAGGTTCGGCGAGCTGGTCGCGAACGACTCGGTCGACCTGGACCTGCACCGCGGTGAGGTGCACGCCGTGCTGGGCGAGAACGGCGCCGGCAAGAGCACCCTCATGAAGGCGCTCTACGGCGTGAACCACCCCCAGAGCGGCGAGATCCTCATCGACGGCAACCCGGAGGTGATCGGCTCACCGACCGACGCGCGGCGCCTCGGCATCGGCATGGTCTTCCAGGACCTGCGCCTCGTTCCGGCCTTCACGGTGATGGAGAACATCGAGCTCTCGACCGGGTCGGGTCGACTGCGGCCCGCCGCAGCGCGTCGTCGGATCGACGAGACCGCGGATCTGATGGGACTGCCCGTCGATCCTGACGCACTCGTCCGGAACCTCTCGTTGGCGCAGCGCCAACTCGTCGAACTGGTCAGGGTGCTGCTCTCCGACGCCCGGGTCGTCATCCTCGACGAGCCCACGAGCGCGCTGGCGCCTCAGGAGGTCGACTCGTTGCTCGACGTCATCCGCCGGCTGCGCGACGAAGGCCTCGCCGTTGCGATCATCACCCACAAGCTGCGTGAGACCCGTGCGATCGCCGACAGGGCCACCGTGCTGCGCGGCGGACGGGTGGTCATGTCGGGTGAGGACCCGGCGAACCACAGTGACGACGAGCTCGTCGAAGCCATGGTCGGCAAGGTCGTGCCACCCCTTGCCACCGAACGCGACGAGATCGGCACCCGGCCGGCGCTGGTCGTCAACGGGGTGTCGGTCCGCGACCGCAGCGGTGGACCGAAGCTGCACGACGTGACCTTCGAGGTTCGTGGCGGCGAGCTCGTGGGCGTGGCCGGGGTGTCGGGCAACGGGCAGTCCGAGCTGCTCGATGCCATCCTCGGCGTGCTGCCGGTGGAGGAGGGGGAGATCCACATCGACGGTGTCCCGATCGACGGTGCCCGACCGAGTCGGGCGTTGGGCGCGGGGGCCGTGTCCGTTCCGGAGGATCCCGTCGCCGAGTCGGTCGTACCGGGGCTCGATGTGCTGGGTCACCTGGTGCTCGACGGCCGTCCGCTCCCCCGCCGACGCGTCGGGGTGGACTGGCGTTCGGTGCGGCGGCGTTACGCGGACGAACCGATCGCGACGCGCCTGTCGATGGCGGCACTCGACCGGCCGATGGCGTCGCTGTCGGGGGGCAACGTCCAACGCGTGGTGCTCACCCGGTCCTTCACCGCCGGCGATGTGTCGTTGCTGGTCGTGGCCTACCCGAGTCGTGGCCTTGACGTGGCGTCGGTCCGAGCGACCCAGTCCCTGCTGCTGGAACGTCGCTCCGCCGGTGTCGGGGTGTTGATGGTGTCCGAGGACATCGACGAACTGCTCACCGTCGCCGACCGCATCGTGGTGCTCCACGATGGTCGGGTCGCCGGCATCGTCGATGCGTCGGTGACCGACCGCAGCGCGATCGGTCGCCTCATGCTCGAAGGTCCCGACCAGGGGGAGGCGGCTGCATGAGCCTGCCCGCTCCACCTCGCCCCGGCCACGGCGCCGACCCTGCGCCGTCAGCGCCGGTGCGCGAGGGTGCCGAACCGTCGGGTCCTGACCTCGCGACCACCGCCGTCGACGCCGCCGTTGACGCGGCGCCGTGGTGGCGGGGACCGGCGCTCGGGGTCGCGCGCTGGTCAGCTGCGCTCGGTGCGGCGGTGGTCGTCTACAGCGCGTTCCTGCTCGCGCGGGGGGCGGATCCCGTCCTGGCGCTCACCGCCATGTGGGACTCGGCGCTCGGCAACCCCACGGGATTCGGTGAGACGCTCGTGCGCACCGCACCGTTGCTGCTCGCTGCGCTCGCCGTGGTCGTGCCGGCACGAGCCGGCCTGTTCAACATCGGGGGTGAAGGACAGGTGCTGCTCGGTGCGATCGGCGCCGGGTGGATGGCGTTCCGGCTCGGTGACTCGCTGCCCGGTGGGTTCACCATCGTGCTGGTCGCCCTCGCCGGTGCCGCCGCGGGTCTGGCGTGGGCGGCCGTCCCGGCCCTGTTGCGGTTGCTCACCGGGACCAGCGAGGCGATCAGCTCCCTGCTGCTCAACTACGTGGCCGGGTTCCTGCTCACGTGGCTCGTCTTCTCCCCATGGAAGGACCCGTCGTCGCTCGGACAGGCGTACTCCCAGCGGCTCGACCCGAACGCCAGCCTCCCGGTGCTCTGGAGCCGCGTGCACATCGGGATCATCGTCGCACTCGTCGCCGCGGGTGCCGTGTGGTTCCTGCTCAACCGCACCACATGGGGGTTCCGGCTCTCGGTCGTGGGTGGCAACTCCGAGGCTGCTCGCCGCGCCGGTTTCCGGGTCAGCGCCCTTGCCGTGGTGGCCATGCTCGTCGGCGGCGCGCTCGCCGGACTGGCAGGAGTGGTCGAGGTGACCGGTGTCGAGGGTCGGCTGCGACCCGACATGATGGCGGGGTTCGGCTACATCGGGTTCCTCGCCTCCTGGCTCTCGCGCCACCATCCGCTCAAGGCCGTCGCCGCCTCGTTCGCGCTCGCTGCGATCGCAGTGGGTGGTTTCGGCCTGAAGATCAGCACCGGACTGTCCGGTGCCGCGGTGAACGTGCTCATGGCGCTCGTGCTGCTCGCAGTCCTCGGGTTCGCCCAGCGCAAGGAGGCCACGTGATCGAGCAGGTGCTCTACGGAGCGGTGCGCGGCGGGACGTCGCTGCTGTTCCCGGTCCTCGGCGAGACGATCGCCGAGCGAGCGGGTGTGATCAACCTCGGCACCGAGGGCTCGATGCTCGCCGGAGCACTCACCGCCTACATCGTCGGCGTGCAGACCGGCAGCGTGTGGCTCGGCGCGCTCGCCGGAGCCGGCGCGGGTGCGTCACTGGCCCTCGTCCACGCGTTCATGGTGCTGACCCGCGGCGCGAACCAGATTGCCACTGGGCTGGTCGTGACCTTCCTCGGTATCGGCCTGACCGCCCTGTTCGGCCAGGAGTGGGTGGGGGTCGGGGTCAACGGGTTCGGTGCGGTCGCGATCCCGGTGCTGTCGCAGATCCCCGTGGTGGGTCGGGTGCTGTTCGACCAGGACCCGCTGACGTACCTCTCGTTGCTCGCCGCACCTGCGATCTGGTGGCTGTTGTTCCGCTCCCGAGCCGGTCTGCGTCTGCGAGCGGCGGGGGAGCGTCCCGACGTGCTCCTCGCCCACGGAGGCTCTCCCACCTTGGTTCGCTACGTGGCCGTCGTCGCCGGTGGTGCGCTCGCCGGCCTCGGAGGTGCGCAGCTGTCCACGGCGTTCACCCGCGACTGGTCCGAGGGGATGACCGTGGGCCGTGGCTTCGTCGCGGTCGCGTTGGTGATCTTCGCCGCCTGGAACCCGCTCCGTGCGATCGGAGGTGCGTACCTCTTCTCGGGGGCGATCGCGCTCCAACTCCAGCTGCAGGCCCGCGGCTGGGAGCTGTCGCCCTACCTGCTGCAGGCCGCCCCGTACCTGCTCGTCATCGCGGTGCTGGCCGTGCTGAGTCGGCGTCGAGCCCATCAAGCACCCGAGGCCCTCGCCAAGGTCTTCTGACCCCGACGGGTACCCACTCCATCTCATCAACCCCCTGGAGGGACCATGCACATCAGCAGAACACCGATCCGAGCCGGGCTCCTGGCCCTGATCGCCGCCCTGGCGCTCGTCGCCGGCGCCTGCGGCGACGACAACGGCGGTACTGCTGCCGACGCCGGCGCCGACGGTGACGTCACCGTCGGATTCATCTTCGTCGGACCGAAGGACGACTTCGGCTACAACCAGGCGGCCTACGAGGGCAGCGAGGCGGTGGCCGAGGCCTTCCCCGACATCGAGGTCCTCCAGGCCGAGAACGTGCCGGAGACGGCTGAGGCGGAAGCGGGGATGCAGAACATGATCGACCAGGGCGCCGACCTGATCTTCGCCACGAGCTTCGGACATCTCGAGTTCGCGGCGAACATGGCGGAGCAGAACCCCGACGTGGTGTTCGTGCACCAGGGCGGCCTCAAGGACGACCTCGAGCTCGACAACCTCGGCACCTTCTTCGGCACCGTGTACGAGCCGGTCTACACCGCTGGTATCGCTGCGGGTGCCGCGTCGGAGACCGGCAAGGTCGGCTACGTCTACGCCTTCCCGATTCCCCAGACGCTCGCCAACATCAACGCCTTCACGCTCGGCGCGCAGTCGGTCAACCCCGAGATCGAGACGATCACCGTGGCCACGGGCGGCTGGTGCGATCCCGCCCAACAGGCTCAGGCGGCCCAGAGCCTCATCGACGAAGGCGTCGATGTGCTCACCCAGCACCAGGACTGCACCAAGACGATCGTCGAAGCCGCCGAACAAGCCGGCATCTACTCGGTGGGCTACCACGCCGACGCGTCGTCGCTGGCGCCAGAGGGCTGGCTCACCGGGTCCGAGTGGGACTGGGCGGACCTCTACGTCGACATCGTGCAGACCGTGATCGACGGTGACTTCGTCGGCAGCGCCTACAACGGCGACTTCCGGGTCGGCCTGCAGACGGGTGACAACCCCTTCGTGCAGTCCACCTTCGGCCCGGCGGTCTCCGAGGAGACCCAGGCGCTGATCGACGAGGCCCGGCAGTCCTTCATCGACGGTGGCTCGCCCTTCAGCGGTCCTGTCAGCGACCAGGGTGGAGTCGTCGTGTGGGCCGAGGGGGAGCAGCCCACCTACGACGAGGTCGAGACGATGGACTTCTTCGTCGAAGGCGTCGTCGGCTCGACCAACTGAGATCCGCCGGTCGGGTCGGCGTCAGGCCCGTCGTCGACCCGACCGGCCAACCCCGGTGCCTGCACGCACCGCCCTCCCTTCGATGTCCGTCGTCACACCAACCCCTCGGATCGGTCACCGCCGTGCTCAGCCCCACCGACATCCAGACCGGATCGCCCACCGGACGCGGAGCCCCCGCGGTGGTGTGCGTGCACGGCGTCGGTGTCGACGCCCGCTCGTACGCCGCCGTCGTCGCCTGCCTGCACGCGTGCGGTCACGAGGCCTCCGCCCCCGAACGTCCTACTGGTCGTCCGGTCGACCAACAGCTCGCGGCGGTGCTCGGTCCCGGTCATCGCGACCACGGTCCGGAGATGGATCCCCCCGTGGTCTGGGCGGGGGTGAGCGGTGGCGCCACGCTCGCAACGCTCGCTCTGACGACGCATCGCGACCTGTTGGCCGGCGCGGTCCTGCACGAGCCGCTGGTCGGCTCGCTGACCCCGGGCCCGCGCCGCCTGCTCGCCGACCGTGCGCGGGTCATGGTCGGCGAGGATCCCGCGACGGCGGCGAGCCGGTTCGTGCGCGAGCTCGTGGGCGACGCGACCTGGTTCGATCTCGGGGAGCCCGAGCGTCGTCGTGTCGCGACAACAGGTGATGAGATTCTCGCGGACGCAGCCACGTTCCTGGCCCTCGAGCCCGAACTCGAGCTGCTCGCCACCATCTCGGTACCGGTCGTGGTGACCGTCGGCGAGCGTTCCTCGGCGGTGCGCCACGACGCGGCCGAGCGCGTCGCTGCGACGCTGGGATGGAGCCTGCAGGTCGTTCCGGGGGCGGGGCACCTGGCACAGGTCGATGCTCCGGACGCGTTCGCCGCAGTGGTCGACTCCCTGTTCGCCGGCTTTCGATCGACACCGACGCGGGACACCACACGATGAGAACGTCGCGCATCGTCCGCACGGGCCACGTGGAAGGCGCCACGCCCTACCCGTGGCCCTACGACGCCGATCTGTCCCCAACGCGCCTGGCGCTCGTCGTCGTCGGCTGGGACCAGTACTGGTGGAGCGCCTGCGACCAGCCCCGGCGTGCGGTGGGCCAGCTCCGCCGGCTCGCGAGCTCGATCGCGACGCTGGTCGTCGTTCGCCACGGCACCGCCGCCGATCCGCTCCCGCCCGAAGCGGACCTCGGGGCGCCCGCGGTCGACGTCGCCGCCGTCGGGGTCGACGGCTTCCACGCCGGCCCGCTCGACGCCGTGCTGCGTCGTCGAGGTGCGGATCACCTCGTCCTCGCCGGATCGGGACTCGAGGGTCCGGTGCACTCCACGCTACGGAGTGCCAACGACCGCGGGTACGAGTGCATCGTCGCGCTCGACGCGTGCAGCGCCGTCGATCCATCGCTGACACCACGAGCGGTGTCGATGATCGAGATGTCCGGCGGCATCTTCGGTGCCGTCGCCACCACTGACCAGATCCTCGCTGCGTTGTCAGCGCCCGACCAAGGAGCCAACCCGCCATGACACCCGAGACCGCCCTGACCGGATCCGGATTCCACCAGGTGGCGGCGGACCCGTACGCCTGGCCCTACGACGGGCCGGTCGACCCGAGCTGCACTGCGCTGGTCTGCATCGACTGGCAGACCGATTTCTGTGGACCCGGCGGTTACGTCGACGCGATGGGGTACGACCTGTCGTTGACCCGCGCCGGGCTGGGGCCGACTGCCGCGGTCCTCGCCGCGGCCCGCTCGGTGGGGATGACGGTGGTCCACACCCGCGAGGGACATGAACCGGACCTGTCGGACCTGCCGGCGAACAAGCGATGGCGGTCCCAGCGGATCGGCGCAGGGATCGGTGACGCCGGGCCCTGCGGTCGGATCCTGGTACGAGGAGAACCGGGTTGGGAGATCGTGCCGGAGGTCGCCCCC
>SKRR01000357.1 GCA_007118345.1 Microthrixaceae bacterium | reverse complement strand
TCCTGCCGCTCTGCGCCCACCACCACCACGCACTGCACCGCCACCGCTGGACCATCACCGGCCACCCCCGCCACCAGGTCCAGATCCACCGACCCGGTCGACCACCCCTCACCGCCACCAGTCGTTGGCGACCCACCGCACCACCGCGCGCCGGACCCATCCCCGGCTGACGCAGACCGATGACGCCCCACCAATACCCGACTTGTCTGGTCAGGATTCGGTCCGTAGCGTTGTGTCCGTGCCCGCTCCCGCTGTTCGTCAGTTGTTCTCCTTTCCGAACCCGGTCAACGAGGTCGCCGCGCGCACCGTTGCCGCCGGCGTCGTGGTCATGGCACTGGCGTTCGTCGTGACCGGATGGGGGTGGCTCCTGGTTCCGCTCGCCTACGGCTTCGTCGCACGGGTGCTCACGGGCCCCACGCTGAGTCCGCTCGGCAGGGTGGCCACGCAGCTGGTGGCGCCGCGCCTCATCCGCCACGAGCGACTCGTTCCGGGGCCACCGAAGCGGTTCGCCCAGGCGATCGGCGTGGTGTTCAGCCTCGCAGCGTCAGGGTCGTGGCTCGCTGGAGCTCACGGTGCGGCGCAGATCGTGGTGGCGCTGCTCGCCGTTGCGGCATTCCTGGAGGCTGCGTTCGGCCTCTGCCTCGGTTGCAAGGTCTTCGCCGTGCTCATGCGGATCGGGCTGGTCCCGAGCTCGGTCTGCGAGGACTGCAACGACCTGTCGCTCCGACTTCCGGCACTGGCCCGCACCGACGCCTGAGGGTCCTATCCTCTGGCGCGATGCGTCTGGTCATCGCCCGCTGCTCGGTCGACTACGAGGGTCGGCTCACCGCACACCTCCCCGAGGCGTTGCGGCTCATCATGGTCAAGGCCGACGGCTGCGTGGCGATCCACGCCGACGGCGGCGCCTACAAGCCGCTGAACTGGATGAACGCACCGAACCGGCTGACCGAGCACGACGACCACTGGACCGTCACCAATCCGAAGGGCGAGACGCTCACCATCCACCTTGCCGAGGTGCTCAGCGACAGCCGGCACGAGCTCGGGGTCGACCCGGGCCTGACCAAGGACGGTGTGGAGGCACACCTCCAGGAGCTTCTCGCCGCCGACCCGACCGCGATCGCGGACGGACTCACCCTGGTCCGCCGGGAGTTCCCGACCGACATCGGCCCGGTCGACCTGCTCTGTCGTGACCACGAGGGACACGCCGTCGCGATCGAGGTCAAGCGTCGCGGAGAGATCGACGGCGTCGAACAGCTCGCCCGCTACCTCGAGCGCATGGACCGCGACCCGGTGCTGCGAGGCGTCAGGGGTGTCTTCGTCGCCCAGGTGGTCAAGCCCCAGGCGAAGGTCCTCGCCGAATCTCGTGGGATCGCGTGGGTCGAGGTCGACTACGACGTGCTGCGCGGCGCCAGAGCCGCCGACCTCACCCTGTTCTGACCATCTCGTGTTCAGCTCTGGAACGTGCAGGCACCCGAGTCGAGCACGACACGGCCGTCGGCTCCGGTTGTCCGGAACACTGCGGTTCCCTCGCCGGTGTCCCAGATGTGGGTGGTGAGCTCCTCGCCCGGGAACACCGGCGAGGAGAAGCGACCCTCGATCGAGCGGAACTGCTCGGGGTTCGAGTCGCACAGGGTGTGCAGCAACGCACGACCGGCGAAGCCGTAGGTGCACAGGCCGTGGAGGATCGGCCGGTCGAATCCCGCCAGTTCGGCGAAGCCGGGGTCGCTGTGCAGTGGGTTGCGGTCGCCCGACAGCCGGTAGATCAACGCCTGCTCTGGTCGGGTCATGTCGGACACGACGTGGTCGGGCGCTCGGTCCGGGGCCACGTTCAGCGGCCCGGAGGGGCCGCGCTCGCCGCCCCAGCCGCCCTCACCACGGATGAAGGCCGACATCACCACGTCGAACAGCGGCTCGTCGGTGGTGACGTCGCGCGCCTCGGCGGTCACCTCGACGACCGCGCCCTTCCCCTTGTCCCAGATGGCGGTGATCTCCGCCTCGGACACCGATCGTCCCGCAGCGGGCAGCGCCCGATGTGCGATGACCTTCTGCTCACCGTGGACCAGCATCGCGGGATTGAACGATCCGATGTCGCCGAAGGCACCCGACACGTCGGCGAGCACGACGGCCATCGTCGGCAGGACCCGTTGGGCGACGTTCATCGAGTTCTCGGTCACGAATGGCAGTTCGTGCGCAGCGGTCGGCTCCTGGCCGGCCCCCACTCCCACGGCGTACAGCAGTGCGTCCGTCGAGCTCCACGAGGCCTCCACGGGAGCTCCCCTGGATCCGACGGCATCTGGATTGATCGGCATGGCGCACTGCTTTCGGTCGTCGCACCCGTGACTGACATGAGGATGCCACGTCAACGACGCCCGCGCGTGCGACCATGTTGGCTGTGTCGAGCGGCAGGAAGGCGATCATCGCCGCCGCCGTTGCCCCCCTGGCGGTGATCCTCCTGATCACGGGTGCGTGGGCCGCGGACGGCTGGGTCTCGGGTGACCGGGTGGCGCGCAACGTCGCGCTCGCCGGCACCGACGTGGGGAACCAGACACCCGCGGAGCTCCGCAGCAGCGTCCAGGACCTCGCCGATCGGTTCGTCTCGACGGCGGTGGTCATCGACACCGGGGAGGCGCAACTGGAGAGCACGGCCGGCGAGCTGGGACTGACCATCGCCGAGGACCCGACGGTCGACGCCGTGCTCGACATGGGGCACGAGGGTGCGGCCGTTTGGCGTCCCTTCGAGTGGCTCGGGTCGTGGTTCACCACACGCGACGCCGCGGTGCGTATCGATGTGAACGCTGCGGGGCTGGCGTGGAGCGTCGCGGTCCTCGAGGGCGAGCGGCGTTCCGAACCGACCGAGCCCCGCCTCGACGTCACTGACGAGGGCATCGTGCTCGTCCCCGGGGAGTCGGGCCAGGCACTCACTCCCAACGACGTCATCACTGCGTTGCCCACCCATCTCGGTGACCTCGATGAGCCCATCGTCATCGAGGTCGAGCAGGCCGTCACCTCGCCACGTTTCGACGACGGCCCCTTCCGGGCCGTCGCCGACCGCGCCGCTGAGCTCACCTCGGGCGCCGTGACGCTGCTCGGTGGAGGCAGGGAGGTCGAGGTCGACGCTGCCCGGTTCCGACCGGCGCTCGGGGTCGAGGACGAGGGCGAGGGCGATCCCCGGCTGACCCTCGGCCCCGAGGCGCTCGACGACGTGGTCGCCGAGTTGTCCACGAGCGCCGACAACCCCACCAACGTCCGCTTCGAACTGCAAGGAGGCGCCATGGTGCCGGTGGGCGGCGAGGACGCCACGGTGTGCTGCGGCGACGACGCGACGCAGGTCCTCGCCGATGCCTGGTTCGAGGGTGAGCGTCGCATCGAGCTTCCCAGCCGCACCGTCACCGCCGCAGAGGGGCGGGAGTGGGCCGCCGGACTGGGCGTGAGCGAGCAGGTCGGCGCGTTCACCACCAACCACGCGTGCTGCGAATCCCGGGTCACGAACATCCAGCGCATGGCAGACCTGCTCCAAGGGGTCCTCATCCCACCGGGGACGACGTTCTCGGTCAACGACACCGTGGGGCCGCGCACGGTCGAGAAGGGGTTCGCCGAGGGCGGGGTGATCATCGACGGCGAGTTCACCACCGACATCGGGGGCGGCGTCAGCCAGTACGCCACGACGATGTTCAACGCCGCATTCTTCGCCGGCTTCGAGATTCCGCAGTACCAGATGCACTCGCGCTACATCAGTCGTTACCCGTACGGGCGCGAAGCGACGCTGTTCTACCCGTCCGTCGACCTCCGGATCCGCAACGACACGCCCTACGGGATCGTGGTCTGGAACTCCTACACCGGGACGTCGATCACCGTCGGCTTCTGGTCGACCAGGACGGCGGTCGGCGAGCAGACCGGCCAGAGCCGGACGTCGGGTTGTGGGCCCGTGACCACCGAGCGCACGCGGGTGTTCACCGACGGCCGGGTCGAGACCGACACGTTCCGGGCGAACTACCGCTGCGACTGACGTTCCTGGGGTCAGACACGCGTGCACCCCGGTCGGCGTGCCGTCCGACACACCCGTAGGATGCGGGACGTGGCGATCCCAGAACACGAGGACGAGCGACCGACGGTTCACTTCGAGGACCGCATGAGCGACTCCGACGCGCTCATGTGGGCGATCGAGAAGGACCCGATGCTGCGGTCCACCATCACCACGGCGATGGTGCTCGAGGGACCGGTCGACACCGAGCGCCTGCACCGCACCTTCGAACGGGCGAGTCGCGTGGTGCCACGCCTGCGCCAGCGCGTCCGGTCCAACCCGTTGTCGGTCGCGCCGCCCCGCTGGGAGATCGACCCGAACTTCGACCTCCGCTACCACCTCCGGGCCGCCCGTGCGGTGGGGACAGGATCGATGGCGGACCTCCTCTCGATGGCCGCGCCCATCGCGATGCAGGGGTTCGACCGGGCGCGACCGCTGTGGGAGGCCACGGTCGTCGATGGCCTGTCGAACGGTCGTACCGCCATCATCCTGAAGATCCACCACTCGATCACCGACGGTGTCGGCGGTGTCCGTCTGATGCTCGAGCTGTTCGACCTGGACCCAGACACCGAGGACCGGCCCATGCCCGATCCTCCGCCGGTGCACGTCATGAGCCAGACCGAGCGCTTCGTCGATGCCTTCCAGCACGAGACGCGTCGCCAGTTCGGGCTCGCACGCCGGGCCGGTCAGGGCGGGGTCGACGGGCTGCGCGGTGTCTCCTACGACCCCGGTGGTTCGCTCGTCGCGACCAGCGAACTGGCCTCGTCCGCGATGCGCCTGCTGCGTCCGGTGACAGCACCGCTGTCGCCGGTCATGCGGCGACGCTCGCTGTCCAACCACTTCGACGTGCTCACCATGCCGCTGGACGTGGCGAAGAAGGTCGGTAAGTCAGTCGGCGGAACGCTCAACGACACCTTCGTCGGTGGCGTCGTCCGCGGGATGTTCCTGTACCACCGAGCGCATGGTCACGTGCCGCCCGCGTTGCGCATGGGGATGCCGATCAGCGTCCGCGGCGCTGCCTCGATGGACACCGCAGGCAACGCCTTCGTGCCGGCCCGTCTCGAGATGCCCATCGACGTCGAGGACCCCGAGGAACTGCTCACCCTGGTGCGACGCCATTGCGTGGCGGCTCGTGACGAGCCGGCGAACCAGTTGGTCGAGCACGTGTCGAACCTGCTCAACCGACTGCCCACCTCGCTCGTGACCCAGGTCTTCGGTTCGATGATGCGGGGGCTGGACTTCCAGGCATCGAACGTCCCCGGGTCCCCCCTGCCCCTCTACCTGCTCGGGGTACCGGTCCAGGCGGTCTTCCCGTTCGGTCCACTCGCCGGCGCAGCGGTCAACGTGACCCTGCTCAGCTACCAGAACGAGCTCAACGTGGGGGTGAACCTCGATCCCGCAGCGATCCGCGACGCCGAGCTGTTCATGCAGTGCCTCCACACCGCGTACGACGATCTGCTCGATCTCGTCTGAGCGATCGGTCGGCGGGGACGAATGGTGACACCGCAGCGGCGGCCGTAGCCTCCGAGGGGTGGAGACCCTCGACGTCGTGGTGGTGGGAGCCGGACCGGCCGGCGCCGCCGCCGCCATCACGCTCGCGAATGCCGGGATCGAGACGGTGGTCATCGATCGCGCCACGTTCCCCCGGGACAAGATCTGCGGCGACGGACTGACCGCCGGCGCGCTGCGCCATCTCGAGGCACTCGGACTGGACCCGACGACCGTCGCGTCCTGGACCACCGCCTCGCGCTGCTGGATCCGTTCTCCGTCGGGCGTGACGACGGCGTTCGACCTCCCTCGTGGCGACGGCCACTACGTCGCGGTCGCCACTCGGCGCGACCTCGACGCGGCCCTCGTCGAACTGGCGCGCAGCGCCGGGGCGAAGGTGCTCGATGGTCACGCGCTGGTCCACGCCGCGCAGGACGAGCACGGCGTGACCGTCGAGGCCGAAGGGATCGGCCCGATCCGTGCGCGCTGGGCCATCGGCGCCGACGGCATGTGGTCGCCGTTGCGCAAGGCGCTCGGGGTCAGCACCCCTGCCTACCGCGGCGAGTGGCACGCGTTCCGACAGTACGTCCACAACGTGGGACCGGTCGCGACCTCCGACCTGTACGTGTCGTTCGAGGCCGCGCTGGTCCCGGGGTACTTCTGGTCCTTCCCCCTGGGCGACGGACGGGCCAACATCGGCTTCGGCATCCAGCGCGGCGGACGCCTGCGCACCAAGGACATGAAATGGTTGTGGCCCGACCTGCTGGCTCGCCCTCACCTGCGTGCCGTGCTCGGACCCGACATCGTGGCCGAGGAGCCACATCGCGCCTGGCCGATCCCCGCCAGGGTCGACGGTGTCGAGCCGACCATCGGTCGCACCATGTTCGTGGGGGACGCGGTCGCTGCGTGTGACGTGATGACCGGCGAGGGCATCGGTCAGGCCCTGATCACCGGCATTCGTGCCGCCGAGGCGGTGATCAACGGCGGGGTCGGCCGTTCGGGCGAGGACGCCGGCGGGGCCACCGACTCGTACCGCCGGGCGCTCGCGGCCGAACTGGTCGCCGACCACCGGATGTCGAAGCTGTTGGTCCGCGGCCTGTCCACTCCCACCGGCGCCGCACGAGCGGTCGCGATCGCCGCGACGAACGACTGGACGCGCCGGAACTTCACCCGGTGGCTCTTCGAGGACTACCCGAGAGCGCTGATCGCGACCCCACGCCGCTGGCGGCGCGGAGCGGTCACGCGACCCGGTGCCTACCGCAGCGCCTGAGCGCGACGCCTACGATGCCGCGATGCAGACCCCACTGACGGAACTCCTCCGAGTCGACCACCCTGTGATGCTGGCGGGCATGGGCGGCGTGTCGTACCACCGCGTGGTCGCTGCGGTCTCCGAGGCGGGCGGATTCGGCTGCCTCGGCGCATCGACGATGGGCGACGAGGAGATGGTGGCCGAGATCGCCGCGACCGCACAGCTGACCGACAAGCCGTTCGGCGTCGACCTGCTCACCGCGGCGCCCCAGGACATGGCGAAGAAGGTGGACGCGATCATCGCCGGGGGCGCAACGGTGTTCGTCGCGGGTCTCGGGGTGCCGCGCGATGTCGTCGACCAGTGTCACGAGGGCGGGCTACTGGTGGTCAACATGTGCGGGAAGGTCTCACACGCGGTCCAGGCGGTGGAGGCCGGCTGCGACCTGGTCGTCGCACAGGGCACCGAGGCCGGCGGTCACACCGGCCAGGTCGCGACGATGGCGCTGGTGCCCCAGGTGGTCGACGCAGTGGGCGACCAGGTTCCGGTGGTCGCCGCCGGCGGCATCTTCGACGGACGAGGGCTGGCCGCGGCGCTCACCCTCGGCGCGGTCGGGGTCTGGGTCGGCACCCGATTCATCGCCACACCGGAAGCACGGGCCGTGGTGGGCTACAAGGACCGGATCCTCAGTGCTGCTGAGGACGGCACCGTGGTGACAAGGGCCTACACGGGCAAGACCTGCCGCGTGCTGCGCACCAACTACGCCGACGACTTCGAGAAGGCCGGCGGCGTGGCGGAGCCCTTCCCCGGGCAGTTCCTGAAGTCCCTCGGTGACGGCGCGAACCACCTCGGGGGTGACGAGTCCACCGAGGGGGTCGACCCGGACCGAGAGTTCATGCCGGCCGGTCAGGGCATCGGCGCCATCGATGAGCTCGTCCCCGCGGGTGAGCTGGTGGAGCGCTTCGTGACCGAGGCCGAGGCGGCGCTCGCCGGGGCCCGCAGCCTCGCCTGACCCGTGCGCTCGTTCCGCTCTGCGGATCGCAGGCACCAGGGCCGGATCGACAGGTCAGAGCAGCGCCCGCGGCGGGGACTCAGGCAGTGAGCTCCTTGACCTTCTCGATGATCCGCGCCTGACCCTCGAGATCCTTGGCGATCGGGGTGATGTTGAGGATGGTCACGCCGGCGTCGCGATACTGCTGGATGCGGTCGCGCACGTACCCCTCGTCACCACACAGCGAGGTCTCCTCGAGGAAGCTCGCTGGCACCGCCGCAGCGGCCTCGGCCTTCTTGCCGTCCAGGTAGAGCTCCTGGATCTCCTCCGCCTCGGACTCGTAGCCGTAGCGGGTGAAGAGCTGGTTGTAGAAGTTCCGCTCGCGCGCCCCCATACCGCCGACGTAGAGCGCCACCATCGACCGGGCGAAGTCGCGGTAGCCGCCGACCTCGGCCTCGTCGCCGATCGCCAGCAGTCCACCCGCGATGACGTCCATCGGTCCGAGCTCGGCGGGCCGTTTCGCAGCTCCGGCATCGAGGTCGTCACCCCACACGTCACGGGCTCGCTCGGGATGGAACAGGATCGGCAGCCACCCGTCGGCGAGCTCGGCGGTGAGCTGCACGTTCTTCGGGCCGAGCGAGGCGACGTGGATCGGGATGTCGGACCGGCGGGGGTGGGTGATGATCTTGAGTGGCTTGCCCAGGCCGGTGCCCTGGTCCTCGGGCAGCGGCAGCTGATACTTCTTGCCGTCGTGGACGACGGGCGCGTCGCGCTTCCAGACGTCCCGACAGATCTGGATGATCTCCCGGGTGCGCTGGATGGGAGCGTCGTAGGCGACGCCGTGGAACCCCTCGATCACCTGGGGGCCCGAGGCGCCGAGACCGAGGATGCAGCGGCCCTCGGAGATCTCGTCGACACCGGCGGCGGTCATCGCCAGCAGCGTGGGGGTACGGGTGTAGATCGGCAGGATGCCCGACGCGATCTGGACCGAGTCGGTCTTCGCCGCGAGGTAACCCATCAGGCTGACCGCGTCGTAGCCGTACGCCTCGGCGACGTAGACGATGTCGAGTCCCGCCTTCTCGAGCGCCTGCACCTGGGCGACCGACTCGGCGAATCCCCCGGCGTAGCCGATCTGCATGCTGATCTTCATGGTTCCCCCTTGCCGGGCGATGCCGGCGGTGCGAGCGCGCTCAGGCGCTGGGTTCTGGCTCTGGCTCGTCCCACTCGGAGCGCTCCGCTTCGGAGCGCTGCTCCCATTCGGAACGCAGCGCGAGCTGGGACCGGTCGAGTGACCCCATGTCGGCGCCGTTGTCGAAGTACACCCGATAGCGGGTCCACCGGAACCCGTTCTTGAGCGTGACCTTGCCGGGCGTGCCGACCGGCACCCCCGGCAGCGCCACCGCGGCGACCACCTTGTCGTGGAACAGCAACTCGTCGCCCTTGCGCTTCTTGGCCATCGGGGCACACCGTACCAACGCGCCCTGCGAACGGCGGAATCGCGCAACGAGTCAGGGAACGGGGCGGGGCGGGGCGTCGACCAGCGTCGGCCGTGACGAGACGAGCGTGAGGTCACGGGGCCGCGGCGACGGGTGGTCGCGCACCGACGCCCTCGGCACCCCACCGGCGTCGAGTCCTGCGGCACGGCACAACCGGACGGCCAATCCGTGGCGCGACAGCACCTCGGGCCCCGGCAGGTGCCAGACACCGCCACGCTGCGCGCGATCGAGCGCGACCAGTGCCCAGAGCCGTGCCGCCAGGTCGTCGGCACGGATGGGGCTGCGGAGCTCGTCGTCGAACATCGTCGGCGGGGCACCGGCCCGCATCGCGTCCAGGAAGGCGGCGGACGTGCGGTCCGGCGGGTGCAGCGACACCACGAGTGAGGTGCGGGTGATGGTCGCGTCGTGCACCGCACCGCGTGCGGCCAGTTCCGCGTCGAGCTTCCAGTGGCCGTAGTCGTTCACCGGTGCAGGGGTCGACGACTCCGAGTACGGCGGGTGCTCACCGTCGAACACGGTGTCGGTGGACAGGTGCACCAGTGCTGCGCCGGCGGACGCTGCGGCGCCGGCGACGCAGTGGGTCGCCTCGACGACGTCGGAACGTGATCGCATCGACGCTGCCGCGTGCACGACGAGGTCGGCGCCGGTGCGTTCGACCAACCGGTCGACCTGGACAGGATCGGTCAGTTCCACCGGACCGATCACGTCGCCGCCGGTTGGCTGGTCCCCCGATCGCACCGGGGTCGACCGCGCGGTCGCGGTGAGCTGCACACCGTGAGGGACGCTGGCGAGCAGGGCGGTGCCGACCACCCCGGCCGCGCCGGTCAGCAGGACCTTCACACCAGCTCCAGCTGGTGGTGCGACAGCATCATCCGGAGCTGCGGCGCCGGCTCTCGGCCCACGTGTGGCCCTCCTCGACGTCGATGTCGTGGGGCAGTCCGAGCACCCGCTCCGCGACGATGTTGCGCTGCACGTCGCCGGTGCCGCCGCCCACGGTCAGCGCCGGGGCGAAGAGGAACCCGAAGTGCCAGAAGGACGCGTCCCCGCCGAGGGGACCGACGTCGGTGAGCATCGCGCCGACGCCGGCGAGATCCTTCGCCGCCGCCATGATGTGCTGGCCGTGCTCGTCGGCGAGGATCTTGCGGATCGATGCCTCGGGGCCCGGTTCCTGCCCCTTGATCGCTGCGGTGACCGTCCGGAGGCGGATGAGCCGCAGGATCTCGGACTGCACGTGCAGCTCGACGAGCCGCTGGCGCATCACGGGGTCCTGCACGCCCCCGGCGCCGCGCACGAGGTCGAGCAGGTCCTCGGCGTCGGGGCCCAAGCCCCACAGGGCCCCGCCTGCCGACAACGACACACGCTCGTTCGACAGCGTGACCTTCGCGAGTCGCCAGCCGTCGTTGACCTCACCGACGAGGTTCGCCGCGGGGATGCGGACGTCGGTGAGGAAGACCTCGTTGAAGGTGTGTCCACCGGTCATCTCGATGATGGGTCGGATCTCCACGCCGGGCGCGTCCATCGGGCAGATGAAGTACGAGATCCCACGATGCTTGGGGGCGTCGGGCTCGGTGCGGGCGATGAGGATGCCGAAGCGCGAGCGGTGCGCGAGCGACGTCCAGATCTTCTGGCCGTTGACGATCCACTCGTCGCCGTCGCGCTCGGCGCGGGTGCCGAGCGAGGCGAGGTCGGAGCCGGCGCCGGGCTCGGAGAACAGCTGACACCAGATCTCCTCACCGGAGATGATCGGCATGAGGTGACGGTCCTTCTGCTCCTCGGTGCCCGCAGCGAGGATCGTGGGTCCGGCCCAGCCGATGCCGATCTGGTTGTCCGGCCGAGACACTCGGGCGCGGCGCAGCTCGTCGTCGATGATCAGCTGGTGGATCGGATCGGCGTCGAGCCCCCAGGGCCGGGGCCAGTGCGGGACGACGTACCCGGCCTCGGCCAGGTCCCGTCCGCCGGGCGAGGGGTGGGCGGCGAGCCAGTCGCGCACCTCGAGTCGTCGTGGGTCGTCCTCGGGGGGCAGCTCGAAGTCCACGGCGGTGGAGTGTAGGTGCGAGCGTGCGTCCTACACTTCGACGCGTCCCGGGCCGAGAGCCCGGGTGGACCTGACAGGGGGAACGATGGCCGGATGGAACTTCGCCGAGCTCTGGGAGCGGATCGCGGACCGGTTCGGTGACGCCCCTGCGTTGGTGCAGGGCGAGCGCCGCACCACGTGGGCCGAGTTCGACCGCCGGGCCGACGGCCTCGCCCGGCACCTGCTCGACGGGGGCGCACAGCACCAGGACAAGGTGGCGCTCTATCTCTACAACGCGCCCGAGTACATGGAGGGCGCCTTCGGGTGCTTCAAGGCGGGTCTGGTTCCGGTCAACACCAACTACCGCTACCTCGACGACGAGCTCGCCTACCTCTGGGACAACGCGGACGCCGTCGCCGTGATCTTCCACGGCTGTTTCAGCGAGCGGGTCGACGCCGTCCGGGAACGTCTGCCGAACGTCCGTCACTGGCTCTGGGTCGACGACGGCAGCGGACCGATGCCCGACTGGGCCGAGTCCTACGAGGACGCCGTGGCGGGTGCCTCCGGACGGACCGTGCCCGAATGGGGACGATCCGGTGACGACATCCTGATGATCTACACCGGTGGCACCACCGGCATGCCCAAGGGCGTCATGTGGCGACAGGACGACCTGATCCGCGCCGTGATCGCCGTGGGCAACCCGGTCCTGCTCGAGGATCCCGACGAGGTCGGCCTCGACGCACCGATCGACGCGATCGAGTCGCCGGGTGCGCCCGGCCTGCCCGCCTGCCCCCTCATGCACGGCACCGGTTGGTTCACCGCGAACCTGTACCTGACCGCTGCCGGTGCCCTCGTGCTGCTCGAGAACCGCCACCTCGACGTCGAGGAGATGCTCGACACGATCGAACGCGAGAAGGTGGGCGGACTCACGATCGTCGGCGATGCCTTCGCCAAGCCGATCCTCAAGGTGCTCGATGCGAACGAAGGTCGTTGGGACCTGTCGTCGCTGGTGCTGATCACCTCCTCGGGCGTGATGTGGTCCGAGGCGGCGAAGCAGGGCCTGCTGCGCCACAACCCCGGGATGCTGCTGATCGACTCGTTCTCGTCGTCCGAGGCGATCGGGCTGGGCCAGTCGGTCTCGGCCGCGGGGGCCGAGGAGAAGACCGCCCACTTCAACCTTGGCGCCGGCGCCAAGGTCATCACCGATGACGGCCGCGAGGTCCAGCCGGGTTCGGGCGACCGCGGTCGGGTGGCAGTCCCGGGACATCAGCCCATCGGCTACTACAAGGACCCCGAGAAGACCGCGGCGACGTTCATCGAGTTCGAGGGCACGCGCTACTCGATGCCCGGGGACTACGCCACCGTCGAGGCCGACGGCACCATCACGCTGCTCGGTCGAGGATCGGTCTGCATCAACACCGGTGGCGAGAAGGTCTTCCCCGAGGAGGTCGAGGAGGCGCTCAAGACCAACCCGGCGGTGCTCGACGCCGTGGTGGTGGGGGTGCCCGACGACAAGTTCGGCGAGGCGATCACCGCAGTGGTCGAGTGCGCCGATGACGCCTCGGTGGACGGCGACGCACTCATCGATCACGTCAAGGAGCACCTCGCCCACTACAAGGCACCCAAGACGGTGGTGACGATCGACACGATCGGTCGGGCACCGAACGGAAAGGTCGACTACAAGCGGATGAGGGCCTACGCGCTCGACCAGTTGGGCATCTCGGTCTAGACAGTCGTCGGACGTGCTCCGACGACTTGCTGGGAGGGGACACGCGATGCGGCGGCGAGGACGCACCGAGGCCTACGGCACTGTGCCCCGTCGGGCACCGGCGACGCCGGGACCCGTGCGCCGCTGGGCCGCTCGCGCCGCGGTGCTCGCCGGGCTCGCGCTCGTGGGCGCTGCGGTGTTCGCCTCACCCGCCGGCGCGAACTACGCCCGGATCGACGCGTCCGTCGGCTGTGACCGCACGGTCGACTGGTCGGCGTCGGCCTCCACCGAGGGCGACGCCGAGGAGCGCACCAACCCGCGGGTCCTCGTCGACTGGCGTCCGGTGGACGCAGGTGACGACGCATGGGAGTCAGCGGGCCCTCCGGGCCGCTTCGACGTCGAGAACGACTTCTCCTTCACCGGCAGGATCGAGCTGCCCGACGGTGTGGACGAGGTCGACCTGCGGGTCCGACCGGACGCGCCGTGGGGTGACGGCGCCGATGCGGGTGCACCGCGGTTCAGTCGCGCGGCGGTGCCGGAGGTCTGCGACGACGTGGCGGTCGCGGTCCGCATCGACGCCGACTGCGGCTCCGGGACGGCGACGGTCGACCTGCGCGCGGTCGACGACGACACCTGGGAGGTCGAGGTCGCCGTCGACCGGGTGGTGGTGCGGGAGCTCGCGGTCGACAGTGCCGGTGTCGACCTGGTGGTGCCGGTGCTCTCGGGGCGCTCCACGGCGATCCGTGTCGCCGCGGACGACCTGGTGCTCGCCGAGCGCACCGTGGGTGCGGACTGCGACCCGGACGGGGCGATGGCCGTGGTGCTGGAGCGCTGCGGCCCGGGTGACGCGGTCGTCTACGCGTCGGCGCCGACGCCCGCCGAGCTCCGGGTGCGTGCGATGGGCAGGATCGTGAGCACGGCGACCCTCGGATCGGCGCCCGTGCAGCGCACGCTTGACCTGCCTCCGATCGAGGTGGACATCGAGGTGGACATCGACGGCGAGACGGCTGCCGCCGGACCCGTCGGCACGTGCGACGGCCCGATCGCCGGCCTCACGGCCTGTGGCGGTGACCGGGCCCCGTGCAGCGAACTGGGCGATGGTGCGGTCGTCGACCCGGGTCCCCCTCCCCCGCCGCCACCGACCCAGCAGATCGAGCTCGACCCCGACGAGGGGCTGGCACGAACCGGCCCGTGGGAGCGAGCGGTGGCGCTGGCGCTCGGTGGTCTGCTGCTTGCAGGTGGTGGGCTCGCGACCACCGGCCACCACCGGCGCACCTCGGGTCCCGGTGTGCTGGAGTCGGTGCTCCGGCCCTACGACCGCCGTCGCGGGCGCTGAGCACCCGACGACCCCTGGGCGAACCACCCCAAGTGCGCATGGTGGTGACCGAGGTTCTGCTAGCACGGTCCGTTCATGGCGGTATGGGTCGCAGCGCTGCTCGGACTGGTCCAGGGCGTGTTCATGTTCGTGCCGGTGAGCTCGACCAGTCACCTCGCCCTGACCCAGCACTGGTTGGAGGGGCAGGGCCACCTCAGCGCCACACCCGAGTCACCCGAGATGCTGCTGCTCGACCTCGTGCTCCACAGCGGCACCGTCGTGTCGATCGCCGTCGTCTTCAGGGGCCAGATCATGGCGCTCGCCCGGGACTTCCGTACCGAGCGGCGGACCCGCCGCGTGGACCCCGCCGACCCGGCACCGGCGTCGCAGATGATCGCCATGCTCGGGGTTGCCACGGTGGCCACCGGGGTGCTCGGACTCGGTGTGCGGCTGCTCGCAGGTGGCGTGTTCGGCGACCCGCGCGTCATCGCCGCGCTGTTGGTGGTCACCGGCGGCATCCTCTGGTGGGTCGACAGCACCCAGCCCCGGGGGGTGGTGCAGGTCACGGTGTGGATCGCCGTCGGCGTCGGACTGGTCCAGGCGTTGGCGCTGCTGCCGGGCCTGAGCCGCAGTGGCTTGACGATCGCGGCGGCGATGGCGCTCGGCATGCTGCGAGAGCCGGCGGCGCGCTTCAGCTTCTTCCTGGCGATCCCCACCATCCTCGCCGCGACCTTCGTGCAGGCCGCAGAGGTGGTCCGACTGGGTGAACCCGTCGACCTGCCGGTCGTGTCGCTGCTCGTCGGGTTCGTCGTTGCGGCGGTGGTCGGTGCGTTGGCACTCGCACTGGTGCTGAAGCTGCTGTACGCCGGCAAGTTCCGTTTCTTCTCGATCTACGTCTGGCTGCTCGCGGCAGCGGTGCTCGTCATCGGCGATGCGGCGACCGGCGGCGCCTGACACGGCGAACGGAAGATTCGTCGCACCGTCGGGCGGTCGGTAGCGTGTCGGCGTCCCGAACACCCACCCAAGCCCGAACACTGCAACAAGGGGGAACCCCGATGTCCGATCTCGGATTCGACGGTCAGGTCGCGATCGTCACCGGCGCCGGAGGTGGCCTCGGCCGCTCCCACGCCCTGGAGCTGGCACGGCGTGGCGCACGTGTCGTCGTCAACGACCTCGGGGGGTCGGTCTCGGGTGATGGCGACGACGCCTCGGCCGCACAGAAGGTGGTCGACGAGATCACCGCTGCGGGCGGCGAGGCAGTTGCGAACCACGACTCGGTCGCCACCCCCGACGGCGGAGAGGCCATCGTGCAGGCAGCGCTCGACGCGTTCGACACCGTCGACATCGTCATCAACAACGCCGGCATCCTGCGCGACAAGACGTTCCACAACATGACCCCCGAGCTGCTCGAGCCGGTCATCGCCGTGCACCTGCTCGGGGCGTTCTACGTGACCCAGCCGGCGTGGAAGATCATGCGCGACAAGGGATACGGCCGGGTCGTCAACACGAGCTCGAACTCGGGTCTGCTCGGCAACTTCGGCCAGGCGAACTACGGCGCCGCCAAGCTGGGCCTCGTCGGGTTCACCCGGGTCCTCGCGAACGAGGGCAAGTCCAAGGGCATCAAGGCCAACGCGATCGCTCCCGTCGCCAAGACCCGTATGACCGAGGACCTGCTCGGCGGGTTCGGCGACCAGCTCGAGCCCGAGTCGGTGACCCCCACGGTCGTCTACCTCGCGCACGAGGACTGCCCCGTGAACGGCGAGGTCTACTCGGTCGCCGGCGGTGTCGTGTCGCGCTACTTCATCGGGCTCACCCAGGGCTGGTACGCGAAGGGCCACACCCCAGAGGACGTGCGCGACCACTTCGACCAGATCCGCGATGAAACCGGCTACATCGTGCCCGAGGACCCCTCTGGCGAGCTGCAGAAGCTGCTCGGAGCGCTCAGCAGCTGACCGCGAGGCGGGTCGACACGTCGCCGATGCCCTCGTGCGCGAGGCGGCGGACCTCGTCGTCGGAGAGCCCGTCGCGCCGGCAGGGAGTTCTTCACCAGCACACGACCTGCGAACACCATCCACCTCTTGAACAGCTTCGGATGGTTCGCCATGGTCGTGACCAGGTTCAGCTCGCCGACCACGTCGATCAGCGCGGTGGCCTCGCCGTCGCGTTCGTCCGGCGCAACGGGAGGGATGCGCGGGTCGCTCACCGTTCCTCGGTCTCCGCTGGCCGGTCGCCGACCGGTTCGTCCGAGCTGTCGACGTCGTCCCGGTCCTGCTCGACGGGTGCCGGGGCGTCGGGGGTGGTCCCGTCGGTGCGGATGAACTTGCCGGTCCGGCGGTCGAGCACCTCGGACTCCCCGGCGAACTTCAGCTTCAGCTTCAACGCGGGCATCTCGACGTACTTGTACACCGGCACTGCGATCAGGAACGTCGCGGCGAACAGCACCGGGATCCGCAGGATGCTGACGGCGGTCGACGCGTTCTCACCACCGGTGAGCGCGAACAGGATCACGAACGGCAGCGCGTGCCAGATGTAGAGCGTGTAGCTGAGCCGACCGCAGTACTGGAGCGGCCCCCAGGACCACCACCGGCTGAGCCACCAGTCCCAGTAGTGCACCAGCGCGAACGTCATCACCGCGAAGGCCAGGACGCAGATCGTGTGGCCGAACCGGAACCAGTACATCTGCTCGAGCATCTGCTCACGAGTGAAGCCGTCGCCGTCGGTGGGCAGGTACTCGAAGAACGGCAGCCCGACACGCGACCAGATCCGGCTGCCGAGGTTGAGCGTCACGAGCCACACGACGGCGCTGATGCCGGCGATGATCAGCACGGGTCGTCGGACCCGGCGGATGAACGCCTCGTCCATGTAGGCGTTCAGCACCGCGAGCGCGACGCCGAGCATGAGCCCGTCGGGACGCTGGAGGAACGCCAGTCGGATGCCGGGCAGCACCCCGTCGGTGTCCTGGTAGAAGCCGGTGAAGGCGAACCAGCGGGCAGCGCCGATGACCACGACGCCGGCGATCATGATGATGCCGAGCGCCTTGATCCAGTTGCGACGGATGCAGACGAAGACCGTTCCGGCGATGAAGATGTAGAACCACTCCTCGATGGAGAGCGTCCAGAGGTGCCACATCGTCCGGTGTTCCTGGATCCCCGGTTCAATCACGCCGAGTCCGACCGGGAAGAACAGGTGGTACACGTAGCCGACCATCGCGGCGACGTCGGCGCCCACGTGGCGGATGTGGAGCTCCTCGAAGCCGACGAACGTGGCGACCAACGCGATGACGACCCAGACCGCGCCGAACAGCCAGACCGACGGGAACAGGCGGATCGCCCGGCGTTGGTAGAACTTGCGGAGGTTGATCCCGCCGGTCGACCGGTGTTCCTGGAACAACAGGGTGGTGATGAGGAAGCCGCTGAGCACGAAGAACGAGTCCACGAGCGTCGCGTACGATTCGAGCAGCGGCCCGGTGGCATGCACCAGAAGCACCATCAGCATGGCAGCGCCCCGGAAACCGTCGAAGCCCGGGATGAGCCCCATCTTGGGGGCCTGCGTCTCGAACGAGGCAGCGCTCGAGGAGCTCATGGACGGGACCCCCCGCCATCGGGACGATCGACCACCCCGGCGGTGTCCTCCGGATCATCGAGGGCGACGTCGCCCTCGACGGCTTCGGCGCTGACGTACCCACCGGCGGAGCGACGGGCCTCCTCGATCGGGACCATCCTGCCGGTGGTGAGGTCGAGGACCTCCTTCTCCGCTGCGTAGCGCAACTTCACCCGCAGCATGCGCTGCTCGACCCCGTAGAAGACGGGGAGGCACGAGACCACTGCGATCACCGTGAGGATCGGGGCGCGCCACTTCTCACCGAGCACGTCGTCGCCGCCCAGCAGGTCCAACACGATGAAGTACACCAACGTGTGCCAGACGTAGAGGGTGTAGGACATGCGCCCGAGGAGACGCAGCGGAGCCCACGTGAGGCTGCGGTTCACCCACCACTCCTTGTGGCGAGCCATTGCGAGCAGGGCGGGGGCGAAGCCGAGGGCGGTGAGCGTGTAGCCGAACTGGATCCACACGATCCCGTCGTAGAACTCGGCTTCTTCCGGGGTGACCGCCATCGGGACGAACGGGTACGGCAGACCGAGGCCCGTCACGGCGTCGTTGAGGAACGGCGACGCCAGCAGCATCGTGACGCCCGCGACCCCGAGACCGACGAGGCCCGCGACCGGAAGGATGCGACGCCACACCTTGGGCAAGGGCTCGGGGAGCTTCGCGTTCAGCACCGCGAGACCCACTCCCCACATCAGCGAGTCGTAGCGCGAGAGCCACAACAGCTCGAGCCCGTTGCCCGGCACGCCTCGGTCGGTCGGCAGGTCACAGCTGAACGGGCCGGTGCAGCCGGTCCAACGCTGCCAACTGATGAACGCCGCCAGCAGGCACAGCCCGACCGC
Source organism: Microthrixaceae bacterium (assembly GCA_007118345.1). GTDB lineage: Bacteria > Actinomycetota > Acidimicrobiia > Acidimicrobiales > Microtrichaceae > SKRR01. The sequence continues at coordinate 4,284 of SKRR01000357.1, read as the reverse complement.
CAGGTGGACCATCCACTTCCTCCGGATGCACACCAGGACGGTGATCGCGATGACCAGGTAGAACTGCTCCTCGACCGCGAGCGACCAGAACTGGTCGATGGAGCGTTCCGAGGCGGCGGTCGGGTCGACGAAGCCGAGTCCGACGGGGAAGATGATGTTGTAGATGTAGGTGACCGCAGCCACGGCGTCCTGGATCACCCACGCGAGGCGTTCCCGGTCGAACAGCAGACTGATGACGATCCACGCCACCAGGCAGAGGTAGGCCGACGGCAGCAGACGGACCGCACGACGGGCGTAGAACTTGCGCAGGTCGATCAGCTGGTGATCGCGGTGCTCCTGGAGCAGCAAGGTGGTGATGAGGAACGCGCTCATCACGAAGAACACGTCGATGATGCCCGCCCAGGACGGTGACAGCGCCGGATAGGCGTGGTTGAGCAGGACCATGAGGATCCCGATCCCTCGCACCCCGTCGAATCCGCCGACGAACCCGAGCCGCGGTGCCTGCGACACGAAGCCTGGCGCCGCTGCCCCCGTACCGGCCATCACGGGAGCGTAGAGCCCACCCGCGGGGGCCACAACAGAGGAATCCCACCCGTCTCGCACCGTTTTCCTGCCGGTCGTACCCTTGCCACATGACCGGACACGCACCCCTCGGCCAGCACGTCGACCCGCGCGACGTGCTCGCGACCGACTCGTTGCTCTCCGACGAGGAGCGGCTGCTCCGGGACACGGTGCGCCAGTTCGTCGGCGACCGGATCTTGCCCGAGGTCGGCGAATGGTTCGACGCCGGCACCTTCCCCGCAGAGATGGCCAAGGAGTTCGGCTCGCTCGGCCTGCTGGGGATGCACCTGGAGGGGTACGGATGTGCCGGAACGTCCGCCACCGCCTACGGCCTGGCGTGCCTCGAACTCGAGGCGGGCGACTCGGGGGCCCGCAGTTTCGTGTCGGTGCAGGGGTCGCTCGCGATGTTCCCGATCTGGGCGTTCGGCTCCGAGGAGCAGAAGCAGCGGTGGCTGCCGGGTATGGCGGCCGGTGAGCTGATCGGGTGTTTCGGGCTGACCGAATCCGACTCGGGGTCGGACCCGTCCTCGATGCGCACCACCGCTCGGCGCGACGGCGACGACTGGGTGCTGAACGGCTCCAAGATGTGGATCACGAACGGTTCGATCGCCGACGTGGCCGTCGTGTGGGCGCGGACCGACCCCGAAGGTCCCGACGGTGGCGCCGTGCGCGGCTTCGTCGTGCCGACCGACACCGCCGGGTTCGCCGCACCCGAGATCCACCGCAAGGTGTCGTTGCGGGCGTCGGTCACCTCGGAGCTCGTCCTCGACGACGTCCGCCTGCCCGCCGACGCGGTGCTGCCGGGCGTGTCGGGCATGCGAGGGCCGTTGTCGTGTCTCAACGAGGCCCGGTTCGGCATCTCGTTCGGCGCGGTGGGCGCGGCCCGGGCGTGTTACGAGGCGGCGCTCGAGTACTCACTCGACCGACACCAGTTCGACCAGCCGATCGCTGGCTTCCAGCTGACCCAACGCAAGCTGGTCGAGATGATGGTGTCGGTGCAGCGGGGCACGCTGGTGGCGCTGCACCTGGGGCGCATGAAGGACGCCGGCACCCTCGCCACCCAGCAGGTGAGCTTCGGGAAGATGGACAACGTGCGCATGGCGCTCGAGGTGGCCCGCGAGGCCCGCTCGGTCCTCGGCGCGAACGGGATCACCACCGAGTACCCGGTGATCCGCCACATGAACAACCTCGAGTCCGTGTACACCTACGAGGGCACCAACGAGATCCACACGTTGATCCTCGGGCACGCGATTACCGGCATTCCTGCTTTCCAATAGGGGGCCGTAGGGGGCGTCAGGCGGCCACGGAGCGTCGATCTATGTGGGATCTATGTGGGACAAGGTCCCAACGGCGGTCAGACGCTGACGCGCCGGGGGTCCTCGACGGTCTCATCGGTGACCAGCGAGAACTCCGAGGAACCCGGGCCGAAGCCGTGCGGAGACGAGTGAACGCGCTCGCCACGGTGGTGGAGTGTCAGCGGCCAACAGGATCTGCCCAACGGCCTCGACGCCGAGACCTGATCGTGGTTCCATGACCCCCAGCCCAGGCCCCGCTGGATCACCCGTGTAACTGGGTGTGTCCCTATCTCGGCCCAAGGTCAGAGCGTCACGAGCCGACGATCTGGGCGTGGCCTACTCGAGCGATCTGACCGATGACGAGTGGGAACTCCTTGAGCCGTACCTGCGTCACGTCGGCAAGAGGGGACGCCGCCACGGCGGCGATCTGCGGATGGTTGTCGATGCGATCTTCTACGTGTCCAAGACCGGGTGTCAGTGGCCGATGCTTCCCGCGGAGTTCGGGCCGTGGACGAGGATTTGGTCGCAGTTCCGGCGCTGGACCGCCAACGGCACCTGGTCGTGGCTGCTCGCAGAGCTGCACCGACACCGCCGGGTCGAGGCGGGCCGGGTCGAGACGCCCTCGATGCTGGTCGTGGACTCCCACATGGCTCGCGGCGCCTCCTCGGGCGGGGTCACGTTCCACGACCGGGGCGGCAAGTTCGGGTCCGTGAAGGGTGCGAAGCGGGTGGTGGCGGTGGACGTGACCGGCCTGCCAGTGGCGGCGACAGTCGTGCCCGCATCGACCCATGACAACGCGGCGACTGCGACGGTGCTCGAGGAGGCCGGGTGGTGGGGAACGACGGAGCGCCTTGAGCTGGTGATCGTCGACCGGGGAGTCACCGAACGTGCGGCGCAGCGGCTCGGCAAGTTGGCCGGGGTGGAGGTGCGGCGGGTCGGTTGGGACGAACCGCAGCTCGACGATGACGGGCGTCGGATGTTCCGTCCGATTCGTCATGCGTGGCGGGTCGAGGTCGCTCACGGTCGAATCGGACGGGCACGGAGGCTCGCGAAGAGCTTCGAGAACACGACTGCGTCAGCGTCGGGGTGGCTCCAAGTCGCCTGCCTGATGCTCGTGCTGCAAGGTCCGTGACGGAGCACGACACTGGCCCCGCCGAAGCGGGGCCAGTGGTGTAGCCATCAGGCTGCGGTCGTTGCCGGTTCTCGGAACGGGCGAACCGACACGGTGTCCTGGTCGAGCATGACGGTGAGCATCGCATCGAGTTCGACTGCGATCTCCTCGGCGTACCAGACCATCCCGCAGGACGGGCACACCGTCGCGGGGATGTCGGTCACGACGGCGACACGGCCGTTCGACACGGCCGACTTGTGGCGGAGCTCCTCACGGAGATCGCCGTTGTGGCAGTTGTTGCAGCGCATCAGCGTCTCCTTTTGAAGTCGGCCGTCCAGTCGGACGGGTAGGGCTCGTACACGGTTGCGACCCGTTCCTGTTCACGGTCATCGTCCACGACGATCACCACGTGCAGCGGGCGCTTCCACTGTACCAACAGGACCAGTTCCTTCACCGACGTGTCGCTCTCGTGCGCCACGGCGATGACCTCGGCCTGGTCGCTGGTGTCGTCCAGCATCGTCACGAACTCGGCGAGCGCGATGTCGATGCTGCGCAGCTTGTCGAACGTGTGGTCGCTGTAGCGGCGGGCGTATCGCTGCTGGTACGTGCGGGACACCGGGATGTACCGGTCGTCGTAGTCCACCGGTCACCTCCCGGGTGAGTCGTTTGCTTCAGATGCCGCCGAACCGTAGCCGCCCTCGTGACGGGGCCAACCCTGAGCGCCGCCCTCGGATAGGGACACACCCAGTAACAACGCTTCGGTGATGCAAGCCGAGACCGCACAGGTAGGCGTCGATGCTGTTTGCGGGTGCTGTGTTACAGGGAGCGCACCCCGGCCGGTGTGTTGGAGGTACCAGCGGCAGATCGACGCTGGACGTCAGGGGATGCCGAGCACCGGAAAGGGTTCGGTCTTCCACGCGTTGCCGTCGCCGAGCTGCCCGAAGAAGTTCGAGCCCCAGCAGTGTGCAGTGCCGTCACCCAACACCGCACACGTGTAGCTGCCCCGCCGGTGGTGCCGGCGTCGGTCAAGTCAACCCCGACACCACCACCGGCAGGCTCGAGTCGGTGGTGGTGCCGTCGCCGAGCTGCCCGGAGCTGTTGCGACCCCAGCAGCGTGCGGTGCCATCTGCGAGCAGCGCACAGCTGTAGAAGCCGCCGGCGGTGATGGCTGTGGCGTCGGTGAGCCCCGACACGGTCACCGGCAGGTTCGAGTTGGTGGTGGTGCCGTCGCCGAGCTGCCCGGAGCCGTTGAAGCCCCAGCAGCGTGCGGTGCCGTCACCGAGCAGCGCACAGCTGTGGAAGCGGCTGGCGGTGATG
>SKRR01000153.1 GCA_007118345.1 Microthrixaceae bacterium | reverse complement strand
TCTGGAGCGTCTTCTCCCAGCTCGGCGCCCTGAGCGCCAGCGGCCGGATCCGCCCGTTCAGTCGGTCGGCTGACGGGCTGCTGATCGGCGAGGGCACCGGCATGCTGGCGCTCGAACGTCTTGCGGACGCCGAACGAGCCGGTCACCGCGTGTACGCCACCATCCGGGGCACGGGGGTCTCGAGCGACGGCCGGGGCGCGACGCTGATGAGCCCGGGCGTGAACGGCCAGATCCGAGCGCTGCAGCGCGCCTACGAAGATGCCGGCATGGTTCCGGACGTGGGACTCGTCGAGGCCCACGGCACCGCCACCGCGGTCGGGGACGAGGCCGAGCTCGCCACGCTGCAGGCCGTGTTCGGGCGAACCGACGGGCCGCGCCGCGTGGTGGGGTCGGTGAAGTCCATGATCGGCCACGCCATGCCCGCAGCGGGTGCCGCCGGGTTGATCAAGGCCGTGCTCGCCGTGCACCACGGTGTCCTGCCCCCCACGCTGCACGCACCCGAGGACCCCCACCCCGGCCTCGAGGAGGCGGGCTTCCGCGTCCTGGCCGGCGCCGAACCGTGGGAGCAACCGTCGGGCCTCCGTCGCGCCGGCGTCAATGCCTTCGGATTCGGCGGCATCAACGCGCACGTCGTGGTCGAACAGCACGGGTCGAACACCGTCAGGGGGACGAGCGGCGGGGCACCGCTGAACCGAACGACGGCGAGGGCAGCGGTCGCCGAGGCCGAACCCGTCGAGCCCGTGCTCCGGCTGGCGGGCACCGACCCGGCCGAGTTGCTCGACGCACTGGCCCGCTGGGAGGAGCAGCATCCAGGGGGGAACGGCGCCCCGGCGTCGACGGCGTGGGGCGACGGGCCGGCCCGTCTGGCGATCGTCGAGCCCAATGCCAAGCGGCTGGAACTCGCCCGCAAGGTGCTCGAGCGCGGTCGTGCATGGAGGGGACGCAACGACCTGTGGTTCGAGCCGGTCGGGCTGCTCGCGGGTGGCGGCCGCCTGGCCTTCGTCTACCCGGGTGTCGAGCCGGCCTTCGACCCCGAGGTGGACGACGTGATCGCTCACTTCGGCACGTCGCCGCTCCCCCACCTCCCCGAGCTGCGACCGATCGAACGCCAGAGTCGCGGGATCGTGGCCCTCGGGCGGATGCTGTCGACCGTGCTCGCCCGACTGGGCCTGCGGCCCGACGACGTGGCCGGCCACAGCCTCGGTGAGTGGAGCGGGATGGTCGCGAGCGAGCTGATCCCGCCCGCCGAGGTGGACGACGAGATCGAGCGGTTGCAGTCCAGCGGCATCGAGGTCCCCGACGTGACCTACGTCGCGCTCGGTGCTGGCATCGAGACCGCTCGCGAGATCGTCGACGGCATCGAGGGTGTCGCCGTCTCCCATGACAACTGTCCGCACCAGACGGTCATCTGCGGGACGACCCACGCGATCGCCGCCATCGGTCCTCGCATCGAGGCCCGCCGGCTGATCGCCCAGGAGCTCCCGTTCCGCACGGGCTTCCACACCCCGCTCTTCGAGCCCTTCCTCCAGCCACTGTTGGCACACATGCCGGACGTCCCGCTCCAGGACCCGACGGTCCCGATGTGGTCGGCCACCACCGCGTCGAAGTACCCCGAGACGCGCGATGGGATCGCCGACGTCGCGGCGCGACATCTGCTCGAGCCGGTCCGCTTCCGCGAGCTGGTCGACGCGATGCACGAGGACGGGGTCAGGGTCTTCGTGCAGGTGGGTGTGGGCAGCCTGCCCGGCTTCATCTCCGACACGCTGACGGATCGCGACCACCTGGCGGTCACCGCCAACGTCGCCAATCGCTCCGGCATGGCCCAGCTCCGACGGGTGGCGGCAGCGCTGTGGGTCCAGGGCGCCGCCGTCGACTTCGACCCCTTGGCGGTCGCCGCCTCCGACCAGGCGCGACCCGCCGTCGCGCGGACCGACCGTGGTGCGCTCCTGCCGCTCGGCGTGCCCCTCGTCCGCCTCCCGGACACGCTCCGGCTTCCCACCGGCCCCGGCGAACCCGCGCCCGGCTTCGACCAGGACGATCCCGTGGAGCGGCTCGCGGCCGAGGTCTTCGACGACATCCGGAGCGCGACGCACGACGTGCTCGACGCGGCGCGGGGGCGCCGGTCGGGCTCGCTCACCTCGTCGGCTCCACCGGCTGCTCCACCGGCCGCCGCCACGTCGGCGACCCCGCCGCCCACGGTCCGGGTCGCCGTCGGCGAGTCGGTGACGACCGTGCAGAGGGTGGGGCTCGACACGCAGCCCTGGCTCGAGGACCACAGCTTCTTCCGCCAGCGGGACGGGTGGGGGACGGCATCCGACCGCTTTCCGCTGGTCCCGATGACCGGGATGATCGAGATGATGCGGGACGCCGCGGTCGCAGTCCGTCCCGAGCTGCTGGCCGTCGCCGTCTCCGACGTCCGCGCTCTCCGCTGGCTCGCGGCCGAGCCCCCCGTCGACGTCGAGATCGTCGCATCGGTCCTCGACGAGCACACGGTGAAGGTCTCGATCTCTGGCTATGCCCGGGGCGTCGTGCACCTCGCTCCCACCTACCCCGCTGCGCCGGCGCCCGTGATCGGCACGCCTCGCGCCAGCAGCACCTCTCCGCTGTCGGCCCCCGAGATGTACGAGCACCGCTGGATGTTCCACGGTCCCCGTTTCCAGGGCGTCCGCTCGATCGACGAGTTCGGCGACGACGGCATCTGCGGGGTCGTCGAGATGCTGGCCGCACCCGGCGCGTTCCTCGACCAGGCGGGCCAGCTGTTCGGCTACTGGATCCAGGCGAAGACCACCGAGAACTTCTTCGCGCTGCCGATGCGCATCGAGCGCGTCGAGTGGTTCGCCCCCGCTCCCCCGACCGGGAGCCAGGTGCCCTGCCGGGTCCGGATCCTCGAGCTGGGGGAGCGGGAGGTCCGCGCTGACCTCGAGCTCGTGCACGAGGGGGCGCTCCTGGTGCGGATCAGCGACTGGCTGGACCGACGCTTCGACAGCGACGACGTCATCCAGGAAGCCGTCCGTTGGCCCGAGCGGGCCACACTGTCGACGGGCCTGGCCCCCGACGTGTACGTCGTCGAGGAGGGCTGGCCCGACTCGGCCACCCGGGAGCTGATGATGCGGCGTTACCTGAACGCCGGCGAACGAATCGCCTACGAGACGCTGAACCCGCGCGCCCAGCGCCACTCACTGCTGGGGCGGGTGGCGGTGAAGGACGCCGTCCGCCGCCACGCGTGGGAGCAGGGCCACGGACCCATCTTCCCGGGCGAGCTCAGCGTGACGAACGATGCGACGGGCCGTCCCGGGGTGCAGGGACCGGGCACCGACGGCGTGTCGATCTCGCTGGCGCACACCGAGGCGGCCGGCGTCGCCATCGTGGGCCGTGGCGAACCCGTCGGGATCGACATCGAGGCCGTCTCGCCGCGGCCGGAGTCGTTCGAGACCACCGCCCTCACCGCCGCCGAGCGATCGCTCCTGGCTCCGTTGCTCGCCGAGGACCGCGACCGATGGTTGACGGCTGCGTGGTGCGCGAAGGAGGCGGCCGCCAAGGCAGCGGGGACAGGGCTCGCGGGTCGCCCGGGCGACTTCCCCCTGGTCGCGGTCGACGGCGAGCGATTCCAGGTCGGCTCCCGATGGGTGGCTACCATCCGTCGGGTCGGGCGCCGGTCGATGCCGGACGGAACGACCCGTACCTATGTGATCGCCTGGACGGAGCACGAGCGTGCCTGAGCTGACCGCCAACGGACTCCGCTTCCACGTCGTGCAACTCGGTGGAGACGGCCACGACGAACGCCCCGTGGTGGTGTTCCTCCACGGCCTCATCATGGACAACCTCTCGAGCTTCTACTACACGCTGGCCCCGCGGGTGGCCCAGGATGCCAGCGTGGTCCTCTACGACCAGCGGGGCCATGGCCGCACCGAGCGACCCGCCACCGGCTACACCCCCGACGACGCGGTGACCGACCTGATGGGCGTGCTCGATGCGCTCGACATCACCCGGCCCGTGCACCTCATCGGGAACAGCTACGGGGGCACGGTGGCGCTGGCCGCAGCGGCACAGCGGCCGGAGCGAGTGGCCGGGCTGGTGCTCATCGAAGGCATCCCGCTCATGTCCGGGTGGGGCCGACGCCTGGTGGAGATGCCACAGGCGCTCGTGGCCGACTTCGACCAACCCGACGTCCAGGACTACCTGTCCCGGGCCGGCCGCAAGATCCGCAGGATGGCCCGGACCTGTGAGGACCTCCTCGTGAGGTCCTCACTCCCCGTCGACCTGGCCGAGGCCCCCGAGATGACCGTCGAGGAGCTGGCCTCCATCCGCTGTCCGGTCCTCGCGCTCTACGGCGAGCAGTCCGACATGTTGGAGGAGGCGGCCCTGATCGACTCGGCGGTCCCCCGCTGCAAGCTGCACCTCCTCGAGGGGTGCACCCACTCGGTCCTGATGGAGGCACCCGACGAGGTCGAGGACGAGATCCGGGCGTGGCTGGCCGCCGTGGCCAGCGCCGAAGCACGCGACGAGGACGGCTGAGGTGGCCCGCATCCTGTTCGTGGTGCCCCCTCTGACCGGTCACATCAACCCGACCATCGGCGTGGGCGCCGCCCTGATCGAGCGAGGCCACGACGTGGCCTGGGCCGGGCTGCCCGGCGTGGTCGACCGGGCCGTCCCCGTCGGGGGCGGCTTCCACCCGGTGGGCACGTCCCCGGGCGCCGAGTGGTACCAGGGGCGGGAACGTCGCGGCCACGCCCGCGGGGCGGCAGCGCTCAAGTTCCTCTGGGAGGAATTCATCGTCCCGGTCGCCCGCTACATGTCGGAGGACCTCCCCGATGTGATCGAACGGTTCCGCCCCGACGTCGTGGTGGTCGACCAGCAGGCACCGGCCGGTGCGATCGCGGCCCGACGTGCCGGCGTGCCGTGGGTGACCTCGGCCACCACCTCGGCAGAGCTGGTGGACCCGCTGCGCGACCTTCCACGGGTCGACGAGTGGGTGCGCACCCAGCTCCGCCAGCTCGAGCAGGAGGTCGGCTCCGATCCGGGTGACGGGGTCGCCGGCGACGTGGACCTGCGCTTCTCCGAGGTGCTCACCCTCGCCTTCACGACCGAAGCCTTGTCGGGGCCCGTCAACGTGCCCGGTCCGGTGGCCTTCGTGGGGCCGTCGATCGCCGATCGTTCGGAGGATCCGCTCGAGGACGGGCTCGTCGATCCCCGAAGGCCCAACCTGCTGGTGTCGCTGGGCACGGTCAACGCCGAGATGGGCGGCCGGTTCTTCGCCGAGGTGATCGACGCCCTCGCCGACGAAGCGGTCCATGTGATCATGGTGGCGCCCGACGTCGTGGTCACGGTGCCCGACACCGTGACCAACGTCGTGGTGCGCGAGCACGTGCCCCAGCTCGAGCTGCTCCCCCACCTCGACCTGGTGATCTGCCACGGCGGCCACAACACCGTGTGCGAGACACTGGCGGCGGGCGTGCCCCTCGTCGTGGCGCCGATCCGCGACGACCAGCCGTTCATCGCCGAGCAGGTGGCGCGGTCCGGTGCGGGCGTCCGCGTGAAGTTCGGCCGCATCCGTTCCGCCGAGCTGCGCGACGTCGTCCGGCGGGTGCTCACCGACGACTCGTACCGTCGAGCCGCTGCCGCCATCAGTGTGACCTTCGAGGCGGCGGGCGGCGCCCGAGGGGCTGCGGCAGCCATCGAGGCCGTCGCCGAGCGACGCCCGGACGAGCATGCGGCGGAAGGGACCCCATGACCGACCACGACCTCCGCGTCCGCTTCGACGCCGCCCTCCGACGCCAGTGGGGCGATGCCGTGGTCACGGAGTCCGATCCCCGACCCGCCGACCCCTCGTTCGGCCCGGGCGCATTCGAGGTGGACCTGTCCGTCGACGACCCCTCCGGCGTCCCACCAGGGATGCTCGGGCCGCTGCTCCTGCGGGTCCCGGAGGAGCACGACGCCGGCGCGGCCGACGCCGAGCGGGCAGCGCTCGAGCTCTGCGCCGCACGAGGGGTCACTGCCCCGGCGGTCGTCGCGTCGCTCGCTCCGAACGACGCTGAACCGCCGATGCTGCTCACCACCCGTCCCCACGGCACCCTGTTCGTGGAGGTCCTGCAGCAGGCCGAGCGGGCCGACCAGGAGATCCGCGAGATGGCGGTCTACCAACTCGACCTCCACCAGATCCGGCTCTCGGACGAGGAGGCCGCCGTCCTCGGCACCCTCGACCTCGATGCCGAGCTGGCCGGCCTGGCCGGCACGGGCCTGGACCCTGCGGTGGCCTGGCTCGAACGCAGCCGCGCCCGCGGGGAGCTCGACGGGCCGGCCGTGCTGTGCCACGGGGGGATCCAACCCTTCACGCTGTCTCGGGAGGACACCGTCGACGGGGAACGCTTGATGGCCCGGAACTGGACCAGCGCGGTCGGCGCCCCCGCCGACTACGACGTGGCGGCGTCGATGGTGTCGTTCTGGGCAGCGCCCTACTTCGCCGAACGGCGGTCCGACCGGCTGGTGATGAAGGTGGTCCGGGACCTCCTGTCGCGCGAGTACCTCTCCCGCTATGAACAGGACCGCCCGGTGGAGCGCTCGCGCCTCGAGGCATGGACCGTGTTCCACACGGCGGTCCTGGCCGCCCGCAGCAACGGCACCTACCACGGGCCACGGCCCCGGGTCACCGAGGTCCCCGACGACCTGGTCGAAGCGACCGCCAAGCACGCGCTGCGACTCACCCGCCAGCTCCGTCGTTGAGCGGCACGTTCGCGCAGACGGACCGTGCCCGCCAGGGTGATCCCACCTGTGGACACCGAGCCGATCCACCTGTGAAGATGACGTCGGGAGGGTCAGACCTTCCATGGGGCGAATTTCAGGGGGCGACCGCAATGGACAGGGTGTGGTTGTGTTCTCCGTTCCCGTACGCGTCATCACGATTGGCTCGGGCCGTCACCGACGCCGGCGCCCGTGCCGTGGTGCCGTTGGGCGCGCACACCGGCGCGCGCGCAGCGCTCCGCCACCTCGACCGTCGGGGGGCCACCTCACTTGCCGTCGAGGTGCTCGCCGACTGCGACCTGGACCCGTCCGAGCTGCCGGTCGGGGTCGACACCGTCCTCCTCGCCGCCGGGACGGTCGCTGACGCCGCCACCCTCGAACGATGGCGGGGTGCCCCCGGCGCGCCCGAGGTGGTGGTCGAGGTGACGTCGCACACCGAGGCGCTCGAGGCGCTCGAGGCGGGGTGCGACGCGCTGGTGGCGAAGGGCGCCGAGGCGGGCGGGCGCGTGGGCGAGACTGCGGCGTTCATCCTCCTCCAGCAGTGCGTCGAACTGGGCGACACACCGGTGCTGGTGCGCGGTGGGATCGGCGAGCACACCGCGGCGGCCGCCATCGCCGGCGGCGCCGCCGGAGTGGTCCTCGACGTGCAGGTGGCCCTCTACGACGAGTGCCTGGGCCTCGTCCCCGAGGAGTTGCGACGGGTCCTGCACACCGTCGACGGGAGCGAGACCCGGGTGGTGGGCGGTCACCGCCTGTACGCACGACCTGACCTCGAGGCGGCGACCATGGCCGAGGACACCCCTGCCGAGGCGGTCGTCGCGCGGCTGGGCGCGGCGGTGGGCACGGACCTGGTGCCGCTGGGCCAGGACGCTCACCTGGCGGCGGTGATGGCCCGACGGCATCCGACGCTGCACCGGCTGGTCACCACGCTCG
>SKRR01000327.1 GCA_007118345.1 Microthrixaceae bacterium | reverse complement strand
TGGGTGAACCGGTGGAGGAGCGCGAACCGCTCGTGACCGCCGGGGTGGAGCGCGCCATCATGCCGGTGGGCATGGCGATCCCGGTCGGCACGGTGGAACGGATCACGCCCGACGAGGCGAACCGGGTCCAGATCCTCCAGGTGGCCTTCTCGGTCGACTTCGACGAGCTCAGCGTCGTGCAGGTGCTCCAGTGGGTCCCTGAATCGTGACCACCGAGCCCTCGGCGGTCATGCGCTGGGCGCTGGTCGTGCTCACCGTGTTCGTCCTGCAGGTCGGGGTGTTCTCCGACCTGCGCCTCTTCGGGGTGCACCCCGACACCATGTTGCTGCTCGCGATCTGCGCCGGACTGTCGGTGGGCGCGGTGCGCGGGGCCGAGGTCGGCTTCGCCGCCGGGCTGCTGAGCGATCTGCTGCTGCAGGGCCCGCTGGGCACCACCGCGCTGTCGTTCGCGCTGGTCGGGTTCGCGGTGGGCATGGCGGGTGATGCCGTGCTGCGCAGCTCACGGCTGATCTCTGTGGGCATCACGGTGGTGTCGAGCGCAGCGGGGGTCCTGCTGTACGCCGCGCTCGCTCAGCTGCTCGGCCAGCGCACCCTGGCCGACCCCCGGCTGTGGGTGATCGTCGCTATCGTCTCGTTGTTCAATGCCCTGTTGTGTCTGCCTGGCCTGGGTGTGTGCAGGTGGGCCGAGGGTGGCGCCCTGCGAGCGGGTCTGCGATGAACCCCACCGCGACCGACCGCTCCCTGACCTGCTGATGGATTCCGCTGCTGATGGACACTGATTCCACGAACGTGCGCCTGAGCGCCATCGGGATCGTCGCGGTGTCGCTCTTCCTCGCGCTCTTCCTGCGGCTGTGGTTCCTGCAGGGGATCGACCGCCAGGAGTTCGAGGCGGCATCGGTGTCGAACCGGTTGCGGGTCATCCACGAGGAGGCCCCCCGGGGGCGCATCCTCGACCGCAACGGCAAGGTCCTGGTCGACAACCGCACGTCGATCGTGGTCGCGCTCGACCGTGAACCCCTGCGGGGCATGAGCGTCGACGAACGTGAAGGACTCTTCGTCGACCTGGCCGACACGCTGGACTCCTTCGGGGTGCCCACGAAGGTGGCGACGATCGAATCCGCCTTCACCGACCAGCGGTTCGCCCCGCAGGCCTACGTGCCGATCGCCGAGGAGGTCCCCGAGGATCTCGAGCGTTACCTGCTGGAACGCCAGGACCGCTTCGACGGTGTCGTGGTCGAGCGCACCGCGGTGCGGGTCTACCCGTACGGCAACACCGCGGTACACCTGCTCGGCTACGTCGGGGAGATCAACGAACAGGAGCTGCTCGAGCGTGGCGGCACCGTTCCCGGCGCTGATCCCCCCGAGGACGCCGAGTTGCCGATCGGCGCAGCTGGGCTCGAGAAGGCGTACCAGCTGGGGGACTCGATCGGGAAGTCCGGTGTGGAGCGGTCCTATGAACCCGATCTGCGGGGAGTGCCCGGGCGACGCACGATCGAGGTGAACGCCCAGGGCGAACTCGTCGATGTCGTGGCACTCGACCCCGCGCGACAGGGCGAGGACGTCTGGTTGAGCATCGACGTCGACCTGCAGGCACACGCCGAGCGTCTCCTCGAGGAGCAACTGCAGCAGCGGGGCAACGCGTCGTCGCCGCCGCAGGGCTCGGTGGTGGTCCAGGATCCCCAGAACGGCCAGGTGCTGGCGATGGCCTCCTACCCGGAGTACCCGCCCGACTCGGTGGTCAACGGCATCTCCCAGGACTACTGGAGCGTGCTGAACGATCCTGCGAGTGGGCTGCCGCTGAACAACTGGGCCCTGCAGGGCACCTATGCCCCCGGGTCGACCTTCAAGCTCTACACCGCCGACGCCGGGCTCCGCACCGGCCTGCTCGCGTTCGGTGAGGACGTCATCAACGACACGGGCGTGTACACCGTCGAGAACTGCACGGGCGCGTCGTGCCGCTTCCGCAACGCCGGTTCGAGGCCGAACGGCAGCGTCGACCTGCCCAGATCGCTCACGGTGTCGTCGAACGTCTACTACTTCCGCATCGCCGACAAGTTCTGGAACCGTCGCGGGGAGTTCGGCGAGACCCCGATCCAGGACACCGCCGCCGACTACGGCCTGGGGAGCCGCACCGGGATCGATCTGCCGGGGGAGAGCGCTGGACGGCTGCCGACGCCCCAGGCGCGCGCCGAGGCCTACGACGCGAACCCCGAGCTGTTCCTCGAGCGGGACTGGCGTGCGGGCGACAACCTGAACATGTCGGTCGGCCAGGGCGACGTGCTCATGACCCCCCTCCAACTGAGCAACAGCTATGCGGTGTTCGCGAACGGCGGCACGAGGTACCGCCCGACGGTGGTCACCAAGGTCACGCGCGCGGTCGATCCGGCGGAACCGCCCGGCGCCGACGGCAACTACGAGGTCATCCTCGAACGCGAACCGGAGGCGGACGGCGCGATCGAGTTCGACCCCGACCACTACCGCCAGATGTGGGAAGGACTCGCCGGGGTGGTGCAGTCGCCGGGCGGGACGGTCAGCTCCGTCGCGGCGTCCATCCCGATGGACTGGCCGATGGCCGGCAAGACCGGCACCGCGCAGACGGCGGGTCGCGCCGACACGTCGTTGTTCGTGGGGTACGGCCCCGCCATCCCGGGGTTCCCGGCGCGCTACGCGATCAGCGTGGTGATCCCCGAGGCCGGCTTCGGCGGTGAGGTCGCCGCCCCGCTCGCCCTCCGGGTCCTCCAGCCGGTGGCCAACGGCGACCTTCCCGAGGTGTGTCCCATGGCCGAACAGGCGGCGTGCGACGAGGCCGCCGCTCGAGCAGCCGAGCTCGAGGAGCTCGGCGGTCTCCAGGCCGCCGACCTGCTCACGACGGGCGGTCCCGGTTGATGCTCGCCTCTTCGAACACCTCGACCGGTTCACGGTTCCGGTCCCAGGACCTCTCGGCCCCGTGGCGTCACGTCGACGTGGTGCTGCTCGTGACGTCGCTGATCGTCGCGACATTCGGGCTGGTGCTGGTCTACAGCGCGACCCGACGCTTCGACGGTGGACTGGACATCGCCGTGCGCCAGGGCATGTTCGTCGTGCTCGGCGTGGCGGTCATGGCGGGCCTCTCCATGGTCGACTACCGCCGGGTCCTCGACTGGTGGCCGGTCCTCTACATCGCCTCGATGCTGCTTCTGGTCGGAGTGATGACCCCGCTCGGGTCCACCGGCGCGTTCGGCGCGGCCCGTTGGTACGTCTTCGGCCCGGTCGTGCTGCAGCCCGTCGAGATCACCAAGCTCGGAACCATCATCGCGGTGGCCGCCTACCTCGGGTCGGTCGAGCGGGTCGACCTGCGCCGGCTCTCGATCGTGCTGATGCTCGTCGGTCTGCCGTTCGCGGTCACGATGGTCCAACCGGATCTGGGCTCGGCGTTGGTGTTCGTGGTCGTCGGAGTGGCGATGCTCGTCGTCGGCGGGGTCAAACTGCGACACCTGGCGGTGCTGGTGCTGATCGGTCTGGTCGCGATCGTGGGAGTCCTGCAGTCCGACGCGCTCGATGAGTACCAGAAGCAACGTCTGCTGACCTTCGCGAACCCCGATGCGGTGGACGAGGCCGCCTCCTACAACGTCACCCAGGCACAGGTGGCCATCTCGTCGGGCGGACTGACCGGGTACGGCTTCGGCAACGGCCCGTCCACCCGGCTCGGGTACGTCCCCGCACAGCGGACCGACTTCATCTTCACCGTCGTCGGCGAGGAGTTCGGTTTCGTCGGTGCCGGCACGCTGTTGCTGTTCTACGCCGCGATGATCTGGCGGATCTGGCGGATCGCCCAACTGGCGGCGAACCGGTCAGGAACACTGCTGTGCGTCGGAATCCTGGCCATGCTGTTGTTCCACGTGTTCGAGAACGTCGGCATGAACCTGGGCATCATGCCGGTCACCGGGCTGCCCCTCCCGCTGGTGTCCCAGGGTGGTTCGGCCGTCCTGGCCACGTTCGCGTCGATCGGGCTGGTCCAGTCGGTCCACATGCGCCGCTACATCTGACACCGTGCCGCCCGGGCCCGGGGGCGGTTCGGGGGCGGTTCGGGTCGTGACGGCCGGCCGGGTAGACTCCGGCGGGTCATGTCCGCTCTGAGTCCACTCACCCCGGCCGCCAACGGCGGCGCCGTCCGGGGTCTGGTGCTGTGGCTCTGCCTGAGTGTCGTCCTGTCGACGTCCACGGACCTGCAACGAAGCGGTCGACGCGGGTTCCGACTCGCGGTCGCCCGACCCACATCGAACACCGAGTCACCGAACACCCACTCATCGAACACCGCGCGACGCGAGCCGCTCCGAGCCGTCAGGGCTCGCGGCAGCGTCGGCCCGCGCCAGTCGGCGCGCTGCACGAGAGGACCGTCCCATGTCGGACCACGGACCCGCCGAGGGTGGAGACACCCCGCCCAAGGGCCCCAGCTCCAGCCCCGCCAGCCAGAACGCCCCGCCCCGCCCGGCGGCTGAGCCGCCAGGGGCTCCCCGAAAGCCGAAGATCGGCGACACGATCCCGGCGCCGTCGGGTGACGGCCACCAGCCCGGCCAGGCCGGCCAGACCGGTGGCGGGCAGACCAGCGGCGGCCAGAACACCGGCGGCCAGAACACCGGCGGCGCGTCTCGGAACCGGCGCCGTCGGCGTCGCGGACGCGGCGGTGGCGGTGGCGGCCAGAGCAGCGGTGGCGGCCAGAGCAGCGGCCAGAGTCAGAACGGCGGCCAGGGCAAGGGCGGCCAAGGTGGCAAGGGTGGCCAGGGCAAGGGCGGCCAGCAGCAGCAGGGCGGCCAGCAGCAGGGCGGCCGAAACCGTGGCGGCGGCAAGGGCGGCACCAAGGGTGGCGCCAACCGGCCCCGCCCCGTCGAAGCCGTGCTCGTCGACGACGACCCGCTCGAGCTCGACGAGTCGACCATGAAGCAACGTGGCGGACGCAGCCGCAAGGGACGCGCCGTCGGCCGCTACCAGATGAACGTGCACGTCCACGAGGAGGCGACCCAGATCGCGATCCTCGAGGGCCGCTCGTTGGTCGAGCACTACGTCTCGCACCCGACCGACGACGTCACGCAGATCCACGGCAACATCTACATCGGCAAGGTCGAGAACGTGCTGCCCGGCATGGAGGCGGCGTTCGTCGACATCGCCACGCCGAAGAACGCCGTGCTCTACCGGGGCGACGTGCAGTACGACCCCGACGACGTCGATTCGAAGGGTGAGCCGCCGCGCATCGAGGACGTCCTCAAGGCCAAGCAGCTCATCCTCTGCCAGGTCACCAAGAACCCGATCGCGCACAAGGGCGCACGTCTCACCCAGGAGGTGTCCCTCCCTGGTCGTTTCGTGGTGTTGGTGCCGAACTCGTCGACGTACGGCATCTCGAAGCGGTTGCCCGACGACGAGCGCAAGCGCCTCCGGAACCTGCTCGACAAGGTCAAGCCGTCCCAGCACGGCGTCATCGTGCGCACCGCCGCCGAGGGCGTCACTGCCGCTGAACTCGAGCGCGACGTCAAGCGGCTGCTGACCCAGTGGGAACGGATCTCGGAGCTCGCGGCGAAGCAGAACCGCCCGGGCCTGCTCTACCGGGAACCAGAGATGGCGGTGCGGTTCATCCGTGAGGAGTTCAACGCCGAGTACCGGGCCGTGGCGATCGACGACGAGGCGCTGTACACCGACGTCAAGGAGTACGTGGAGGCAGTGGCGCCCGCACTTGCGGACCGGGTCCAGTACTTCGACCGCTCCGTCGAGCCCCTGCCTCTGTTCGAGAAGTACCACGTCGCCGAACAGGTGGTGAAGGCGCTCGACCGCAAGGTCTGGTTGCCCTCGGGAGGTTCGTTGATCATCGAGGCCACCGAGGCCCTCACGGTCATCGACGTGAACACCGGTCGCAACGTCGGTTCGTCCTCGCTCGAGGAGACCGTGTTCCGCAACAACCTCGAGGCCGCCGAGGAGATCGCGCGACAGCTCCGCCTGCGCGACATCGGCGGGATCATCGTGATCGACTTCGTCGACATGGAGATCAAGGACAACCGCGACAAGGTCGTCAAGGCGTTCCGCGATGCCCTGAGTCGCGACAAGACCCGCACCCAGGTCTTCAACATCTCCGAGCTCGGTCTCATCGAGATGACCCGCAAGCGCATCGGCGAGGGGCTCGTCGAGGCCGTCTCGACCCGTTGCGAGCACTGCGACGGGCGGGGTCTGCTGATCTCGCCCGAGTACACCACGTGAGGAGCGCGAGCCTCGACTCGCACCCGACACCTCGCGCCGGTAGGATGGCGAGCCGTATGTATGCAGTCGTGAAGTCCGGTGGAAAGCAGTACCGCGTCGAGCAGGGCCAGCGCCTGCGCGTCGAGCGCCTCGGCGCGCCCGACACCGAGGTCGAGCTGACCCCGGTCATGCTGGTCGACGGCGACACCGTGCTCGCCACACCCGACCAGCTCGCAGGAGCGTCGGTCTCGGCGCGGGTGGTGGACGAGGTGAAGGGCACGAAGATCAACGCCTTCACCTACAAGAACAAGTCGAACAACCGCCGCCGATGGGGTCACCGTCAGACGTACTCCTCCATCGAGATCACCGGCATCACCAAGGGCTGAAGGAACCACCATGTCGAAGACGAAGGGCGGCGGGTCAACCCGCAACGGCCGCGATTCAGAATCCAAGCGCCTCGGCGTCAAGGTGTTCGACGGCGGCGTCGTACACGCCGGCACGATCATCGTGCGCCAGCGGGGCACCCGGATCCACCCGGGCGAGAACGTCGGCATCGGCGGCGACGACACCTTGTTCGCCACCTCCGACGGTCAGGTGAAGTTCGGCTCCCGCCGGAACCGCAAGATCGTCAGCGTCCTGCCGGCCGCGGACTGAGCGAACCGGAACCTGTCGTTCAGCCGATCCCGACCGGGAGCTGCTCGGCGGGCCAGTCGAGCAGCTCGACCGCACGATCGAACGCGTAGCGATCGGTCATGCCGCCGACCCAGGTGACCGCAGCACGGTAGGACTCGGCGGAACCCGGATCGAGTTCGACCCCGAGCGCAGCGGGGCGTTCGGCGTAGAACTCGACGAGCGCCCGCAGCACGTCCACCACCGACGCAGACTGCGCCCGAGACGCTGGCCGCATGTAGATGCGTTCGTAGTTGAAGCGCCGGAACTCACTGAGCGCCTCGGCGGTGGGCTCGACCATCCCGATGGCGCCGGTTGCCCGTACGGCATCGACCACCCCGGAGATGAACGCGCCCAGCTGCGAGGAGCGCGCCGTGCCGCAGCGTGACCGCACCAGAGGGGGCAGCAGGGTCTCGTCGACGATCCCGGTGTGGACGGCGTCCTCGAAGTCGTGGCACACGTAGGCGATGCGATCGGCCCACGACACGACCTCACCTTCGGGTGTGGCCGGCGCAGGGCGAGACCACGAGTGGTTGCGGATTCCGTCGAGGGTCTCGACACACAGGTTGAGCGGTTCCAGCACGGTGTCGGCTCCCCAGGTGGCGTGGTCGTAGCCACCACGGACCTCAGGATGTGACGGGAGTGGGATCACCATGTCGATGGGGCCAAACGTCGCAGTGAGATGCCCCCAGTGCCCTTCCAGAACCGCGTTCAACAGGGACCCTAGGGGTCGCACGAGCCAACGTTGCCCGTTGTCCTTCACCCCCCAGATGAGTGGCTCGAGCCCCTCACGGGTGGAGTAGCTCGCCGGGAACAGCCCCGCAAGGTGCGGG
>SKRR01000127.1 GCA_007118345.1 Microthrixaceae bacterium | reverse complement strand
GACTCGGTGGAGCTCTTCCTCGAGGAGAGCTTCACGGTGAAGCTCTGCGCCCCCGAGGCGGCGGTGTACCTCACCTACGAGAGCTGACCCGAGGATCCCGTCCGCACACGTCCACCAGCCGGGTGCGACCCGTCGGTCACGACGGTGAAGGCCCAACGCCACACCTGCCGTCGCACGGAGCACGGGGCCGAACCAACCACCTTCGCCCTGGTGTTCGGTGCACGACTCACCGTGCAGCTCGTCGTCACACGGGGCACCGGCGATGCGGTGCCCGCTGCGGCGCGGCCGAGCGCGGATCGAAGCCCGGGTGCCACCCGGCGGGCGCCATCACGGACCCTCGGGGTCCCCGTTCGCGCGCCTCGGCGTGAGGCGGCCGTGATACCACCGGACCCTCGTCCGACAGGGCGTCACTTGGACAGGTGTCCAGTTGGTGGCACGATGTTCCCGACGAGAACGCGTTCTCGTTCTGGCCGCTGACGACCATCGGCCCGGACAGGAGCGCCGACCAGGGGGAACCGTGAGCGCCACCGTGTCCGAGACCACCACCACCCAGCCGTGGATCGACCTGCTGGCCGGCGATTTCTGGGGCGGGGACTTCCATTCGGCGCTTCGCTGGATGCGAGAGCACGACCCCCTGCACTTCGACGGTCGCGTCTGGGGTGTGAGCACCTACGACCTGGTGCGCGAGGTCTCGCGTCAGCCGGAGCGCTTCTCCAACGCCCAGGGCTGCCGGCCCGACGCCGCCGCCATGCCGATGATGATCGACATGGACGACCCCGAGCACGTCCGTCGGCGCAAGCTGGTCAACCGCGGCTTCACGCCGAAACAGGTGCGCGGGTCGGAGCCCGCGGCGCGCGCCGCGGCCGACGAGATCATCGATTCGGTGATCGAACACGGCGACTGCGACTTCGTGACCGACATCGCCCAGTGGCTCCCGATGATCATGATCGGTGACCAGCTCGGTGTCCCGCCCGAGGACCGTGGGCGGCTGCTCGAGTGGTCCGACGGAATGGTCAAGGGCCTCGTCGGGAGCGGCAGCGGTGCCGAGCTCGAGGCAGCGACCGAGGCGTACACCGGCTACCGGGAGTTCGCCGAGGCCGCGATCGCCCGCCGTCGGGACGAGCCCATGGACGACCTCATGAGCGTGCTGGTGCACGCGGAGATCGACGGCGATCGTCTCGACGACGAGTCCATCATCCACGAGTCACTGCTCATCCTCATCGGAGGCGACGAGACGACCCGCCACGTCATCACCGGCGGCATGTACCAGTTGCTGTCGAACCCCGATCAGATGACGCTGCTGCGCGACGACCCCTCGAGGATCCCGACCGCCGTGGAGGAGATGCTGCGGTGGGTGTCGCCCATCCGCAACATGAACCGCACGGTCGTGGCCGACACCGAGCTGGCCGGTCGTCAGCTCTCCGCTGGCGACAAGATGATGCTGCTGTATCCCTCGGCCAACCGTGACGCCGAGGTGTTCACCGACCCCGACGTCTTCGATGTCACCCGCGACCCGAACGACCACGTCGCGTTCGGGTTCGGCACGCACTTCTGCCTGGGCAACAGCCTCGCCCGACTCGAGCTCGTCTGCATGTTCGAGCACCTGCTCGAGCGGATGGGCGACATGGAGCTCGTCGAGGCACACGAGCCGGCGAACCGGCCCGCCAACTTCGTGTCCGGCTACGAGACCATGCCGGTGCGGTTCACCCCCGGGCGTCGCCGTTCGGGCTGAGCGCGGCGCATCGTTCTCCCGGGTGTCGTGGTCGCTCAGCGACCACAACGACCGAGTTCGCTGCCGCAGGCGGTCGACGCGGACCTCGCGCAGCGTCAGCCGTCGGCGGGCGGATGGGCGGACAGGTCGATCCTCACGTCGCGCGCCGAGCCGGGTGTGAGCGCCCCGGGTCCCGGGGTGGTCCGCGGTGGGAGGTTCCACCGCTCACGGAGCTCGTCGAGCGAAGTGTCGGCGAGTGCGAAGTGGTCGACCCCCGCCATCGGGTCCGCCGTGCACTGTGCTGCGCGCCAGAGCGCGTCGGCCAGTCGGTCCGCGGCGCCGGGGTCCGACAGCGTGTCGGCCCGCGCGATGGGGATGTGGATCCCGCCGACGGTGTCGACCGAGGCGTTCTGGAAGAGCGCCAGGGTGAAGATGAACTGCACGAAGCCGCGCCCGTCGGCCATCGTCCCTGCGATGAAGGCGAACACGTCGATCTCGCCCTCGGCGTCGGTGGCGTAGTCGGCCAGCACGTGGACCCAGTCGTGCAGGGCGCCGACCTCGTAGATGCCGTGGGGTTCGCCGGGGTACGGGAAGCGGTGCAGGTGGTAGAAGTCCGCGACCGCGGCACCCCAGGAGCCCTCGGGGCACTCCTCGAGGGAACGCCACCGCCGTGCGATCTCCTGGTCGTCGCCGATCGCGTAGTAGCTGAGCTTGCTCCGGGCGAGCTCACGCAGGTGCCCGTGGAAGATCTCCTCGATGGTGCGGTGGGTGTACCACGAGTTGCGGATGAGGTCGGCGTGCAACCGGCCCAGGTGCTCCCGCGCCGTGTCGCGGGTGATCGCCACGTAGGGGGCCTCGACCCCGACCGAACGCAGGTAGTGCTCGACGTGCGCCTCGAGCTCGTCGGGCAAGGGGTGGACGAGGAGCTCGAGGGCGACCGCCGCGTGGGCAAGCGTGGCGCGGTCGGCGGGATCGGTGAGCACGAGACGGACCGCGGCGGCGTCCCACCGTCCGATCCGCTCGACCGACGGCGGTGGGTCATGTCGGGCGAACCGGGTGACCACCGCCTGGAGCACCGCGAGCTGCACCGGTGCGGGCGTGGCACCTGGCAGGGTGACGGCGCCGAGCACGCCGCCGATGAACGCCTCGGTGACCGCTCCCGAGGGGACCGTGATCCTGCTCAACGAGCTCGGTCTCCCCAGCGCTCGCGTCGCAGCTCGGGCGGCAGCGGCTGCACCAGGCAGAACTCGTTGCCCTCGGGGTCCGCCATCACGTAGTGGTGGTCGCCCTTCATCTCCTGGATCGTGCGGACATAGGTGCCGCCGTAGCCGATGACTCGATCACGGGCGGCGTCGATGTCGGTGACCTCGATGTCGGGCCGCGCCACGAGCGAGTCGGGTCGTGGCCGGTCGCTGGGCTGGAACGCGAAGAACGTGCCACCCGGGTCGGGGCTGAGCTGCACCCAGTCCGACTCGCGCTCCACGACCTCGACGTCGAGCACGTCGCACCAGAACCGGGCGAGTCGGTCGGGATCGGCGGCATCGACGACCAGTGATCGCATCCATCCGACCGCCCCGACACCGCCGCTGGTCGTGTCGTGGTCGTCCATGTCGTCCCCGATCGTCGTCCGGGAGACAGTCTGCCCCAGCGGTCGCGGCGAGCGGTTCCCCGCGCTGCGTCGGTGGTCAGCTCGTCGGGGTGCCGGACTGGTTGATCACCGCGCTGTCGGTCCCGAGGTAGGAGGCAATGACCGCGGGGTGCTCGAGCACCTCGGACGGCGGACCCTCGATGATCACCGAGCCGAGCTCCATCGCGACGAGCCGGTCGCACAGGCCGCTCGGAGCAGGAGGACGTGCCGCGTCGATCCCCTGACCGCCTCCTGTGGAGCCCGGCCGTTCAGACGAACCCGCGCAGGATCGGTTCGTGCAGCCAGACGGCCACCAGCGACCCGAGTGCCAACGCGGGCCCGAAGGGGAACCGGGAGTCACCCCGGGCGAGCATCGCGCCCAGTCCCATCACCACACCCAGCACCGCGCCGAAGAGCAGTCCGTACACCGGGAGGACCGGGTGCAACCAGGCGAGGAACAAGCCGAGCAGCAGCGCCAGACGCACGTCGCCGAACCCGAGCTTGCCGGGGGCGACGAGGAAGAGCACGAAGAACAACAGGAAGGTGAGCACGGCGCCGAGCACCGCGACGCCGATCGCACCCGGGTCGCCGATCCCGATCGATACCCCCGTGATCAGCACCAGGCCCACCGCCGCCCCCGCCCAGGGCATCCAGTAGGGGATCAACCAGATCCGCAGGTCGACCGTGGCGATCGCGGTGAGCACCACCACGAGCCACACGTAGGGCAGCGCGACCCAGCTGCCGCCGAGCAGTGCGACGGTGAGCACCATCGCGAGCGGCAGACCCAGCTGCACCATCGGGACCGTGGCCGGCAACCGCCGACCGCAGCCGGGGCAGCCGTGGAACCAGCTCCACACCGGGATCACGTCGGACCACCCGAACACATGATGGCAGTCGGGGCAGCGGGCCTCACGGTACGAGGCGCGGATCACCGGCCCCGGGTCGTCCGGGGTGGCGACCTCGGCAGCGACGTCGCGGGGGCTCATCGGCCGCAGCTCCTTGTAGCGGTGGAGCGGCACGGTGATCGCCCATGCCGTGGCGATCCCCGCCACGGCGGTGAACAACAGGGTGAAGGTCACCTGGTCCCATCGGCAGGTCGGTCCTCGCGATGAAGCGAGAGCAGTCGTTCCGCTGCTGCACGGTCGACCTTCTGGGCCGAGGTCAGTGGAACCGCGTCGACCTGCACGACGTCCTCGGGCAACTTGTGCGACGCCAGTCGGGTGGCCGCGAACTCACGGAGCCGCTCGAGCCCCGGAGGGTCGTCGGGATCGGCGGGCACCACGAGGGCCACGCCGCGTTCGCCCATGACGTCATCGGCTTCGGGCACGATCACCACGTCGCGGACCTCGGGCAGCGACGACAACACGGCTTCGACCTCGGAGGGGAAGACGTTGTAGCCGCCGCGCAGGTACATCTCGGTGCGCCGCCCGGCCAGGCGAACCGCCCCCGTGGGCTCCCGGACCGCCAGGTCGCCGGTGCGGAGCCATCCGTCGGGGGTGAGGGCGGCGGCGGTCTCGTCCGGGTCCTGCCAGTAGCCCGACATCACCGCGGCCGATCGCAGCTGCAGCTCGCCCACCTCGCCGTCCGGGACCTCATGGTCGCGGTCGTCGGCGACCCGGGCCTCGACGCCCGGGCGTGGCCGACCCACGGTGTGGACCGCCTCGTGGTCGTCGGCGTCGGGAGAGGTGGCCAGCCCCACCCCGCCGGACTCGGTCGACGAATAGCGGATCGAGTAGGCGGCACCGAACGTCGATCGTGCCTGCTCGACGAGCGCGGGTGGCGACGCTGCTCCGCCGGCGATGATCGTGGTGACGCAGCTCAGGTCGAGCTCGTCGACGAGCGGGGACCGCAGCATCAGTGCCAGCTGTGGCGCGACGACACCGATGGTCGGCATGCGGTGATGTGCGACGAGCTCGAGGGCGTCGTCGGCCCGCCAGCGATCCATGACGTGCAGCGTCGAGCCGAGCTGGAGGTACCACGGCAGCTTCAGGGCCATGCCGACGTGCGCGAACTGCGTGGAGGCCAGCATCGGCGCTCCGCCACCCCACCGGTGCTCGGCCGGTCCCAGGTCGATGCGACGCACCGCCTCGAGTTGCCGGCGGGTGAACCATGCCGCCTTCGGCCGGCCGCTCGTGCCCGAGGTGAAACAGATCACCGCCGGTTCCGCATCGTCGCGTCCCGGGTCACCGGGTGGTCCACCACCGGCGCCGCCGAGTTCGGCGCCGCGACCGCCGGGATCGAGCACCGCGACGTCGGCGCGCAGGGGGAGCCCGTCGACGAGGTCGGGATGGGCCAGCACGAGCGCTGGGCGGACCAGGTCGACGAGTGTCGCCCGTTCCGGCGGGCTCAGCACCGGGCTCACCCCGGCGATCACCGCTCCCGCTCGGTCGATCGCGGTCGCGGTGACCAACCAGTCGGCACCCGAGCGGAGCACGATCGCCACGACGTCACCCGGTCGGACGCCACGGTGCACGAGCGTCGTGGCGAGCGAATCGGCGCAACGATCCAGCTCGGCGTGGCCGAGCACGCCATCGGGGGCGTCGACCACCGGTCGGTCACCGAACCGGGCGGCTGAGGCCCGCACCACATCGCTGAGCACGGCGGGCAGCGTAGGCGCGTGACGTCGGCCACTTCGGGGCCGGTCGTGACCTTGGTCCCTACTGGGGATGGGGCATGATCCCCACACTGTTGCCGTCGGCTCGCAGACCCGCGGGTCACGTCACCCGGTGGAGCCGGACGAAAGGGGTTGGAGTGACCGATCAGACACCCGCACAGGTGGGGGACGGGGGAACAGCGAGCAGCGTGGGGGCCGCGCCGCAACGGCCAGAGAACCCGTACTCGACGATGCTCGCCGTGCTCGGCGGGGGTGTCGCCATGGCGCTGGTGATCCTCGCGATCGGTATCACGGTGAATCGTGGCGACGGTGCCGGGGCGACCGACGCCGCAGCCGGGGCCGTGCCGGTGTCGCTGACCGAGTTCGCCATCAGCGGCCCCCTCGAGGTCGCGCCGGGCGGCTCGCTGCTCGTCACCAACGACGGGTCCCAGCAGCACGATCTGGTCATCGACGGCGGACCTGCGACCGCGATGCTCGGCTCGGGTGAGTCCGAGACGCTCGTGGTCGACCTGCCCGAGGGTGAGTACGAGGTGTACTGCTCGGTGTCGGGCCACGCCGAGGCGGGCATGGTGACCACGCTGACGGTCACCGGCGACGCCGCCGCCGGCGAGCCCGGCGAGATCGCCGAGGTCGCGGATGCCCACGGCGGCCACGGTGACACCGAGCTGACGCCCGAGGAGTGGGCGGTCATGGACGAGAAGATGATCGCCTCGTTCGAGCCGTTCGTCGACCAGATCACCAGCGGTGAGCCGAACACCGAGGGTCTCGGCGGCCAGGAACTCGAGCCGACGATCCTCGAGGACGGAACCAAGGAGTGGACCCTCACCGCCGAGATCGTCGACTGGGAGCTCGAGCCGGGCAACTTCGTCAAGGCCTGGACCTACAACGGCACGGTCCCCGGTCCGACGCTGCGGGGAGAGGTCGGCGACAACATCCGGATCAAGGTCATCAACAACCTGCCCATGGGAACCGACGTGCACATGCACGGGATGATCCTGCCGAACGACCAGGACGGTGTGGCCCCGCTGACCCAGGAGCTGATCGGACCCGGTGAGGAGTACACCTACGAGTACACCGTCGTCGAGCCGGCGGTCGCCATGTACCACCCCCACATCCACGGCCAGGAGGCGGTGCCCAACGGGATGTGGGGCGCCATGATCTTCTCGCCGGAGGGCGGAGGCGGCTCGGGTGACTACGTCATCCCCCGCGGCCGGACCATCAGCGGTGTCGAGATCCCCGAGGATCTCGAGGTGGCGCACGAGGAGAACATGGTCCTCAACGACGCCGGTGTGATCGGCCTGTCACTGAACGGCAAGTCGTTCCCGGCCACCGAGCCGTATGCGATGGAGCAGGGCGAGTGGATGCTCGTCCACTACTACAGCGAGGGCCTGCAGGTGCACCCGATGCATCTGCACCAGTTCCCCCAGCTGGTGGTGGCACGTGACGGCATCCCGCTCGACTTCCCCTACTGGGCCGACACCGTGAACGTCGCACCCGGCGAACGCTGGAGCGTCCTGTTCCAGGCGAAGTCGCCGGGGGTCTGGGTCTGGCACTGCCACATCCTCACCCACGCCGAGCGCAAGGACGGCATGTTCGGGATGGTCACCGCCATCGCCGTCAGCTGATCCGGGATCTCGCCGCGAGACGGCCCCGTGACGGTAGGTTCCCGCCGTGGACGAGCTCACCGGCACCGACGAACGAACTGCGCTGGTACCCGAGCTCATCCGGCTCGACGGCCGTCGGGCGGTGGTCACCGGCGCCGCACGTGGGATCGGCCGGG
>SKRR01000126.1 GCA_007118345.1 Microthrixaceae bacterium | reverse complement strand
CTCGCCGAGTGGCGACGGACGCAGCTCGACCACCTCGACACCATCGCGGCGTCCTTCGACCCGCTCCCGGTGCACACCGCCGAGCACGTCGGCGCAGAGGTGGTCGGACCCGACGCACTGCGCACCCTGGCCGAGGGGCTCTGGGACGGTGTCGATCCACTCGACCGTCTCGTGGACCGCCGGCCGATGTCGCTGCGTCGTGACGGCGACGAGTTCCTGCTCACGCTCGACCTGCCCTTCACCGACCAGGACGAGATCGACCTGACCCGCAACGACGACGAGCTCTTCGTCACCGTCGGGCCGCATCGGCGGACCCTCCTGCTGCCGGATTCGCTCAGGCGGCGTGACGTCGCCGGTGCGGGGCTCCGCGACGGGCGCCTCGAGGTGATCTTCACCGATCCTCCAGCCACCCGCGTCCGGAGCTGACGGCACGCTACGGGCGGGAGCATCATGGGGGCATGGACGACCCCAGAGCCGCCGACAGCGCCGAGCATCTCCAGACCGCCGCACGCGAGCTGATCCGCGCCGCCCGGTCCTTCCTGGATCTGGTCGAGGACGTCGTCGAGGACCCCGACCGGCTCGCCGGCGCGGCCAGTTCGGTGGCCGGAATGGTGCGCGACGGGCTGAACCAGCTGGACCCCAACGTTCGGTCCGCCGCATGGGCCGACCCCGCGTGGGACCGCGACGTCGAGGAGCACGACACGATCGACCTGGACGACCTCTACGAGATCGACGACGACGTCGAGGGCCAGGAGCCCGAGGAGCTCGACGACGCCGAACCGCCACCTGATCCGGCTCCTCGAGCGACTCGGACGCGCACGTCCCCGAGCCGCGTCCGCAGGATCGCCGTGGAGTGAGTCCGCAGGATCGCCGTGGAGTGAGTCCGCAGGATCGCCGTGGAGTGAGTCCGAGTGGTGGTCCACCTGTGGCATCCACCACTGCGAGAATCCTTGAACAGGGGCCATGGTGACCGACTGGAGTCCGAGGCCACGATGAGGATCACACGGATCGACGAGATCGCCCCGGGCGGGCGGACCCTCGAGCTGCACCCGCAGCTCACGGTCCTGCGCGGCGCACCACCTGAGCTGCGTCGTCGCCTCGAGGCCGTGCTGCGCTCGACCGCCGGCTTGGCGGCGCCCAGGTACGGCGGTGAGCTCGAGGTCAACGGTGTCCGGCTCTCGCTGGATCCCTCGACCCTCGAGCGCCTGGAGTTGGACGTCGGGTGCGATCCCGTCGTGCTGCTGGGCGACCGGGAGCGCACGCCGGCCGCGCCGCGCCGGTCGCCCGAGCGCGATCCGGCGCTCACCGGCACCGATGCGCCCGCCGCCGCGGGGTCGTCGCCCGGCGGCGCGCCAGCGCAACTGCGGGAGGAACTCAGGTCGATCGGAGCGCACCGTCAGGAACTCGAGGAGCGGATGCGGGCGGCTCGTGAGCGGCTCGATCCCGCAGCGCCGACGGCGTTCGAGGTCGCCCGCGGTCGGATCGACGCACTCGACCTCCGCCGAACCGCCGCACGTGCCGAATGGGATGCCCGGAGCGCCCGGATCAACGACCAGCGCCAGGCCCTGACCGCACGCATCGAGGCCCTGCGCAATGACGTCGATGCGCTCGAGCGGCTCGATCCGGACGGCATCACCCACGCGGCTGCGTCGTTGCGAGAGGTCGCCGAGGCGCCACCCGCAGTGGATCCGACGGCGGAGGAGATCGCCCGACAACTCGAGTCGACCCTCGCGCAGCTGCTCGAAGGTCGTCACCGACACGACGACGTCGATCGCCGGCGAGCCGACCTGACCGCCCGACTCGCCGAAGCCGAACGTCGGGCACACGACGCCGAGTCGGCGGTTCGATCCCCGGGTGATTCCGACACGGTGCGCCGTCTCGAGGAGGTGCGTGACGAGATCTTCGTCGCTGCCGACAGGGGCGGTCGGCTCAGCAACCGTGCTCGCCGTCGACTCCAGGAGCTGCGGGCGGAGCAGGCGGTGCTGCTCGAACAGCTGGGATTCGACACCTACAGCGCGTACGTCATGGGGATCCCCTCGGGGCGGACCGACATCGAGCGCACGAACCGAGCTGACACCGCTCACGAACGCGCCGATGAGCTGCGTGCTGAACTGAACGAACTCACCGCGGTGTCGTCGCGACCCGCCGGCACCGAACGTGTCGAGGCAGAACTGCAGACCCTGCTCGTGCTCGCACACCGCGAGCTCGGCCCTGACGACCTCCGTGCCGTTCCCCTCGACGTCGGTGGTCCGGGGGTCGAGGAACTGGTCGGTTCGACCGTCGCCGCGCTGCGGACCCCTCGACCGACGCCCGGCGCCGTGGATCGCACCGCAGCAGGTCGGGACGCGCTCTGTGGCGCGATCGACGCCGCGGCGGCCGCGGCGGGTCGCGTCTCGGCGGCATCACCCACGTCGGATCTGCCGCATCCGCCGCCACTGCCAGCGCCGGGTGTCGGCGTCGAGGAGCTGCTCGAGCTTGCCGGCCGCTGGTCGGCCTGGACCCGGGACCTCAGGAGCGCCCTCGACGACCTGCGCAGCGAACTCGGGAGGCACGAGGCACAGCTCGCCGAGGTGGCGGACGACCCGGTGAGTTCCTGGGCCGAGCTCGAGGCCGAGATCGACCGGGAACTGGACCGACTCACCGACACCGAGGACCGAGTCCGCCGACACGAAGCCGCGACCGACGACCTCGCCGAGCTGCGCGAGGAGGAGCTCGCCCTCCGGACCCGTGAACGGGAGTTGCTCGAGGCGATCGCCGCGAGCGGGGACGTGCCGACACCGCCGTCGTTGCAGGGGGCGGCGGACGCAGCGGCGATGGATGCGCCGCGGCCGGACAGCCCATCGGACGGTGCGGTTCGTGTGGCACCGGACGGTGAAGACGAACGGACCCTCGCCTGGGAGCTCGCAGCCACTCTCGCCGGTCTCTATCAGGTGTCGTTCGTGGGCTCCGTGCCAGCGATGCTGGTCGTCGGCGACGGTGCTGTGTCCGAGGTGGTGCGCGCCATGATCGAACGACTGAGTGCGCTGGTCCAGCTGGTGGTGCTCACCGACGACGTGCAGCTGGTGGATTGGGCACGCTCACTGGGCGAACGCGCACGACCCGTCGAGTTCGCCACCCGGGTCCACTGACCGGGCCCGGTCGCAGGTGGCTCCGGTCGGCCGGGGTGTGGTCGACTGCCTGCCCATGAGTACTGCGTCCTCCCAGCTCGTCATCGGCGTCGATGTCGGCGGTACCAAGATCCTCGGCGCACTCGTCGAGGTCACCGGAGTCGGCGCGCTGCCCGACATCCTCGAGCGCGAGCAGGTCGCCAGCTCGGGAGAGGGCGGTGATGTCGTCGACCGCATCGAGTCGGTGGTGGCACGTCTGGTCGACACGGCGGTGATCGAGGGGCGGCGTCCGGAGGCGATCGGCGTCGGTCTTGCCGGGTTCGTCGACCGCCGCGGGGTGGTCCGTGCGGCCCCGAACTGTCCGGGACTCGTCGGGGTCGACGTCGCCGGCCGACTGCGCGAACGGACCGGCCTTCCCGCCATCGTCGACAACGACGCGAACTGCGTGGCGGTCATGGCGCACCACTCCATGGCACCGGACTGTGACGAGCTCGTCGCCATCACCCTCGGCACCGGGATCGGCGGCGGAATCGTGCTCGGCGGCCGTCTGGTCCGTGGGGCCACCGGGTTCGCCGGCGAGCCCGGGCACATGGTCATCGATCCGGCGGGCCCGACCTGTCCGTGCGGACAGGTCGGGTGCTGGGAGCGCTTCGCGTCGGGACACGCGCTCGGTCGGCTCGCCCGCGTCGCGGTGGCGGAGGGTCGCGCACCCGAGGTCCTCGCCGCCGCCGGATCCGCCGACGCGGTCCGTGGTGACCATGTGACCGACCTGCTCGCGAGCGGTGCGCCCGGGGCGCTCGAGATCTTCGCGGAGTGGGTGGGTCATGTCGCGACCGGCCTGGCCAACCTGATCCTGCTGCTCGACCCCGGGGTCATCGTGATCGGCGGGGGGATCAGTGCCCACGGCGAGATCCTCGGCGACCTGCTCGTGCGCTCACTCGAGGAGCGCTTCCCCGCAGCGGTCGAGGGCCGCGACGTGCAGATCGTGATGACGCCCGGCGGCCCCGAGGCCGGGGCGGTCGGCGCCGCCCTCCTCGGTGCGTACCAGGTCCGTCCCGGGTGACGGTCGACCGGCGAACGGGTTCCGGCCCCGGGGGAGCGGAGGAGTAGCGTTCGGGCATGGAGTTCCGCCGCATCACCTCGTTGCCGCCGTACGTCTTCACGATCATCGACAGCTTGAAGGTGGCCGCCCGGCGCGACGGTGCCGACATCATCGACCTGGGTTTCGGCAACCCGGATCTCCCGTCCCCCGAGATCGCCGTCGACAAGCTGTGCGAGGCGGCTCACAACGAACGGAACCACCGGTACTCCGCGTCCCGGGGCCTGCCGAAGCTGCGTGAGGCAGCTGCGGGGTACTACCGGCACCGCTTCGATGTCGAGCTCGATCCCGACACCGAGGTCATCAGCACCATCGGTGCCAAGGAGGGCTTCAGCCACCTCATGTGGGTGCTGCTCGACCAGGGCGACGCGGCGCTCGTGCCCTCGCCGAGCTACCCGATCCACATCTTCGGCCCACTGTTCGCCGGCGGCAACGTGCGCGAGATCCCCCTGGCAACGGGCGACGAGTTCTTCGACAACATGGTCGAGGCCTACGAGTACTCCTACCCGCGCCCCCGGGTCATCGTGCTGTCGTTCCCGCACAACCCGACGACCACCTGTGTCGATCTGGCCTTCATGCAGCGGGTGGTCGACTTCGCCCGCGAGAAGGAGGTGGTGCTCGTCCACGACAACGCCTATGCCGATCTCGGTTTCGACGGCTACCGGCCGCCCTCCATCCTCCAGGCCGAGGGCGCCAAGGAGGTTGCCGTCGAGCTGTACTCCATGACCAAGTCCTTCTCGATGGCCGGGTGGCGCATGGCGTTCCTGCTCGGCAACCGAGAGGTCGTCGCTGCGCTCGCCAAGCTGAAGTCCTACCTCGACTACGGCACGTTCCAGCCGATCCAGATCGCCTCGACGGTGACGATCAACGAGCTGCCCGACTACCCGGTCGAGGTCAACGAGATCTACCAGTCCCGGCGGGACTCGCTGTGCAGCGGACTGAACCGCATCGGGTGGGACATTGAGCCGCCGATGGGCACCATGTTCGCGTGGGCGCGCATCCCCGAGCCGTACCGCGACATGGGCTCGGTCGAGTTCTGCTCGTTCCTGGTCAAGGAGGCCGGCGTGGCGCTGTCACCGGGCGTGGGTTTCGGCCCCGGCGGGGAGGGCCACGTGCGCTTCGCCCTCATCGAGAACGAGCAACGCATCAACCAGGCGGTGCGCAGCCTGAAGCGGGCACTGCCGAAGCTGGGCTGAACGCAGGGTCGCCGGAACCTGGGGCGGTCGCTTCGATAGCGTCGTTCGGGTGGGGACCGGGACCGTGACCTACCGGATCGGCGACGCAGTGCTCGACCTCGGGCGACGGCAGCTGACCTGCGACGGCGCCACCGTCGAGCTGGAGCCGCGCACCTTCGACGTCCTCGTGTACCTGGTGGCGAACCGGGACCGGGTGGTGACCAAGCAAGAGCTGCTCGACACCGTCTGGGGTGACCGGTTCGTCGGCGACTCGGCGCTCGCGACGAGGATCAAGCACGTGCGCGCCGCGCTCGGAGATGACGGTCGGCGCCAACGGTTCGTCCGGACCGTGCACCGGGTCGGCTACCAGTTCGTCGGCGACACGACCGAGGTGCCGGCGCCGAGGACGCCGGTCACGTCGCCGCACGGCCGGTTCGAGGATGCCGGGATCTTCGGCCGTGTGCGCGAGGTCGAGACGGTGTGCTCCCGACTCGACGACCACCATCTCGTGACCGTCACCGGGCCGGCAGGGGTGGGGAAGACGGCGCTGGCGGCCCTCGTGGCCGCCCGCCGTTCCGCCGACGTCAGCGTGTCGTGGTGCGAGTTGGCGACAGCTCGCGACGCCGAGGAGGTCGCCGATGTCGTGCTCGCCTCGGTCGGCGAGAGCCGGCAGGCCGGTGCCCCTCCCCGAGAGTCAGTGCTGCGGGTCTTCGAGCGCCGCAGTGAGCTGTTGGTCCTGGACAACTGCGAGCACGTGGTCGCATCGGTGCGCGACCTGGTGGAGCAGCTGCTGGCGAGGAGCACCGATCTGCGGATCCTGGCGACCAGCCGAGAGCCGCTCGGGGTGCCGAGCGAGTCGATCGTCGTGCTCGATCCGCTCAGCATCGAGGATGCCGTCGCCTGCTTCTGCGCCCGAGCTGCCGACAGCGGGGCGGTGGTGGAGCGTGACGAACCCGCTGTGGGCGAGCTCTGTGAACGCCTCGATCGTCTTCCGCTCGCCATCGAGCTCGCAGCGGCACGGGCCAGGTTGCTCACGGCCGAGGAGATGCTCGAGCTCCTCGACGACCGCTTCCGACTGTTGCGTCGTGTGGGGGTGGGCCCGCAGCAATCGCTGCACGCAGCGATCGCCTCGTCGTGGGAGTCGCTCGGTGCGCCGGATGCGGCGCTGCTCGCCGGTCTGTCGGTGTTCGTCGGGGCGTTCACCATCGAGGACGCGCGCGAGGTCGCCATGGCCGGGGCCGACCCCCTCGACGTGGTCGACGCGTTGGAGCGACTGGTGCGGCACTCGTTGCTGAGCGTTCGCACCGGGGGTGACGGCCGGAGCCGGTTCCATCTGCTGGAATCGGTCAGGGAGTTCGTCATGAGCGAGTCGCCGCTCAGTGATGAGCGCCGTCGGGCGCATCTCGACTACCTCGTCCGCAGCTTCGAGGAGCTCGACGAGGCCTGTCAGACGCCGGCGGTCGACGAGGCCCTGGCCGCGATGAGGGAACGGTGGGTGGATCTGCGTGCGGCGGTGCGCACGGCAGTCGAGTTCGACGACCTCGTCGCGCTCCGACGGATCCTGCGGGCGGTGGTCGCCGCGGCGGAGCTGTTCGCCATCCTCGAGGTGACCGACTGGTGCAGGTGGTTGTTCGAGCGGTCCCCGGCGACCACCGCCGTGGCCGATCCGCTCCATGCCGAGGCGATGGCGGTGCATGCGCGGATGTTGGCGCACCAGGGTGAGCTCGGACCCGCCGCCGAGCTCGCCCGGCGCGCTGTTGCAGCGCATGAGTCCCGCGTCACCCTGCTGGGGGTCGTGTGGTGCGCCTATTACACCGGTGACCTGCAGCGGGTGGTCGACACCGCCCCACGGCTCGTTGCGTCGAGCCGGAGCGAGCGCGGTGTCGATCGCGCGTACGCCGAGGGGTTCATGGCCATCGTCGCCGCGGTCCGACAGGACGAGTCGGCCGGCGACGGGCCGGCGGATCCGGTCCATCCCGAGCGGGGGGCACTCGGAGCGCTCGACACGCTCGCAGCCGGGCTTCGTCGCTGCGCGTCCGACCCGGTGGCGGCCTCGGAGCTCCTCGAGTCGGTCGTGGAGGTCTCGCTCGAGCGCGACTACCGCTTGCTGCTCGGTGCCGCGGCGAGCACGCTCACACAGATCGCGCTGCCGGCACGCCCGCCGCTCGAGGCCATGGAGATCCTGGCTCGGACCCTGTCGCGCTACCGGGATCGCAGCATGTGGAACCTGATCGCCGCCGACATCGTGATGGCGGCGCAGCTCCTCACCGACGCCGGGAGGCCCGAGGCGGCGGCGCGCCTGCTCGGCGCCCGCCTCGCGTCGGGTTACTCGGTCGGTCTGTCCGAGGCGCTCGTTCCGGTCCTTCGCGACGAGCTGTCGTTGCTG
>SKRR01000088.1 GCA_007118345.1 Microthrixaceae bacterium | reverse complement strand
TTGCTCACCCCCGCCCCCGGCTCCTCGGCAAGGTGGCGAGCGCGCCGAGGGCCTCGATGCCCGCCGCCGCAGATCGATCGTCGATTCGCAACACGAGCTCGTGCACGGAGTCGACGTCGCGGCCCGCTGCGAGCAGTGGCGGGGCGCGCCGTGGGAGGTTCTCGTCGAGCTGGAGCTCCACCTCGACGCGACGGCGGGATACTCGTCGCGTGCGAGTTCCGCGCCATGCGCGGCAGCGGCTCGAATCCCTTCGACAGCGAGCGTCGGATAGTCGTCGAGGATCTCGCGCTCGGTCATGCCCGCAGCGAGACAGTCCAGAACGACGCTGACCATGATCCGTGTCCCACTGATGACGGCCTGCCCGTGGCAGATCAGCGGTTCTCGCACGATCAGGTCTCGCTGTTCGCCGGTCATCTCACTCATGTTGAATGGGGTGAAGACATCGCATGGGCTGGTCGAGCCGGCGCAGGCGTCATCCCTGATCGATGTGCCGATGAGGTTTGGGGGGTCTGTGTCACCCGAACGGGCGGGTCGCGGCATCGTAGAGGTGTGGAAGTCACGATCGAGGAGTCCTACCGGAAGTCGTCCACGACGGAGCCCGATGGCGAGGTACCCGACGGTGGAACCGGCGTCGAGATCGCCTCGCAGATGCTGCTGGACGCCCTGTTCGCCGAGCTCGAGGTCGACCTCGACATGGAGCCGATCGATTTCGCCACCCGCGTGGTGATCCACTTCGGTCCGGCCGCCTCGAGCAGTTGCCCGTTCGGGCCGCTGCTCGACGTCCGACACGACCCCGACACCGGCTACCTGTACCCCGACCTGCCCGACGAAGCGTTCACGATCTGGGTCGAGAACAGCGAACCGCCGTCGGGTGTCGCAGGGGCCGAGATCCGGGTGGAGGCCGGCGAGCTGAACGAACCCCCGGTTGCGCCGGACGAACCCGAACCCGGCACGTCCGGCGAGCTGCCGCCCGGGGTCACCGAGACCACCGACGTCGCTGTCCCCGCCGGCGCGATCGATGCTGGACCCGGCGATGTCGTGGCAGCGCACGCCGACGGCGACACCATGTGGCACCGCGCCGTCGACGCCGAACCCCAGCCGGTCAGTGAAGCGATCCGCGCCGCGTGGTTCGTCCCGCTGACTCAGGGACCCGTTCGCCTGGGGTGAACCCGCCCCTGGTCGGCCCCGGGCCGCACTGGGCTCTGATCCACCTCCCGGGACACACTCCTGGCCAGGATGTTCCACACGTGGTGGACCGGACCGAGCCCGCGATGTGGTCGGCCACGACGAGTGCTCGTTGGACGCCGGTCATCGCGCTGCCCACTCCCGGCGTCATCCGGGTGATCCACGGGTAGTGAGCGTTGGGCTCGGTGCATTCGCCGTCGTCGGGGCGCGTGGCCGCAGGACATGTGACTGAGGGAGGTCCGTGGAGGTGGGCGTTTCGTAGGAGGAGCCTGCCCATTGCGGAGCTGCCCCGCGCTGCCCGACCGTCACGAACCGGATTTCGGATGCCGCCTCAGCGGGGCCCTGACGGCCGGGTACGGTTGACCTGCGTGTTGCTCGTCGACGGGATCAGCAAGCGTTACGGAGATGTGGTCGCGCTCGACGAGGTGAGCTTCGAGGTGCCTGCCGGGAAGGTGGTCGGGTTCCTCGGTCCCAACGGCGCCGGCAAGACCACTGCCATGCGAGCCATCATGCGACTCATAGCGCTGGACGCGGGTGAGGTCGTCTGGAACGACGTGTCGGTCACGCCCCGGCTCCGACAGCGCTTCGGGTACATGCCGGCCGAGCGCGGCATGTACCAGCGGATGAAGGTCCGTGACCATTTGCTCTACTACGGACGGTTGAGCGGACTGAGCAGCGCGCGCGCCGCTTCGGCGGCTGACGTCTGGTTGGAACGGCTCGGCCTCACCGATCGGGCGGACGCCACCGTGCAGGCGCTGTCGAGCGGCAACCAGCAACGGGTGCAGTTGGCGCTCGCGCTGTTGAACGATCCCGAGCTGTTGGTGCTCGATGAACCCTTCTCGGGACTGGACCCGGTTGCCACGCAGGTGCTCGCGGAGGTGCTGCGCGAGCAGGTCGACCAGGGCACCGCCCTGTTGCTGAGCAGCCACCAGCTGGACCTGGTCGCCGAGGTGTGTAGCGCCGTCGTGATCGTCGACCACGGTCAGGTGGTGCTGCGCGGCGATGTCGCCGAGCTGCGGGCTGCCAGCGAGGTGCGTTACGTCGACGTCGAGTTCGCCACGACCACCACCTGGCCTCCCGGCGGGCCGGTCGACCGCATGGCGATCGACGGTGACGGCCGCCGTCACCGGATCTCGGTCGGAACGTCGATCGACGCGCAGCGAATCGTCGAGGATGCCCACCGAGTCGGCGAGGTGATCAGCTACTCGTTCGCGCCGCCGGATCTTTCCGAGGTGTTCATGCGCGCCGTGGGACGCGACACGGTGGAGGTCTCGTCCGCTCTCACGCCAGACGGCACGGATCGAACCACCGGTGCGTCCCACGCGAGGAGCCGCCGTTGAGTCGACCAGCGCGCCAGAGCACTGCGGGGACCATCCGGCTGGTGGCGGGCCGGGAGGTCCGCGAACGGGTGCGTGCCCGCTCGTTCCTGCTTGGAACGGCGTTGCTGGTGCTGATCGTCCTTGCGTTCGGCGTCGTCAGCAACTTCATCGGCGGCGACGACACACCCACGATCGACATCGGTGTCGCACCCGCCGACGTCACCGCCGCCGCGGCCGATCTGGAGGAGGCGCTGGGCGACACAGCGGCGCTGTTCGGACGCGACGCTGTGGTGACCAGCATCGACACCGCAG
This sequence comes from Microthrixaceae bacterium, assembly GCA_007118345.1. Classification (GTDB taxonomy): domain Bacteria; phylum Actinomycetota; class Acidimicrobiia; order Acidimicrobiales; family Microtrichaceae; genus SKRR01. The sequence continues at coordinate 5,027 of SKRR01000088.1, read as the reverse complement.
CCGCGGCCCGCGAGCAACTCGAGCGCGACGACCTCGACGTCGTGGTCGACATCGAGCGCCAGGAGATCGTGTTCGCCGACCGGGTGGACGACGAGGTCCTGGCCATCGCCCAGCAGGCCTGGTCGAGCATCGAGGTGCGTTCGGCGCTGGCCGACTTCGGCCTCGACCCGGCACAGATCGATGCCGCCCTCACCCCAACGGCGCTGCAGCCGGTCAGCCTCGACGGCGACGACGGCGTTGACGGCCTGGCGATCCTGACCGGCATGATCACCGCGATCTTGCTGTACATCGTGTTGCAGACCTTCGGCACCTACGTGCTCACCGGGGTCGTGGAGGAGAAGTCCACGGCCGTCATCGAGGTGTTGCTGGTGCGCGCCAACCCCCATCAGCTGATCGCCGGCAAGGTGATCGGGATCGGGGTGGTCGCGATGATTCAGTTCGCGGCTGCGGTCGCCGCCGGTCTGGTGTCGCTCGGCATCTCGGGGGTCGAGGTGCCGGGCGAGGTGTGGGCGGCGGTCCCAATGTCGATCGTGTGGTTCCTCGGCGGCTATGCGCTCTACTCGACGCTGTTCGCGTTGGCCGGTTCGCTGGTCAGCCGGCAAGAGGACGCGAACGCCGCTGCGATGCCGATCAATACCGCCCTGATCGGCGCCTATGTGCTGGTCTTCGTGCTCGGCAGCGATCCCGAATCCACCACGAGCGCGGTGCTGTCGGTGATCCCGCCCTCGGCGCCGCTGCTGATGCCGATGCGGATGGCCGCAGGCGCAGCGACGGCTGTCGAGGTCATCGCCGCGCTGGTGCTGCTCGTGGTGGCAATCCTGCTCGCGTGGCGGCTGGCCGGGAGAATCTTCGAGCACGTGCTGCTCAACCGCGGGTCGCGTATCGCCTGGCGCGACGCGGCGGCCTATCTGCGTCCCGGTCGGTGACGGCGGCTGCCCACCCGTACGGCAGGCGGGAACCACGACCGACGGGCAACATCCAGCGTGTGCATGCCCCTCATGCACCCCGTGCGCCGGCTGCGTCGAATGCCGTCGGTCGTATCAGGTGCCGTCGAGCGGCCACCCCAGCTCGGTGCGCAGATCGGCGGGATCCATGTCGGGTGGTGGTTCGGTCACGTACACCTCCCACATCGACTCGGCTGGTCGTTCGCCCTGCTGAGCGATCCACGAACCGAGTCGTTCCCACGACCCACCGAGCCGTTCGTAGCGACCGAACGGGTGAGGTCGACACTGCGGGACCTGTCACTCGGTGGCGATGGCCTTCAGTACGTCGAGGCGGCCGGCCCGGTAGGCGGGGCGCAGCGCTGCGATGACGCCGACCACGGCTCCGAGGACGACGAGCACTGCGAGTTGGCCGATGGGCAGGGTGAAGGCGTCGAGGCCTTGAGTGGACAGCGCTCGGGTCATCACGAACGAGAACCCGATCCCGAGTGCCAGGCCGAGGCCGGTGCCCATGAGCGCCACCAGGACCGCCTCCCAGCGAATCGTGGCGCGCAGCTGGCCTCGGGTCATGCCGACCGCTCGCAGCAGGCCGAGTTCGCGGGTTCGTTCGTGCACCGACAGCGAGATGGTGTTGGCGATGCCGATCACGGCGATGACGATCGAGATGGCGAGCAGGCCGTAGACGATGTTCAGCAGGGCGGTGACCTGATCAGCGATGCTGCTGACGAAGTCGTCCTGGTCCTGCAGGGTCATGCCGGGGTAGCGGTCGACCACCGCCTGCAGGGCACCCCGGACGGCGGTGGCATCGACGCCGGACGCGAGCACAACGCCCACCAGGTTGTCGACCTGTTCGGGGCTGACCTGTTCGTAGGCCTCGAGGGTCATCGTCCAACCACCGGTGCTGGGATCGTCGGTGAGCAGCTCGACGGTCAGCTCGATGGACGAGCCGTCGGGCATCGTGACCTCGACGATGTCGCCGATCTCGAGGCCTCGACCGTCGGCGGCTCGACGATCCACGGCGAGGCCGCCAAGACTGAGATCGGCCAGCTCGCCCTCGTCCATTCTGAACTCGTACACCTGGCTGAAGGTGGTGGGGTCCACGGCAGCGATGAAGGTCCCGGTGCTGTCGCCGTCGGGGAACCGCAGCTGCGCCTCCCCGGCCCGCATCGCCGACACCAGCGCCACCCCGTCCACGTCGCGCAGCTCGTCGGCCATCGCCGGGCTCACCCGGGTGAACGTGAACCCGGTGCTCTGGACCATGAAGTCGGCTCGGAAGCCCTCCTCGACCTGCGCGGTGATCGAGGTTCGCGTCGATGCCGCCAGCACCGTGATGAACGCCACCAGGGCCACGCCGATCATGAGCGCGGCCGACGTCGACGCCGTGCGCTTGGGGCTGCGCACCGCGTTCTCCCGGGCGAGGCGCCCCGTCACACCCCGCACGCGGGGAAGCCACGCGCCGAGCACCACAGCGAGGGGCCGGACCAGTACCGGCCCGATGACCAGCAGGCCGACGAGGCCGAGCGCCGCACCCAAGCCGACCAGGGGCACCACGTCGGGAGCGTCGGTCACGAGCGCCAGTACGACGATGGCCACGCTGGCCGCCAGCACCAGCCCGCCGGCGATCGTGCGGCCACGCGAGGCGCTCGAGCGGTCGACCGCCGATTCGCGCATTGCCTCCAGCGGTGCCACTCGGGTGGCCCGCACGGCCGGGCCGACGGCGGAGAGCAGCGTCACCACCAGCCCGACGATCAGCGCCGCGATCACGGTGCCACCGCTGAGCAGCAGCCCCGCCGACGGCAGATCGAAGCCGACCGTGTCGAGCAGGGCCATCGCGCCGGCCGCGAGCAGCGTGCCGACGCCGATGCCCGCCGCCGCCGCGACGACCCCCACCACGGCCGCCTCCAACATCACCGAACCCAACAGCTGGCGGCGGCTCGCGCCCACCGCCCGCAGCAGCGCCAGCTCCCGTGTGCGCTGCGCGACCAGGATGCTGAACGTGTTGTAGATGATGAACGAGCCGACGAACAGCGCGATCCCGGCGAACACCAGCAGGATCTGGGAGATGAATCCGAACGCCTCGGCGAGGTCGTCTGCCTCTTCGTCGGCGACCTGATCGCCGGTGAGGACCTCCGCGCCGTCGGGCAGGATCGGAGCGATGCGCTCGACCACCTCCTCCCGGCTCACCCCCTCGGCCGCGGTGACGAAGATGCCGTCGAGGTCGCCCGCCCGGTCCGTGACCCGCTGCGCTTCGTTCAGCGTGACCTGGATCGCCACCAGCCCGGCGACGCTGTCGGCGTCGAAGAACCGGAACGTGCCCACCAGTCGGTACGTGGTGCGTCCCTCCGGAAGAATTACCGTGACCTCGTCGCCCAACTCGTAGCCGGCGTCGGCGGCCGCAGCCACGTTGAGCGCGACCTCGTCGTCGGCAGCCGGGGGGTGACCTTCGGCCATCCGGTACCCGAAGTCGACTTCGTCGTGATCCACCCACGACTCGAAGATCACCCCGACCAGCCCGCCGGCCTGCCGGCCCTCGGCGTCGAGCATCGTGGCCAGCATCGACATCACCCACGGCTGGGCACCCACCACGCCCTCGACGGCGCGAACCTCCTCCAGCAGCGACTCGTCGAGCGGGTTCCGGTGCGTCGGTCCGATCTCCGATGCGAACAACTCCGTCCCGCGAACCTGCGCGTCGATGTGCTCATAGGCATCCGCGAACAGATCGCGGAAGACCCGGTTGACGGTGTCGGCCAACACCAGCGTCCCGGCCATGAACGCCACCCCGAGCAACACCGCCAACGACGTCGAGATCAGTCGACGCTTGTGGGACCACAACGAGCGCAGAGTCAGGCGCAGCACGGCTCAGTCCTCGAACAGCTTCATCCGGTCGATGACCGAGGTGGCGGTCGGCTCGACCATCTCGTCGACGATGCGACCGTCGACCAGAAACAGGATCCGGTCGGAGCGCGAGGCCGCCACCGGGTCGTGCGTCACCATCACGATCGTCTGGCCGAGGTCGTCGACCGCGCGGCGCATGAAGTCGAGCATCTCGGACCCCGAACGCGAGTCGAGGTTTCCGGTGGGCTCGTCCGCGAAGATGATCGTCGGCTGGCACGCCAGCGCCCGGGCCACCGCCACCCGCTGTTGCTGGCCACCCGAGAGCTCGCTCGGCCGATGCGACAGCCGGTCCCTGAGGCCCACGGTGTCGATCACGTCGTCCAGCCAGGCACGGTCGGGGTCGCGTCCCCCGAGGTCCATCGGCAGGCGGATGTTCTCCGCAGCCGTCAGCGACGGCACCAGGTTGAACGCCTGGAACACGAAACCCACCCGATCCCGACGCAACCGGGTGAGTGCCTTGTCGCTGAGCGTCGTGAGGTCGACACCGTCGATCTCGACCCGGCCCGAGGTGAGCGAGTCGAGCCCGGCCACACAGTGCATCAGCGTGGACTTCCCCGACCCCGACGGACCCATGATCGCCGTGAAGCGGCCGGCTGCGAAGTCCACCGTGACCCCATCGAGGGCCCGGACCTCGGTCGGGCCCGAGCCGTAGACCTTGACCGCGTCCACCGCCCGAGCCGCCGAGAGCTCGCCATCAAGGACCCCGCGAGACGTCGCCGAGCTGAACTCCACCATGCCACCACTGTGCCGAACCACCCTGAAGCCGACCAGGGACGTAGGTCATTTGCTGCAAGAGCGGTGCCGGTGTGGTCGGTTGACAACGTCCCTGTTGCCGGAACGGCATCCTGAGCACAGCCGACCGTCCTGGAACGCCCGGTGGAGCACCCGTGTAACCGCGTCCCTGATGTGCTGCTCGGCTGTTGACGATCGACGTCCATCCGACCCCGAAGCGGTCGGTCAGTTCGGCACGCCACACGGAGCTCGCTCAGTTCGAACAGGCTGTCTGACAGGTGGGCGTCGTGTCCGGACATCGTCGGGATGCGAACTGGCGCTCGATCGATGACGGGCCAGTTCGCGAGTGCCGCTCAGCGAGGTTCTCGTCGAGCTTGACCTTCACCGCGATGCGACGGCGGGGTACTCGTCGCGCGCGAGTTCTGCGCCGTGCGCAGCGGCTGCCCGGATCCCCTCGAC
>SKRR01000144.1 GCA_007118345.1 Microthrixaceae bacterium | reverse complement strand
TCCAGTTCCGCGGTGACCGACCGCACGGCTCACCAGGCCACGATCGGTCCCGCCACGGACTCGATCGCGTCGGTGTCCCCCACCGCCACCGGCACCAGGTCCAGGTGGCCGCCATCGCCCCCGATGCGTCGCTGCAACAGCTCGACGTGGCCACTCACGTCCTCGAGCCGACCTTCGGACCCCCAGAGCTGCAGCGACACCGGCTGGCCGTGTGACTCGGCGAGCTCCACGATGGCCGCGGTGGTCGGGTCGAGCGCACCATCGGCACGCTGATCGGTGACGGCCACGTAGGGGCGTCCCTCGAGCGCACAGACCAGCGCCGCGGCAGCGGCGAACCCCTCGGCGCGTGCGGCGGGCACGCAGACACTGCCGGGGAAGGAAGTGGGAAAGGCACGGGCGATCCAGAACCCGGCGGGTCCGGGATCGGCCACCGCGATCCCGCGTTCGGGCAACGCCCCCGACAGGTGCAGCGCCGCACGGGGCGCGGTCAGCGGCACCGATTCGGTCTCGTAGAGCGGCACGACGACCTCGGACAACGCCGAGTAGAGCGGTGGCCGGGTGGGCGGCGTGCGCGAGGCGGTCCAGCGGTGGCAGAGCGCGCCGAGCTGACGGGGCGGCACCTCCTGCACCACGTAGCTGCCCAGTTGGTCCGGTCGGGACTCGGCGGGATCGAGACCGCTCGCGATCACCACGTCGGCCGCTGCGATGCCGGCGAGTTCGAAGTCCCGTCGCTGCAGCCCGGCGGTGCCGAAGTGGAACGGGCTGTCCCACCGCTCGACGCCCTTGGCGCCCCAGGTGTTGACCACCCCGATGCCGCCGCGACGACTGAAGGCCTCGAGCCCGTCGAGCGCGCCGGCGCGCACCACGCCGGGACCGACGACGGCCACGATGTCGAGGTCCGCCATCGCCGGATCGAGGGTGACCACCGGCTGGCGGTCGGGCGCCACCGAGGAGGCGAGCTGCTCATCGACCTCGGCGGAGAGGTCGAGATCGAGGTGCAGCGCCGAGGTGCCCGGCAGGATCATGCCGGGTGGGTCGACGAGCGCGTCGAGCAGTTCCTCGGCGCTGCCGATCGTCTGCAGCGGGGCCCGTCCGCCGGGTTCGGACGACAGGTGCAGGATCGGGCCGCTCAGCATCGCGGCACCGAGGCGGCCGCTGCCGTCGTGATGTCCGAGGCGGCCGTCGACGTCGGCGAGCAGCACGGCGAGATCGGGGTCGGCGATGGGAACGTGGGGCAGCTCACCCAGCGGCAGGCCGTAGATGCGGCCGACGCCGAGAGCACGGAGGCGCTGTTCGAGCAGGGACGCGACGGTGGTGGTGCTCATCGGGTGTGGCTCACGTGGTCATCCGTCCTCACGGCGTCTGATCGGGTGGGGCGAGCGCGTCGAGGGCGGTCTCGACCGCGCCGACGAGCTCGGGCTCGAGATCGGCGAAGGAGTCGACCGCTGCGATGACCCGACGCCAACCCTCGGGTGGCGCGCCCCAGCCGAGTCGACGGCAGATGCCGGTCTTCCAGTCCTCGCCCATGGGCACGTCGGGCCACTCGTCGATGCCCAACGCCTTGGGTCGCACGCACTGCCAGATGTCCACATGCGGGTGGCCGACGACGAGCACATGGGGGCCCCGGACACGATCGGCCAGCCGGGACTCCTTCGAGCCGGGAACGAGGTGGTCGACGAGCACCGCGAGGATCCGGTCGGGGCCGGGACCGAACTCGTCGACCCGCTCGGGGAGGTCGTCGATGCCGCCGAGCGGCTCGACGACGACGCCGAGCTCGCGGAGCTCGTCGCCCCAGACGCGCTCCATGAACCGGGCGTCGTGCACGCCCTCGACCCACAACCGTGATGCCCGCGCCACCCGCGCGGGGGCGTCGGAGCGCACCACCCCCCCTGCAGCCGTGCGGTGGACCGCAGACGCTGGGCTGGGTCGGGCCGGCACCACCAGCACGACCGTTTCGCCGCGGTGGGCGAACGCGCCGGGGTGGTGCTCGAAGGTGTGGCGCCCACCCCGGTGGTCCTCGAGCACGACGAGCTCGCCGGTGAATTTCACCAACCGGCCGCGCAGCCCGGTCGAACGGTGCGACAGCTCGAGCCCGGGGCGGGCGGCGACCTTCGGGTAGCGATCGGCACCACGGTGACGGCCGCCGGTGTCGTCGGCGAGGATGTCGCCGTAGGGGTCCTCGCTCACGTCCGCGCCACGAACGGTCCGTCGACCGACCACCCCGGCTCACCCGGCCGCAGCCCCTTGGCCAGCTGCGCGAGCACCTCGAGGCCGCGGTCGTCCGTGGTGAGGACCTCGGTGACCGTGCCCGTGCGCAACGCTGCGGTCAGGGCTCGCCCGAGCGTGCTGGCGGGGCCCGGGAGGCCGGTGCTCAACAGGACCACCTCGGCCGGTTCGCCCTCGGCGGCGAGCTGCTGCACGGCGCCAGCGCGACCGAGCTCACGCCACACCGTCTCCGCCCGGCGCAGGCCCGCACCCGAAGCCGAGAGCGTGCCGCTGGCGCTGATCAACAGCCGGCGGCCGGAGGCGTCGACGACCGAGCAGCTCATGTCGATCCCGCCGACCTTGGCCCCGACGCTCACCTCGGCGAACCCCACCTCGGCGAGCAGGTCGGCCACGACCTCGCGGGCCGAGTGCCCCTCGCGTGACGCACGTTGGCGGACCGACTCGCCCTCGGGTGGCGTCGACGGGATCCTCGGCACCTCGACGGGCGACGCGGCGACCTCGGCGCACGCGGCGTCGATCCGCTCCTGCGCTCGTGCCACGTAGTCCGCGTCGGTGTCGTACCCGACGAAGTGTCGCACGGTGCGCACCGCGGCGACCGCAGTGGTCCCCGATCCCATGAAGGGATCGAGCACGAGGTCGCCACGGTAGGTGTACAGGTTGATGAGCCGCTCGGGGAGGGCGACCGGGAACGGTGCAGGGTGTCCGACCCGTCGCGCCGACTCGGGCGGAAGCTCCCAGAGGTCGAGCGTGGCGTCCATGAACTCGTCGCGGTAGATCGTCGACTCGTTGGGGAGGCCTCGGCGTGCCCGCTCGACCTGTGGCACGGCGCGGTCGAACCGGCCCTTCGACGCGACGATCACCCGTTCGGTCAGGTCCCGCAGCACCGGGTTGGCGGCACGCTGGAACGACCCCCACGCACACGACCCCGAAGCTCCCCGTTGTTTGGCCCAGACGATCTCACCCCTGAGCAACAGCCGAAGGTCGTCCTGGAGGATCGACACGATGTCGGCGGCGAGGGAGCGGTAGGGCCGGCGACCGAGGTTCGCGACGTTGACCGCGATGCGACCACCGGGTTCGAGGGTACGGACGCACTCGGCGAACACCGCACGCAGCATCTCGAGGTACTCGAGGTAGGTCGCCGGCACGTGGTCGGCGTCGAGCTCGGTCTCGTACGCCTTGCCGGCGAAGTAGGGGGGCGAGGTGACGACCAGCGCCACCGACCCGTCGGCCACGTCGGCCATGTCGGTCGATGTGCCGTGGATCACCCGGTCGATCGACCGGACCGTGGCATCGTCGGCGACGGTGTCGTCGTCGGACACCACCGGCGGCGCGAACCGGGCGTAGAAGTCCGAGGCGTCGTGGCCCTCGCGACGGCCGACCCCGAACGCCGAAGTGGCGGTGGCGCGTCGGCGCCGGCTCGGTTGTTCGTTGTCGTCGGACACGTCGACTCCAGGTCGGCCGGGCCGGGGCGGCTCGACACGCCGAGACTACGACGCCCCACTGACAGTCGCGAGCTCCGCCGACGAACTCGATGCCGTGCGGTGGCAGGTCCCACCAATCAGCATCGCGATGACGGGCCCGAGCGAATCGGCCAGTCGCCAGAACGCTCAGTACCGCAGACCGGGTGCCCGGGTGTGGAAGACGTCGGTCGCGAGCTGCTGGCCCAGCTTCGTGGCGTCCCAGCGCTTGCCGCCGTTGTTGATGGTCGGACCGTCGGCCCAGGACTTCATGAGGATGATGTTCTCGGCCACGGCCCGGATGACCTGACCGGTGACCAGCGACGACTCGTCCGAGGCGAGCCATGCCACCAACGGCGACGACACCGCCGGGTCCATCCGGTTCCACTCGTCCTCGGGGACCTCGTCGGGCTCGATCACCGCTGGCGCGTTCGGCATGGTGGCGGTGATGCGGGTCGCAGCGGCCGGACCGACGGCATTGACCGTGACACCCATCTTGTAGAGCTCCAGGCTCAGGGTCTGGGTGAGGCTGGCGATCGCCGCCTTGGCCGGCGCGTAGTTCGACTGGCCGAAGTTCCCGGTGAGCCCTGCGCCCGACACCGTGTTGATGATCCGACCGCCGACCTTCTCGCCCGTGGACTTGTTGAGCTGACGCCAGTGGGTCGCTGCGTGCTTGCACGGCAGCCAGGTGCCACGCAGGTGGACCTTGATGACCGCGTCGAAGTCGTCGACCGACATGTTGAAGATCGAGCCGTCACGCACGATGCCGGCGTTGTTGACGAGGATGTCGAGGCGACCGAACGCCTCGACGGCCTGGGCGATCATCTCGTCCGAGGCGGTCTCGTCCGAGACGTCGGCGTAGTTGCCGACCGCGTCGCCGCCGCGTTCCTTGATGATGTCGACGGTGAGGTCGGCGTCGCGACCCTCACCCTCACCCTTGACCGAGCCACCCAGGTCGTTCACGACGACCTTGGCACCGTGCTTCGCCAGTTCCAGCGCGTGACCCCGACCGATGCCGTGCCCTGCGCCGGTGACGATCGCGACCTTGCCGTCGAGCATGCCCATGTGTCCCTCTTCCCCCGGGCCACGCGGTCGGCCCCTCGTGGCCGCACCGTCGGGCGACCGTATCTGACAGGTCGTCAGATCCTAGGGCCGGTCGCACCATGGCCGACAAACGCCGGGTCAGCCGACCTCGACGCCCTCTGCGAGCTCCTCACCGGTCTGGAACTCGTCGCCGCCGGTGGCCAGCTTCCACGCCACTGCGCCGATGGCACCGCCCACGAGCGGTGCGACGATGAAGAGCCACAGCTGCGACAGCGCCGTGCCGCCCTCGAACAGCGCGGGGCCGAGCGACCGGGCCGGGTTCACCGAGGTGTTGGTGATCGGGATGCTGATCAGGTGGATCAGCGCCAGCATGAGGCCGATGCCGAGCGCCGCCTGGGCCTTCGACGCCGCCTTGGTGGTCACCCCGAGGATCACGATCACGAACAACGCCGTGAGCAGCACCTCGGCGATGGCAGCGCCGGGCAGGTCGTAGAAGACGCGCCCGTTCTCCTGACCGAAGGCGTTCGATGCGAACGCGCCCTGGCCACGCTCGAACCCACCGGGCCGGCTGGTCTGGATGGCCCAGAGGACCGCCACCGCAGCGATCGCACCGACGCACTGGGTGACGATGTAGGCGGGGGCGTCCTTCCAGTCGAACCGCTTGGCAGTAGCGAGCCCGACGGTGACGGCAGGGTTGAAATGGCCCCCTGACACGTGGCCGAGGGCGTAGGCGCCGCAGACCACGGTGAGGCCGAACGCCAGGCTGACCCCGAGGTACCCGATGCCGCTGTTGATGATGCCGTCGACGGGGAGCTCCACTCCGCCGATGCCGACCGCGCCCTCACTCGGCCCGAGCGCTGCGGCGGCGAAGATCGCCGAGCCGCAGCCGCCGAGCACCAACAGGAATGTGCCGATGAACTCGGCGCCCAACTTCTTCGGCAACGCCATCGCGTGCTCCTCGCTCTGTGTGACCCGGAGTGGAACCTAACGGGCTCCGCAGCACGCTCACCCCTGGGGGTGACCGTGCTGCCGAAACTAGTCGCGCGTCGCAGCGACCGGCCGGATGGTCCGTGACCGGTCGCTGCGACCGGCCGCGCCATGTGCGTCGCTGACGAGGCTGGGCATAGCGTGATCGCGTGCGAGACGCCCGGCCCGGTGGATCACGATCACTGATCGACCATCCGGCCCGCTACGTCGTTGCGGGGTTCGTCGTCGTCATCTCCGTGGGCACGGTGCTGCTGCTCCTGCCGTTCTCGACCCGCGACGGCGCGTCGACCGCCGTGCTCGACGCGCTGTTCACCGCGACCTCCGCAGTGTGCGTCACGGGACTGGTGGTGGTCGACACGGGTGCGCATTGGAGCGGTTTCGGCCAAGTGGTCGTGCTGGGCCTCATCGAGCTCGGCGGACTCGGGTACATGACCGTCACGTCGCTCATCGTGATGCTGCTGTCGAAGCGGCTGGGGCTGCGACGTCAGCTGCTCGCCAGCACCGAACGAGGGGTGCTGAGCCTGGGCGACGTCCGACGCGTCCTGACCGGACTCGCACTGATCACGCTCACGGTGCAGCTCGCGGTGGCGATCGTGCTGACGCTGCGCTTCTGGATCGGCCACGACATCGGGTTCGACGACGCCCTCTGGAGCGGGGTGTTCCACTCGATCTCCGCGTTCAACAACGCCGGCTTCTCGCTGTACCCGGATTCGCTGGTCGGCTTCTCCAGCGACGCGATGGTGCTGGCCCCGCTGATGGTGTCGATCGTCATCGGCGGACTCGGCTTCCCCGTGCTCGTCGATCTGAAGCGGGTGGGCCGCAACTGGCGGGCTCTCACGTTGCACTCGAAGGTCACGATCGTCGCTTCGGCGGCGCTGCTCGGGATCGGCGCAATCGTCCTCACCACCCTCGAGTGGACGAACCCCTCGACCTTCGGCCCGATGCCGGTGCACGACAAGCTGCTCGACGGGACCTTCGCCTCGGTCACCCCGCGCACCGCGGGCTTCAACACGATCGACGTCGGGTCGATGCGTCCCGAGAGCCTGCTCGGCACCATCGCGCTCATGTTCGTCGGGGCGGGCTCGGCAGGCACCTCGGGCGGCATCAAGGTCGGCACGTTCGCGATCCTCGCGCTCGTCATCTGGAGCCAGCTGCGCGGCGACCAGGACGTCACCGGGTTCCACCGTCGCATCCCCGACGACATCCAGCGTCGCGCCGTCACCGTCGCCCTGTTGGCAGTGGGCCTGGTCGTCGGTGCCACCGGCGTGCTGTTGATCTCGGGTCGCTTCGAGCTGGGCGAGGCGCTCTTCGAGACCGTCTCCGCGTTCGGTACGGTGGGCCTGTCGACGGGGATCACACCGGAGCTCCCGGCGGTCGACCGTCTGGTCGTCATCGCGCTCATGCTCATCGGCCGCGTGGGGCCGATCACACTCGGCGCAGCCCTCGTGCTGCGCGCACGTCCGAGCCGGTTCCGGCTTCCCGAGGAGGGTCCACTCATTGGCTGATCGACGGGTACGTCCCGAGGTGGTGGTGGTGATCGGACTGGGGCGCTTCGGCAGGTCCCTGGCCGGTGAACTGCTGCGCGGGGGTCACGAGGTGATGGGCATCGATCTCGACGAACGACTGGTGCAGGCCGCGTCGGGCGAGCTGACCGTGGTCGTGCAGGCCGACGCAACCGACGAGACGGTGCTGCGTCAGCTGGGTGTGGCCGACGTGCAACATGCGGTGGTCGCGATCGGCGACGCCGTGCAGGCCAGCATCCTCGCGACCGCAGCGCTGAGCGACCTGGGAGTGCCCGACATCTGGGGCAAGGCCCAGACCGAGCAGCACGCACGGATCCTCGACCGTGTCGGCGCCCACCACGTGGTGTTCCCCGAACGGGACATGGGCGTCAGGGTCGCGCACCGCGTCACGGGACGGATGCTCGAGTTCGTGAAGATCGACGAGGACTTCGCGCTGATCGAGACGCCCGTGCCGCAGCGGTTCGCTGACCGGACACTCATCGAGTCGGGCATCCGACAGGAGTTCAACGTCAACGTGGTCGGAGTGCAGGCCCCCGATGAGGGCTTCACCCATGCCCAGCCCGACACCCGCCTCGTCGAGGGGTCGGTCCTGCTGGTCGCCGGTCAGGTCCGCGCGGTGGAACGGTTCGCAGCAGAGTCGTGACGACGTCCGAGGCGACTCAGTCGACCTCGGCGAGCAGGAGCTGCACCACGACCGTGTCGCCGTAGGTCGTCTGACGTCCCACCTCCTCGAAGCCGAGTGACCGGTGGAACGCCCGGGACCCGGGGTTCGGCGGCTCGAGGTTCACCTCGCACCCCACCAACGGGCAGCCCTCGGTCCGTGCATGGTCGAACACCGCTGCGTAGAGCGCACTCCCCACCCCGGCCCGACGGGCAGCGGGGTCGACGGCGATGCGATCGAGGTAGCGCACATCGTCGTGACGTTCGTTGAACCACCGGTAGTTCGGCGAGTCGTAGGGAACCCCGGGCGCCATGACCAGCGCGAACCCGACGAATCCGCCCTCGAGGCGGGCGGCGACGGCGAGCGAGCCCAGCGAGCGCAGCTCGGTGAGCCGGTCGATGTCGAGCTCGTTGACGTGGGGCACCGCAGCGTTGTTGAGCGCGAGCGCAGCGTCCAGGTCGTCGTCGCGCAGCGGGTCGACGACCACCGCACCCGAGCGGGCGGTCACCGTGCCCTCAGCCCTTGAACTCGTCGCGCAGCACGTGCTTGAGCACCTTGCCCGAGGGGTTGCGCGGCAGTTCGGTGACCACCTCGACACGCTCGGGCAGCTTCTGGGACATCAGGCCCCGGTCGCGGAGGTGGATCACGACCTCGTCGAGCGTCACTCCGTCGCACCCGTCCCGCAGCTGGACCACCGCGCAGACCCGCTCACCGGTGTCGGGGTCGGGCAAGCCGATGACGGCGGCCTGGTCGATCTTGTCGTGCTCGTGCAGCAGGTCCTCGAGCTCCTTGGCCGACACGTTCTCGCCCTTGCGGACGATCATGTCCTTGAGCCGACCGGTGACGACCAGCTCACCGCGCTCGTCGAGCCGTCCCAGGTCGCCGGTGCGGAAGAAGCCGTCGTCGTCGATCGCCTCGGCATCGAGGGACCGGTCGAGGTAGCCCCGCATCAGCTGCGGGGCCCTGACCCGGATCTCACCCTCGCCGCCGGGGTCGACGATGCGGGCGTCGCTGCCGACGAGGCGCACCTCGACGCCGGGCACCGGTGCGCCCTCGGTCTGCGCGAGTGCGTCGTCGGGATCGCTGAGCGACGCCATCGTGAGGATCGGCGCCTCGGTGAGTCCGTAGCCCGAGAGAACGGGCACGTCGAACACGGCGCGGACCTCTTCGACGAGCGACGGCGGCTTTGGTGCGCCGCCACCGGGGAAGGCGCGGACATCGGGGAAGATCGGGTGCAGCACCTGCCGCTGACGTGCGACGTAGGCCTGGTGGAACACCGTGCCGGCCCCGGCCAGGGTGACTCCCTCGCGGCCGAGCACCTCGGGGGTCTCGTCGGCGTCGAAGGACTCGATGACGATGTTGGCGCACCCGGACAAGAGGCTGGACATCAGCCAGACGACACCGCCGACGTGGCCGGCGGGGAACACGAGCGAGTTGCGGTCGTGCGCGATGAGTCCGAGTCGTTGGGTCATGCCCCGTGCCGCGGCCAACAGCGTGGCGTCGGCGTGACGGACGATCTTCGGCTCCGCGGTCGTGCCCGATGTCGGGTAGAGCCAATGGACGCCTTGGTCGTCGGGCTCGAGCGGATCCTCGACCTCGGCCAGGGTCGTGGGGTCGCCCTGGGGCAGGGCGCGGTCGACCAGCAAGACCCGCATGCCGCCGACGCGCTGCGCGATATCTCTGGCGAGCGCCTCGTGGTCGAACCCGCGGAACGAGCTCGGCGCGACCAGCAGATCAGTGCCGACCTGGGAGCAGATCTGGTCGAGCTCTCGTTCGCGCAGCGTGGTCAGCAGCGGGTTCTGGACCACGTCGACGCGGCGCAGCGCTGCGACCAGCACCATCGTCTCGATCCAGGTCGGCAGTTGCCACGAGACCACGTCGCCGGGCCCGAGGCCCGAGCTTGCGAGACCTGCAGCGGCGCGTTCGGCTTCGGACCAGAACTCGGCGAACGTGAGGGTCCGCATGTCCTCGTCGACGAACATGAGGCCGTCCGGTGTGGCGTCGACACGCCGCTCCAGCAGTTCCCACAACGTGCGGGCGTAGCGCATGTGCCTCCCTGATCAGCCGTGGGTGGCAGTGTAGGGAACACCGGGGGCCGGTGCGCCGGGCGGCGACGACCCTCAGCCGCCGGTGGGATCACCGGGCGGCGTCACCCGGACCGTGCGGCCGTCGAGCGGCACACGCAGCGGCACCTCGACCGACGCCCCCTCAGCGCCCGGCACGCACGGACCGCCGGCCGGGGGCAAGAGGACCAGTGCCGTCAGCGTCACCCCGTCGACGGCCTCGACGATCGACAGCTGGGCGACCAGCTCGTCCGCCGACGCTGCGCAGCCGACCCGGACCCTCAGCGCCCGACCGTCGTCGAGGATCGCAGCGCTGACCGGGGCGACCCTCGGCTCGAACGCGCCGGGGTCGGTGCCCTCGGGCAACTCGAACGCCACCACGGTGGTGTCGCCGTCGAGGAGGACCTCGGTGACCCCGGCGGGAGCAAGGGTGCCGTCACCGAAGGTGGGGCGACCATCGGGTGGCGGCTCCGGCGGCGAGGGCTCCGCCTCCGCCTCCTCATCGACCGTCGTGGAGGTCGTGGTCGTGGAGTCGATCTCGTCGTCGAACGCCACGTTCTCGTCAGGCAAGGTCTGGGCGGTCGGGACGATCTCGGTGGGGCTGCTCGGCGTGCCCACGAGCAGCAGCGCCGCGAGACCGAGTCCTGCGAGGACCGTGAACGCGACGAGGAACCACCAGCTGCTGTAGGTCCGCCCCCGCCGGTCGTCGTTCACGGCTGCAAGGGTGCCGGACGGCCGGGCCGACCGCAACGCAGCGCGGGCCGTGGACGTCAGAGCACTGCGACGGGTGCGACCGGAGCGGAGGCTGCGCCGACGATCGGTTCGGGCGCTGCGAGCAACAGGAAGTCCGACCGACCCGCGTCGGCACAGGCGTCGGCGAGGTCCTCGAGGTCCCAGTTCTGCCCCTGCAGCAGCCCCATGTCGCGCACCTGGATCATGTGCACCGCCAGGCAGTCCGACCAGTCGGGCTGCGTCGGCGGGAACGCCTCGTACGCGTAGGTGTCGGTGAACGCCCCTGCCACGTCGTGGCGGTGCATCCACTCGATCGAGTGCACCGAGAGACCCGGCAGCTTGAACTCCACCCCTACGGCGTAACGATGCCGGTCACCGTTGCGGTAGTGGCGCATCTCACCGGTGCGAACCAGGACCACGTCGCCCGCTTCGATCCGCACCCCTGCGGCGTCGGCGGCCGCGTCGAGGTCGTCGCCGGTGATCGAGTAGCCGGGGTCCACCTCGTCGAGGCCCGCGACGCCCTTGAGGCGCGGGAGGTCCAACAGCACCCCCCGGGTCACGATGTCGGGCAGATGCTCGGCACCCAGGCGGGTCGCGCCGGCCGATGCCGTCACCACGGATGTCGGCGTGCCGTTGTAGAGCTGCCCGTCGTAGGAGATGTGGCTGAGCGCGTCGACGTGGGTCGCGGCGCACGTCGACATGGTGATCAGGTCGTCGGTGCCCTCCCAGATGCCGGGCGCGAACTTGTCGCGTTCGTTCAGCGAGGTGACCGTGAGGATCGGGTTGTAGCGACGCGCCGGTTGGCCGACCTGGATGCCATCGGCGCGCAGGTCCACCGCCAGCGAGACACGCCGTCCGTCGCGCACCGTCGCGGTCCCGCGCCGCGCCGACTCGTCGGTGAGCAGGTTGCCGCACCCCAACTGGTCGTCGTCGCCCCAGCGACCCCAGTTCGACACACGGTCGGCCAGCTCGGTGAGTTCCTCGGGCAGCCCCACGGTGGACCGATCAGCCCAGCGTCAGCACGCCGCGGGCGAGCTTGCCCTCGTGCAACTCGTCGAGCGCCAACTGGAAGTCCTCGAGCGGGTACGTCGCCGACACCAGCTCGTCGAGCTTGAGGCGACCCGCCTGGTAGAGCTCGACCATCAGCGGGATGTCGTATTGGGGCCGGGCGGATCCGTAACGACAGCCCATGATGGTCTTGTCGTTGTACATCGTGGAGACCACGAAGCTGGCCTCGGATCCCATCTTCGGCACGCCGAGCATGACGAGGTTGCCGCCCCAGTCCAACAGGTCGGTCGAGGTCCTGATCAGTGCGGTCGAGCCGACGCACTCGAAGACGTGGTCGACGCCGTTCGGACGGATCTCCTCCACGGCCGCGACGAGGTCGAAGTCGGGTCCGTCGGGACAGATGAAGTGTGTCGCGCCGAACTCGCGGGCGAACGACTCCTTGGTCGGGTTGGTGTCGACCGCGATGATCGGCAGCCCGTCGCTGAGCGCGGCGCCCTGAATGACGTTGAGGCCGATCCCCCCGACGCCGATCACCACCACGGATTCGCCGTGGGTGACCTTCGCTCGGTTGAACACGGCGCCGACGCCGGTGAGCACGCCACAGCCGATGAGCGACGCCGCGGTCAGCGGGAGGTCGTCGGGCACCTTCACCGCTTGGGTGGCCTTGACCACCGTCTCCTCGCAGAACACTCCGAGGTTCGCGAACTGGAAGACCTTCTTCGTGTCCTCCCCCGCGCCGCGGGTGAAGGGACGCGAGAGCTTGCCGAGCGACTGGCGGCAGAACGTCGGCTTGCCACGGTCGCACTGGGCGCACTGGCCGCAGTTGCCCAGCGTCGAGAGCACCACGTGGTCGCCGACCTCGACGTTCGTGACGTCACCCGCCACCTGGGTCACCACACCTGCCCCCTCGTGGCCGAGCACCACCGGCGGCGGGAACATGATCGTGCCGTTCAGCACCGACACGTCGCTGTGGCACAGACCGGCGGCCTCGATCTTCACCCGGACCTCACCGGCGCGCAGGTCGCGCACCTCGACGTCGGTCTCCACCTTGGCCTGTTCGCCGTCCCACACGATCGCCTTCATGGGTCCGACCGTAGCCGAGAGGTAGAACGCGTTTCAGTTCCGACTGGTGCCACGTGATGCGCTGTGCTTCGCTCGGTCCGTGCGCGCACCCCTGCCCGAACTGGCCGTCGACGTGGTCGGACATCCCGACGGCGACGGAGATGCCCTGCTGGTGCTGTTGCACGGCTACGCGGAGCCGTCATCGTCCCTGACCGACCGGCTCGGACTGATCGACCCCCACCGTCACTGCACCACCGTGGTCCCCGAGGCCCCGTTCGAACACCGGGGTGCGGCCATCTGGCACCGTGCGCTGGTCACTGCGCCGCTCGAGGCGCTCGAGCAGTTCGATGCGTCGCTCCACTTGCTCGACGAGTTGCTCGGCCGGCTCGTCGATCAGTTCGGGACGCCGCTCGAGCGGGTCGTCGTGGGCGGTTTCAGCCAGGGCGGCGGGCTGGCACTCGGGCTGCTGTTGTCGGCCGATGTCGAGCACCGTCCGGCTGGCGGTTTCGGGGTGTGCAGCTTCCCGCCAGCATTCCCGGGGTTCCGCGCGAGCCGGTCCGCAGCACGCGGCCGGCCGTTCCTGCTGGCGAGCGCGCGCCGGGACCACTTCGCGCCGATCGAGGCGTCACGGGGTGGGGCTGCGACGCTCGTCGAGATGGGGGTGGCGCTCACGTACCTGGAGACCGACGGTGAGCACGTGATGAGCGACGAGGCCGCTGTTGCGGTCGGCGACTGGCTCCCGGGCGCGCTCGACGGCACCGGCGAACCGGCTCCCTCACCCCACCTCGCGGGTGTCGACACCCGCGAGGGGTTCTACGCGAACCTGTGGGACGTCGTCTGACGGGACCACCCGGGCATCTGGAGTGGGTCGGCCCGGCCCGACAGCAGCCGGTCGAGATCGTCGCACTCGGCGCGGGTGAACGACGGCCAACTCCGCCGAGCCGAGCCGAGCCGAGCCGATACGAGCTCGGGGCGGGACCGGTCTCAGCCGGGCCAGACGATGGACTGCAGCTCGGAGTAGGCGCGCAGGCCGTAGCTGCCTCCGTCGCGCCCGACCCCCGACTGCTTGAAGCCCCCGAAGGGGGCCTCGTGGTTGCGCTGCAGCGTGTTGATGCCGACGTTGCCCGACCGGAGCCGCTTCGCCACGTCCCAGGCGCGACCGGTGTCGGCGGAGAAGACGTAGCTGTAGAGGCCGTAGTCGCTGTCGTTGGCGATGGCGATGGCCTCGTCCTCATCGTCGAAGGGCACCACGACCACGACCGGGCCGAAGAGCTCCTCGCGCACCGGGGTCATCTGGTTGGTGCAGTCGACGAGCAGGGTCGGCGCGACGTAGAAGCCGCGGTCCATGTCGGGCCGCTCGCCGCCGGCGGCGATGGTCGCGCCCTCATCGACACCGGTGCGGACGTAGCCCTCGATGCGCTCGCGGTGCGCGCCGGAGATGACCGGGCCGACCACGGTGTCGCGTTCGAGCGGGTCGCCGACCTTCATGTGCCCCATCGCCTGCTGGAGCCCACCGACGAGGTGGTCGTGGATCGACCGGTGCACGATCACCCGGGTCGGCGAGGTGCAGATCTGCCCTGAGTGGAACCCGAAGACCGACGAGATGCCGGCGATGGCGGCCTTCAGGTCGGCGTCGTCGAACACGATGCACGCACCCTTGCCGCCGAGCTCCATGAGCTGGCGCTTCATGTTGCGGCCGCAGACCTCGCCGATGCGTTGACCCACCTGGGTCGAACCGGTGAAGGACACCATGTCGGTGCGCGGGTGGGCGACGACGGCCTCGGACGGCGCGATGGCCTGCCCGGTGACCACGTTGACGACGCCCGGCGGGAAGCCGGCCTCGTTCATCAGCTCGACCATCCGCAGCACCCCGAGCGGATCCTGGGGCGCGGGCTTGACCACCACGGTGTTACCCATCGCCAACGCCGGGCCGATCTTGCCGGCCATGTTGGTCATCGGGAAGTTGTACGACGTGATGCACGTGACCACGCCGACCGGAGCTCGGTTCGCCACCGCCGAGATGAGCCCGCCCGGCGCGAGCGCTGTGGTGGGCATGACCGCCGGGGGCAGCGGATCGATCGTCGGCTCGAGCGCCCCCGTGGCGTACCGCCGGAGGCGGGCCCCGGCTTGTGGGAACTGCATGGTCTTGGCGACGCGCATGGTCGCCCCGGTCTCGGCCTGCAGCACCGGGACGATCTCGTCGCGGTGCCCGTCGATGAGATGAGCGGCCCGCTCGAGCAGCTCGGCGCGTTGCTCCGGGGTGGTCCGCGACCACGCCTCGAAGGCGTCGGCAGCCGCGTCGACCGCAGCGTTCGCCTGGTCGACCGATGCCTCAGGTGCCCGCCCGGCCACCTCCTCGGTGGCCGGGTTGATGATGTCGTAGGTTCCCGCCGCTCCCTCGACGGACTCGCCGCCGATCGTCAGCCGGTACGTCGAATCGGACATGCGATCTCCATGCGTTCGGTTCTGTCCCGCAGATTCTGGTCTGATGCCCTGGAACCGCGGGACAGAACGGCGGTCAGCGGGGTGGCTCAGGGTGTCAGGTCGAGCCCGAGCAGCTCGATCGCGTTGCCACGCACGAGGCGGGAGAAGACGTCGACGGGCAGGTCACCCATGAGCTTCAGCGCGGTCTCGCGGGAATGCGGCCACGTCGAGTCGGAGTGTGGGTAGTCGGTCTCGAAGCAGACATTGCCCACGCCGACCTTCTCGAGGTTGTCCAACCCGTACTCGTCGTCGAAGAAGCAGCCGTAGATCTGGCGGTAGTAGTAGGTCGACGGCGGCTCGGGCACCTTGTCGCCGATGCCACCCCACCCCCGGTTCTCCTCCCACACCTTGTCGGCGCGTTCGATGATGTAGGGGATCCAGCCGATCTGACCCTCGGAGTACGCGAGCTTCAGGTCCGGGTAGCGAACGAGCACGCCCGAGAAGAGGAAGTCGGTCATCGACGCCATGGCGTTGTTGAACGTCAGGGTCGAACCGACCGCAGCTGGAGCGTCGGCCGAGGTCGAGGGCATCTTCGAGCTCGACCCGATGTGCATGTTGACCACCGTCCCCGTCTCGGAGCAGGCCTCGAACAGCGGGTCCCAGTAGCCAGCCGGATCGTGGATCGACGGCAGGCCCAGGTAGGGCGGGATCTCCGAGAAGGTCATGGCACTGACCCCACGCGCGGCGTTGCGCCGGACCTCCGCCGCAGCCAGCTCCGGGTCCCAGAGCTGCACGATGATGCAGGGGATCAGGCGGCCGTTGGTCCCGGCGCACCACTCCTCGACCTGCCAGTCGTTGTAGGCCCTGACGCAGAGGTCGGCGAGTTCCTTGTCCTTCGCCTCGTAGAAGCGCTGCCCGCAGAAGCGGGGGAAGCTCGAGGGGAAGGCCATGGACGCCTCGGTCCAGTTGGCGTCCATGTCCTCGAGCCGGGCGTCGCGGTCCCAGCAGCCCCGTCGCATGCCCTCGTAGGTGATGCCGACGACCTTGACGTCGTCGCGATCGAACCCCGCGGCCGCCTCGAGTCGGGTGAGGGGGTACTGGCCGTCCTCGAAGACCCACCAGTCGCCCTCGTCACCGTCGTCGCTGTGCTCGAAGCTGAACACGCCGCCGACGAAGTTCATCGTGCCCTTCTGGCGGATCGACCGTGGCATGACGTCGGCGTACTTCGACGGCAGCCGCGACGTCCACAGGTCGGGTGGTTCGATGATGTGATCGTCGACCGAGACGATCTTCGGCAGGTGGTTCGGGTCGAGCGAGGCGGCGGTGCTCGACCCGCCCGCAGTGGTCGTTTCCGACGAGGAGCTCATGGGTCGAGCGTACTGCCGATGCGACGAACTGTCAGCTCAGAACTGGAACGTGTTCTAGTTCACGACGGCTCGGTCGCTCCCGCCGTCAGCCGAACTGCAGCAGGCCGAACACACCCAGGTTCCAGAGCACCACGGCCATGTAGATCCCGACGACGATCGCGGTGGCGCGCTCGGCTCGCCGTGATGCGGGTGGGCAGCACAACAGCAGCAGTCCGGCCAGGCTTGCGACCGCGGTCTTCAGCAGGAGCGGCGCGGCGAGTCCCTGCATGAGGCCGACCATCAACGGGTTCGCCTCGATCCCACCGCTCGCGAGCACGGCCCGGGTGGTCAGCACATCGGCGAGGTTGAGCACGATCAACGCGACCGCCAGGCCGATGCGCCGACGGCTCGCGTCAACCCACGGCCAGGACGCCCGGGTCCCGTCGCGCGGCACCGCTGTCACGTCCAACCCCCGCTCGCCCATGATCGCCCGCCTTCGTCGTTCGCCCCTCGTCGGCGATCATTCCACGACCGATCGCGTTGCTGCAGCGTGTCGGGAACATCGACCCATTCGGGTCCGGGTCGCAGTGCGGTCGGCCGACCGGCTCAGCCGAAGCGACCGAGCAGGTCACGCAACACCGGATCCATCTGGGCCGACGTGAGCATGGACCCACCGTCGAGCACGACGTTCTGACCGGTCAGGTACCCGGCGCGTTCCGAGAGCAGGAACTGCACCAGGTCGGCCACGTCGTCAGGCGTCCCCACCCGCGCCATCGGCGTCCCCTCCTCGATCGTCGCTCGCCAGCCGTCCTCGGCGGCGAGCAGTTCGTTCAGCGGGGTGCGAACGAACCCCGGCGACACGCAGTTGACCCTGATGTCGGGTGCCCACTCGAGCGCGGCGGCGGCACTGAGCGCGACGACGGCCGCCTTCGCCGCGGCATAGGGGGCCTCACCCCGGGTCGGCCGGACGCCCGACACGCTCGCGACGTTGACGATCGAGCCGCCGCCGGCCGCGCGCACCAGGGGCGCTGCGGCGCGCAGGCCCCAATAGGTGCCCGACACGTTCACCCGCCAGATCAGGTCGACCTCGGCATCGGTGTAGGCCTCGAGCGCCTTGAGGTTGCCCACCCCTGCGTTGTTCACCAGGCGACGGAGCCCGCCGAGCTCGCGATCGGCGGTCCGCAGTGCGTCCTCGAACGCCGCGCTGTCGGCCACGTCGACGACCAACGCCAGACCGCCGACCTCGTCCGCCACGCGCTGCGCGGCGTCGCCATCGCGGTCGAGCACTCCCACCTGCGCGCCGGCGGCGGAGAGGCGGTGTGCGAGCGCCGCGCCGATGCCCGATCCGCCGCCGGTGACCACCGCGCCGCCCTCGACGCGGGGTTCGACGCTCATCGGCGCACCTCGCCGTCGATCACCACGTGCGGCGCCTCGGTGATGACGTACTCGACCTTCGACATGTCGAGGAAACGGGCCTCGTCGGGAGCGATCAACTCCGCGTAGGCAGGTTCGGAGAGGAAGGCGACGAAGTCGTCGAGCGACTCGAACCACTGCACGGCGACGCCGTCGACGTCTTCGGTCCCACAGAGCACGTCGGGCCGGTGACGGACGTGTTGCTCGTAGCGGACGATGTGTCGGGCGAGCGTCGGCTCCGCCGCGATGAGCGGGCCGTGATGGTTGCGCCAGTGGTCGACGAACTCGTCGGTGCTCATCCCCTCACGGCGACGCAACACTGCGAACAGCTTCACCATCGACCGACCCCCTGTGCTCATCCCCGGCAACTCGGATTCGGCATCGTTGCACAACCCCGTCCCGCTAGGGTCCAAGCCGTGACGCCGCGCAAGGACCCACACGCCTCGATCCGCAACCTGCCGCTGTTCGCCGGGTGCACCCCCGACGAGCTCGACGAGATCGACCGACTGGCCGACGAGGTCCACATCAACGCCGGTCGAACGGTGCTCAAACAGGGCGACCTGGGTCAGGAGTTCGCGCTGATCGTCGACGGCGAGGCCGAGGTGGTCAAGGACGGCACCACGGTCGCGGTGCTCGGCCCCGGCTCGTACTTCGGCGAGGTCGCGCTGCTCGACTCGATCAACCGCACGGCGTCGGTCGTCGCGCGCACCGACCTGGTGCTCGAGGTGCTCGACCGTCGCGGGTTCAACACGCTGCTCGACGACCTGCCACGACTGTCGCGCTCGATCCTCAAGGGCCTCGCCCGACGTCTGGCCGAGCTCGAGGAGCAGAACGAGGCACTCAAGATCGCGAACAACGGCATCACCTGAGCGCTCCGTCGCGGCCTGATCCCGATACCGTGATCACCGGCGTCGGAGGGTTCGGCGCATCGGGGAGGTCCCAGTGAAGACGATCGGCAACATCCTGTGGTTCGTGCTGAGTGGGCTGTGGCTCGGGATCAGCTACATCGTGGCGGGGCTCATCGCCTGCGTCACGATCATCGGCATCCCGTTCGGGATCCAGGCGTTCAAGCTCGCCGGCTACGTGATGTGGCCGTTCGGACGTGAGCTGCGCTCCTCCGAGGGGCACCGCTTCTCCAAGGGCGTGATGAACGTCATCTGGATCATCATCGGCGGGATCTGGCTCGCCCTCGAGCACCTGCTGCTCGGCGTGATCCTGTGCCTGACGATCATCGGCATCCCCTTCGGCATCAAGAACTTCTCGATGGCCAAGCTGGCGCTGTTCCCGTTCGACTACGCCGTGGCGATCAAGGGCGAGCCGGACCCGAACGACGGTCCAATCGTCGCAGAGGACGACTGAGCCCGGTCAGGTCTGCAGGTCGAACAGCGCGTCGGCCAGCGCGACCAGGTCGCGCCGGGGTGCTGCGATGCCGGCGAGCGGGAGCACCACGAACTTCGACGCACCGACGTCGATGAACGACTCGATCCGTGCTCGCAGCTGGTCCAGACCGACCGGCACGATCGTCGAGGGGTCCGCGCCCGGTCGGCGTCGTTCGAGGAACCCGGCGATGGGCGCGGGCACCTCCGCCTCGGCGAAGCTGATCAGCACGCCCAGGTGCTCGGGATCGATCGACCGGTCGTGCTCGGCCGCCGTGGCGTTGACCAGCTCCCAGCCCTGCGCCACCTCGTCGGGGGTGCAGAACGACGGGAGCCACCCGTCGCCCAGCCGCCCGGCCCGACGCAACTCCGAGGGCGCCTGCCCACCGAGCCACACCTCGATCGGCTGTTGCACGGGCCGGGGCCCGAGGGTGAGCGACTCGACGCGGAAGCGGTCGCCCTCGTGGGTGACGTCGTCCTCGGTCCACAGGCGTCGCATGAGCCCGAGTGCCTCGTCGAACCACGCAGCGCGTTCCTCCCGCCGGACCCCGAAGGCCAGGTGCTCGGTCGGGTTCGGGGCGCCGAGACCGACGGCGGGCAGCAGTCGGCCTCCCGAGAGTCGGTCGATGGTCGCGAGCTCCTTCGCGAGCACCACCGGGTTGCGGCCCGGGACCACGAGCACCGAGGTACCCAGCTTCATCCGGGTCGTGCGACCCGCGGCGAACGACAGCGTCGCCAGGGGCTCGAGCGTGTCACCGGCGAGCCGTTCGGTCACCCACAACGAGTCGTAGCCCAGCTCCTCGAGCGTGTCGACGTACTCGCCGAAGGCCGCCCCGTCGCCCGGGGCACCGTGAGCGCCCGTGCCGATGCCGATGCGGACCTTCACGAACCGGAGCGTACCGTTCGTCGCCGTGGGACCCGGCGTCGTTGGAACGCCACCCTCGGCGGGCACCTACGATCGTCGCCCGTGGACGAGTCCGCCCTGCACGACGCTGCACACCGCCTGGATGCCGAGCTGCGCGCGCTCGGGCGGGTCGTCGTGGCCTTCTCGGGTGGGGTCGACTCCTCGCTGCTCGCGCACTCGGCGCTGCGGACCTTGGGACCTGACTCGGTACTGGCCGTGACGGCACAGTCGGCCTCTCTTGCGGACGGCGAGCTGGAGCACTGCAGGGACCTCGCCCGTGCGTGGTCGATGCCGTGGCGGTCGGTCCGCACGACCGAGATGGACGAGCCCCGGTACCGCGAGAACCGTGGCGATCGGTGCCGCTGGTGCAAGGACGCGCTGATGGACGCGCTCGGTCCGTTGGCGGCGGACCGGGGCGCCAGTGTCGTGCTCGGTGTGAACTGCGACGACCTGGGCGACCATCGCCCGGGCCAGCAGGCGGCATCGGATCGCGGGGCGAGGTTCCCGATGGTGGACGCCGGGCTCGACAAGTCCGGCGTGCGGGCCCTCGCCGCCGCCCGCGGCCTCTCGGTGTGGGACCGTCCGGCGATGCCGTGCCTGTCGTCGCGGCTCCCCTACGGCACGCCGGTGACCGTCGAGGTGCTCGGACGGGTCGACCGCGCCGAGGCGGCACTGCGGCGCATGGGATTCGCCGACGTGCGGGTGCGCCACTACGACGACACGGCGCGCATCGAGGTGCCCCGCGAGCAGCTCGCGGACGCCGTCGACCGTTCCGAGACGATCGTCGGCGCGCTCCGCGAGCTCGGTTACCGCCAGGTCACCCTGGACCTCGCGGGACTTCGTTCGGGCAACCTCAACGAGGCGCTGGGCGCACCAGCCGCTCGATGAACGATCCACGACGCAGCGCGGATCTCGGCCACAGCCGGCTCGACCTGGGACGACCCGCTCGCGTCGGGATGCCCGAAGCGGTCTTCGCCGCCGGGAAGACCGCCGAGCAGTGCGTCGACATCGTCGTCCACCTGCTCGAGGCCGACGGGGAGCCCGTGATCGTCACCCGCTGCGACGACGCGCACCACACGGCACTCGCTGCACTCGGGCCGACGGGCACCTGGTCGGGCACGCTCACCTGGCGCCACGCGGCGGCGCACCCCGTGGCGCGCCAGGCGCCGGTCGTGCTGGTGAGTGGTGGGACGTCCGACCAGCCGGTGCTCGACGAGTGCCTCGGCACCCTGACCGCGCTCGGGGTGCCGGCGCGGGTGGTCCGCGACGTCGGTGTCGCCGGGCTCCACCGGCTCATCGACGCGCTCGACCAGATCGAGGACGCGTCGGTCGTGGTGGCGTTCGCCGGGATGGAGGCGGCGTTGCCGACGGTGCTCGCCGGGCTGGTCGCCGCGCCGATCGTCGCCGTGCCCACCTCGGTGGGGTACGGCACCACCTTCGAGGGCGTGACCGCGCTGCTCTCGATGCTCAGCTCCTGCGCGCCCGGCATCGCTGTCGTCGGCATCGACAACGGCTACGGCGCAGCGTGCGCGGCCCACCGGATGCTCGGAGCTCGCGGGTGAGCCCACCTGCCTCGTCGATCTGGTTCAACCCCGCCGTCGGCGTCGCCGGCGACATGGTGATGGCGTCGCTGTTCGGTCTCGGCGCCGACCCCGATCGTGTCCGTGCGCAGCTCGGAATGCTGCCGGTCGACGGGTGGGAGCTCACGGTCGGATCCGCGACGCGTCGCGGGCTGGTCGCCGTGCGGGTCGACGTCGCCCACCGCGACGGCGACCACCACCGCCCGTGGTCGACGATCGACGCCATGCTCGCCGAGGCGGGACTCGAGCGGTTCGTGGCCGACGGTGCACGTCGCACGTTCGCCGCCCTCGCCCGGGCCGAGGCCGACGTGCACGGTGTCGGCCTCGACGACGTGCACTTTCACGAGGTGGGCGCCGTCGACGCGATCGTCGACATCGTCGGCTCGTGGGCGGCGCTGCACGACCTCGGTGGTGACACCGTCGCCGTCGGTTCGGCGGCGGTCGGACTCGGGTCCGGAGCGACCCCGATGGCCCACGGCACGGTGCCGGTGCCCGCCCCGGCGACACTCGAGCTGCTGGTGGGACGACCGACGGTGCCCGTGGACCTGCAGGGCGAGACGGCGACCCCCACCGGGGTGGCGCTCCTGGTGGCCATGGCCGGGTCCTGGGGGCCACCGCCTGCCGGTGTGGTGCGTGCGATCGGTCGGGGTGCTGGGCACCGCGATCCTGAGTCGCACCCGAACGTGCTCACCGCTGTGCAGCTCGATGCCCCGCTCAGCCCGCACGGCCCCGTGACCGCCGCGATCATCGAGACGAACGTGGACGACGTGACGCCCGAGACGCTCGGTCACGTCGTCGAACGTGCGATGGAGCTGGGCGCCGACGACGCGTGGGTGACCCCCATCGTCATGAAGAAGTCGCGGCCTGCCCACTCGGTCAGCGTGCTGTGCCGGCCGGAGCTCGCAGCACCGTTGCGGGAACTGCTGGCCCGGGAGACCGGGACGCTGGGCATCCGCCAACGCGTCACCGAGAAGTACGAGCTGGCGCGGCGCACCGTGAGCGTCGAGGTGGATGGCCAACCGGTACGGATCAAGGTGGGGCCCCATGGGGCGAAGGCCGAACACGCAGACCTGGCCGCAGCAGCGGCGACGCTCGGCCGGCCGCTGCGGACGGTGGCGGAGCAGGCGTTGAGCAGTTGGCGAACGACTCCCTGAGCCATCGGTGGGTGTGCGTCGGCGTCCATGCGGGTATGGATGCAACCATGACCGGATTCATCCGCTGGTTCGGGTCGCTCTCGTCGGACGATGTCGCTGAGGTGGGCGGCAAGAACGCGTCGCTCGGAGAGATGATCTCGCGCCTCCGGGATGCGGGAATCCGGGTTCCCACCGGGTTCGCCACCACTGCCGACGCCTACTGGGCGTTCCTCGACGAGAACGACCTTCGCGACCACATCGTCGAGCAGATCGACCAGCTGCACGACGGGGCGCCCCTCGCGGAGGTCGGTACGGCCGTGCGGGACCGCTTCACCGAAGCCGAGCTGCCCATGGCCGTGAGGGAGGCGATCACCGAGGCGTACAAAGCCCTCGCCGGTGAGCTCGGGGAGGACGATCCCGGCGTCGCAGTGCGCAGCAGCGCCACGGCGGAGGACCTTCCCGAGGCCAGCTTCGCCGGCCAGCAGGAGAGCTTCCTGAACGTCAGCGGCGTCGACGAGCTCCTCGGCGCCTGCGT
>SKRR01000336.1 GCA_007118345.1 Microthrixaceae bacterium | reverse complement strand
TCCCATGCGACGACGGTCTCTCGCTGGTCGGTCACCCCCACCGCGACGATCGGGCGGTCGAGCTCGGCGTCGAGGGCAGCGAGCACCTCGACGGTGGTGTTCCAGATCTCGATGGCGTCGTGCTCCACCCAACCGGGTCGGGGGAAGTGCTGTGTGAACTCCCGGTAGGAGCGACCGACCGGTACACCGTCGAGGTCCACCGCGAAGGCGCGTACCCCGGTGGTGCCGGCATCGATCGCCATGATCACCGGACCGTCGTCGTTGGCGTGACTCTCGGACATCGGCGGACACCCTAGGGTGATCGGATGCGAGTGGGAGTGCTGACCTCGGGTGGCGACTGTCCGGGCCTCAACGCCGTCATCAGGGCGGTGGTGCGCAAGACCGAGCGGGTCCACGGCGGTGCCGTGATCGGCTTCCACGACGCGTGGCGCGGCGTGCTCGAGGACGACTGGGAGCCACTCGACATCGCCAGGTGTCGCGGGATCCTTCCCCGCGGTGGAACGATCCTCGGAACCTCACGTGTGCAGCCCTACCAGTTCGACGACGGCGTCGATCGCGTCCGCGACGCCGTGGACCGCCACCGACTCGACGGCTTCATCGTGATCGGCGGCAACGGCTCACTGGGTGCGGCGCTCGACCTGCAGCGCGACGGCGTTCGGTGCATCGGTGTGCCGAAGACGATCGACAACGACATCGACGCCACCGAGCTGTGCTTCGGGTTCGACACCGCCGTGCACGTGGCGAGCGGCGCGGTGGACCGGCTGCACACCACTGCAGAAGCCCACGACCGGGTGATGGTGCTCGAGGTCATGGGCCGCGACACCGGCCACATCGCCGTGCGGGCCGGCCTCGCCGGCGGCGCCACCCTGACCCTCATCCCCGAGGTGCCCTTTGACATCGACAAGATCTGCGAGGCCCTCGCGCGCCGGCACGCCGGGGCGAGCTTCGCCTCGATCGTGGTCGTCGCAGAGGGCGCGGTGCCCGCCGAGGGCACCATGGATCTGCCGGAGTACGAGACCGACCAGTTCGGTCACCAGCGCCTCGGGGGCATCGGTCAGGTCGTCGCGAACGAGATCGAACGACGCATCGGTCTCGAGACCCGCGTGACGACCCTCGGCTACATCCAGCGCGGCGGGACGCCCACGGCCTTCGACCGGATCCTCGCCACCCGTTACGGGGTGGCGGCGGCGGACGCCGCTGCAGCGGGCGCATGGGGCAACATGGTGGCGCTACGGGCGGACCGGATCGTGCACGTGCCGCTCGCCGAGGCCGTGGATCGTGTCAAGACCGTCGACCTCGACTTCTACGACGGGGTCGCGCGCCCGTTCTTCGCGTCCTGAGGTCATCCACCGCCGGGCTCGTCGTCGCGGCACTGCTCGGCGAGGTGGACCCGGCGGATCGAGAGCTCCTCGGCGAGCCCGCCCTCGAGGCCGGCGTTCGCCATGTCATCGACCCCGGGCAGCAGTGAGGTGTAGTCACAGGCGGTCACCTCGGTCGCGTCGCCGCGACGTGGGGAGCTGACCGTGAGCGTCCGGCCGTCGACCTCGAAGGACATGGTCTCGACCTCGAACTGCTCGGTCACGCTCATCACCATCTGGCCGATGGCCTGCTGGCGAACGAGACCGACGACGTTGTCGAACGCCGAGGAGAGGTTCACCACGATCTCCCCGTTCGAGCGGGCCACCCCGATCAACTCCGTCCCACTCGGCACGGAGTTGCCCAGGCCGCTGAGCTGCTGGCCCTCGGGGGGCCCTTGCAGCACTCCGTCGATGACCGACTCGATCGACCGGTTCGGAAGTTCCTGCACGACGGGGAAGAGCTGGCCCTCGCGGCTGAAGTACAGCACTGCGGAGATCGGGCCGGTGGTGGGGGAGTCGGCCACCGTGGTCGAGGTGACCTCGACGTCGAGCCCCCGGGGGTGTTCGTCGACCCCGATGCCGCAGGCGCCCAGACCGACCAGTGCGCAGCACGCCACCCACACGAGGCCTCGGCGGGTTCGACAGGTCATGCGCGTTCACCCCCCTGCTCGATCCGGATCGCCGGTAGTTCGCCGGTGAGCGCGAACGACTCGGCCTCCTCCCTCGTCACCGAGGCGAGGTCGTCGGCGTCGTCGGGTTCGTCGGCTGTGCCGGGTTCCTGGAGGGGGAGCTCGACCACGAACCGGGCGCCCTGGCCGCCGTCGTGTCGGTCCTCGACCCAGACGTCGCCGCCCTGCAGCCTCGCATGCTCGGCCGCGAGCGCCAGTCCCAGGCCGACACCCAGATCCATGCCGCGGCTGCCGCCCTGATCGCCACGGTTGAACCGGTCGAAGATCCGGCCGCGTTCGGCTTCGGGCACACCCGGGCCGTCGTCCTCGACCGCGATCTGCACCGTGGCCGGCCGGTCGTCGTCCGGTTGGTGACGCTCGACGAAGACGCCGGTGGCCCCGTCGGCGTACTTGGCCGCGTTGTCGAGGTAGTTGGCCAGGATGCGGACCAGTCGACGCCGGTCGCACGCGATGACCACGTCGTCGAGGGCGGGGTCGGACTCGACGCGCAGTGCGGCGCCACCCATGGAGGCCACCGCAGCACGCACCGTCGGAACGATCGCGACGCTGTCGAGCTCGAGGCGCACCGCGCCGGCGTCGAACCGCGAGATCTCCAGGAGGTCCTCGACCAGTTGGGTGAACCGTCGCATGTCCAGGTCGAGCAGGTCGAGCGCCTGCTGGGAGCGCTCGGGGAGCTGCTCCCGGTTGTTCAACAACACGCCGATCGACGCGTTCAGCGTGGTGAGTGGCGACCGCAGCTCGTGACTGACGTCGCTCGCGAACCGGGCGTCGCGGTCGATGCGACCCTGAAGCGCGGAGACCATGTCGTTGAAGTTGGCCACGAGCGGAGCGAGGTCCAGGTCGCTGGCGTAGTCCTCGTAGTCGATGCGGGTGTCGAGCTGTCCGAGCGCCACCGACTCGGCGGCCTCACCGATGCGTCGGAGCGGCTGGAGCGCGTACCGACTCGACCAGAACCCCAGCGCCATGGCCAGGATGGTGGCGAACGCAGTCACCACCATCAGGGTGACGCTCAGGGTCCGGATGGCGGTGTTGATGTCGTCGAGCGTGTTGACCTCGAAGTAGGACGCGTCGCGCTCGGTCAGCGGGATGCCGACCGCGACCAGTGGTTGCCCCTCGGACTCGAAGCGCATGATGCCCGTCGTTCGGCCCTCCACGACGCGGTCGAGCAGCTCGCTGGGCAGCACGTCGATGCCGTAGCGGGTGTCGATACTGACCGACACGGGTTCGCCCGTCGTGGTCTGCACGATCACCGAGGGGGTGCCTCCGTCGGGCAACGAGCTCAGCAAGGTCTGCAGCTCGGCCGCCTCGGAGGTGTCGATTTCCGGGCGGAGGGTCTCGGAGTTGGCGAGCGCCTGCCGAGTGAGCGCGTCCTCACGCGTGTCGAGCAGGGTCGTGCGTGCAACGGTGATCGTCGTCACCGACAGCACCGTCGACAGCAGCAGTCCGACGAGCGCGACGGCGATCGTGATCCGCCCGCGCAGGCCGAGATGCATGCCGCGATGCATGCCGCGATGCATCGGACGTCGCGGCAGGCCGGTCACGGTTGGAGCTTGTAGCCCAGGCCGCGCACCGTGACCACGTGGCGCGGGTTGGCGGGATCGGCCTCGACCTTGGTGCGCAGGCGCCTGACGTGGACGTCGACGAGGCGACCGTCGCCGAACACGCCGTGGCCCCAGACCTTCTCGAGCAGGTCCTCGCGGGAGAAGACCTTGCCCGGGTTGTTCGCCAGTTCGACCAGCAGACGGAACTCGGTCTTGGTGAGGTGGAGCTGCTCGCCGTCACGTGAGACCACGCCTTCGGACGGGACGACCTCGAGATCACCGAAGCGCAGGCGCGGGTTGCCGGGCTGGTTCGGGCGGGCCCGGCGAAGCAGGGCGCGGATGCGCGCCGAGAGCTCCTTGGGCTGCAGCGGCTTGGTCATGTAGTCGTCGGCGCCGGCCTCGAGCCCTGCGACCACGTCGTGGGTGTCGGCCCGGGCGGTCACCATGATGATCGGCACGTCACTGCGACGCCGGATCGATCGGCACACCTCGAAGCCGTCGATGCCCGGCAGCATGATGTCGATGAGCACCACGTCGGACGGCTGCCGATCGAAGTTGACGATGGCGTCCTCGCCGGTCTCGGCCTCGTCGACCTGCCAGCCGTCGTCCTCGAGCGCGAGCTTCACCGAGCCCCGGATGCGTTGGTCGTCCTCGACGTAGAGAATTCGTGTACCCACCCTGACATTGTCGCCCATTCCGCGCCGGTCGCGGTGACCGGGGATCAGACCTCGGGCGCGCCGAGCTCCACGAGCAGTCGGCTGAGCTCGTCGAACCGCTCGGGATGGGCGACGAGCACGGCCCGCGGGTGCAACGGGCCACCGTCGATGGTCCCGGTCCGTGCGCCGGCCTCGGAGGCGATCAGTGCCCCGGCGGCCAGGTCCCACATGGACAGGCCGACCTCGTAGTAGGCGTCGACCCGTCCTGCCGCGACCGAACACAGGTCGAGTGCTGCGGCACCCATCCGGCGGATGTCGCGGACGAGCGGGAGCAACTCGGCCGCGACCCGACCCTGACGGCCCCGCCGGTCCGGGTCGTAGCCGAACCCGGTTGCCACGAGGCACGCTGGCAGCGGTGCGGCTGGACCGAGTCGCAGGGGCCGGTCGTCGCAGAACGCGCCGCGCCCCTTGACCGCGGAGTAGGTCCTGGCATGGGTGGGATCGGCCACCACCCCCACCGCCATCTCGCCGTCGACCTCGGCAGCGATCGACACGTTGTACCCAGGGTGGTCGTAGACGTAGTTCGTCGTGCCGTCGATCGGGTCGACCCACCAGCGCACGCCGGAGCCGCCGCCCTCGGGGATCACCTCGCCGTCCTCCTCGCCGATGACCACGTCGTCGGGTCGGACCGCTGCGATCGTGGCTCGGATCGTACGCTCGGATGCCCGGTCCATCTCGGTGACCAGGTCGGTCGAGCTCGACTTGCTGGTGATGCCGAGGTCGGCGGGCCGTTCGTCATGGATGAGTCGGACCGCCGCAGCCGCGGCCCGCTGCGCGACGTCCGCGAGTTGGTCGAGCAGCTCGTTGCGATCGAGGTCGCGAGGCTTCATCGTCGTCTGCCGATGGATCCTGTTGGCTTGCGGGTCGCGGCGTCACGCCCTCGGACGGTCTCCCACTCACCGAACGCCCGCAGGGTGAGCACTGCGACCACCGCAACGCCACCTGCGCCCACGAGTGCCGAGGCGACGGTCAGTAGTCCGACCGAGGCACCCTCGAACCCGCCGAGCTGGGTGAACGCGTACCCGATCAGCCCGCCTGCGCCGCCGCCGATCAGGATCGATGCGAAGGCGACGATGCGGGCGAGGACGGACGGCAGCTGGGACTCGGGGTCGGCACCCGGTCGGGGGGGTGAGGGGTCGGCCACACCGAGATGGTAGGCCGACCGACGGCGGGTCCCGGCTCAGGGCTCATGTTCGGCGAGGAGCTGCCGATCGGAGGACGTCGAACGAGCGGCGTCCCGGACCGCACGGTTCGACAGGAGGCGACGATGACCATCAGTGACCACGTTCCGAACGACCTGCTCGTGCCGCCCCAACGTCTGGGGCAGCTGCTCGCCCAGGCCCGGCTCGGGCGCGGTCTCACGTTGCCCGAGGCATCCGATGCACTCGGTGCGCCGTGGACCACGGCGGAGCTGCTCGAGGTGGAGACGGGCCGGCGTCCTCTGCTCGACCCCCAGATCGAGCGGATCGCGGAGCTGTACGACATCGACACGACGACGCTCATCCCCGCCCGCTCGCGGCTCGCGATCGATCTGGAGGACGCCACCATGCGCTCGGGTGAGCACGTGGTGGACCTGCGGGGCGGCAGCGTGGAGCGTCGCGAGGTGCTCGGGCGGTACCTCGCGATGGTGTACACGATGCGTGACACCAGGCCTGGCACCGCAGTGCCCCTGCGCGTGGACGACCTCGACCTGCTCGAGAGGGTGCTCGAGGTCTCCGGTCGCGACCTCGTCGCAGAGCTCGAGCGGCTGATGGTCGACGAACGAGCCTTTGTCCAGCCGCGGATGTCGCGCCTGCGGGGACGCGTCCTGCTTCCTGCGGTGGGTGTGATCGTCGCCGCGACGACCGCCGGGCTGTTGCTCTTCGTCGCAGCTGATGAGGAACCGGTCGGCGCCACCACCGCAGCGACGGCGGACACCGTGGAGGTGGAGATCGGCGACGCAGTGGTCCAGGAACGCCGACCCGATGGGACTCCCGGTCCGGTGGTGCCGAGGGACTGAGCCGGACCGCACGGCTGGTAGCGTGCCGATGGTGACGAGTGCAAAGAGATCAGGGTCCCTCCTGCTGGTGAGCCTGTGCGCGGTGGCCGCGCTGGCAACAGCGTGTAGCGATGACGCCCCTTCGGCCGAGGAGGCGCTCGCGGACGGGTTCGTCGACATGACGGGCGAGGAGGTGGTCACCATCGACGTGCTCGACAACGTCTTCGAACCCGAGCGCGTGGTCGTCTCCGAGGGCACCGAGGTCCGCTGGGAGAACCGTGGGCGTACCCCTCACAACGTGATCGCCTCGGAGGAGGGGGCGTTCGACGATGTTCCGGTCGCCGAGATGCAGCCGGGGGATGTCGCCGTGCGGACCTTCGACGACGCGGGCGCCTACCCGTACTACTGCTCGCTGCACGGCACGCCGGAGCGCGGTCAGATCGGGGAGATCCGGGTCGTCGCCAGCTGAACCGTCCGGCGTCCGGGCCCCGGCTCAGGCGCCGAACCGCGGTGCCTCGCTGCGGTTCGACGCCAGGCTGCACACCCGGTCACCCCGGATGCACAGCTCGACCCGCCGTTCGAGTTCATCCTGGTCCCACGAGTTGAAGAAGTCGGCGTGCAGACTCATCGTCGTGCCCGATGAGAGCATCAGGTCGTCGCGCTCGCCCCAGATCGGATACGTGATCGCGAAGGTCAACTGCGGCACGTGGACCGGATGTGGGTCGGGACACGCTCCGTCGATGCTGTTGGCCATGTGGGAGCGATGGTCGGCGCTGTCGAGGTGCTCGCCGTCCCAGCAGTCGGGGAAGGTGATCACCGCCCGAAGTGGCGTCGTCGGGGAGCAGGCAGGGGGAGTCGCGTACTGCCGGGCGGAGACGCCGCAGGCCCAGCCGGCCAGGTCGCTGTCCTGGGGTGTGGTCGCCGTCGCGTCACCGGCCACCACCATCAGGCCGGGAGGGTGGGCCTGCACCGCGTCGGGTGACACCCCGGGCGCGGGGCGATAGTACGCAGCGGAGCTCGTCGGTTCGACGGGTTCACCGTCGGCCAGCAGGGTTGGGGCCCAGTAGGACGCGGTGTCGGTCCTGCTCTGGCAGGTGGTGTCCTCGTCCAACAACGATGTCAGGTCCGAATGGGCGTCGGTGCCGGTGTTGCCGAAGAAGTCGTGGGAGTGCGACAGTCCCGGCCTGTCGGGATGGACGATCGGGTCGTCAGGTGCGCGGTGGCTGAAGCCGCAGTGGATCACGAACTGACCGATCCGGCCCTGGGGGCCCACGTGGCGGACCGGAGCGGGCGCACCGGCGGGTTCGAGCGCCGCGGGGTGATGGCGGGGATCGTGGCTCCGCTCGTCGGTCCCCGTGCAGGACGCGAGTGCCAGGAGCCCGCAGAGCGCGAAGGCAGCGACGAGCAGCGTGCTGTGGAGTGAGCCACCGTGGGTCACGAGTCCGTCGGACCCTCCGGTCTCGTGATCGCATCCAGGTCCAGCGACACGGGGACGTCGGTCGCGGGCCGAGCGGGAGCACTGGCCGCATCGGGCATGTCAGGCTGCTCGGGCGGGACCGGGGCGGTCTTCCACGCGTCGTCCGGCGGGGCGTCGGCCGGCTGACCCAGCAGGCCGATCAGGT
>SKRR01000014.1 GCA_007118345.1 Microthrixaceae bacterium | reverse complement strand
GCGGACGTCACGATCATCGGTTCCGGTTCGGTGGTGGCGGGCGCCGCCGCCATCATCTCCGCCGGGTCGTCGGTGGACGGCCCGGTCTCGTCGTCGGTGTCGCCGTCGGTCGTCATGTCGGCAGCGGCGCCCGAGTCGAACACCGGACCGGCTTCGTCCACGACGTCGTCGATCACCAGTGTGTGGATGCCGAACACCCCGAACGCCAGCACACCTCCGACCAGCACGACAGCACCCAGGCCGACCCACACCGGCCATCGTCGCCACCACGACGAGCTGCGGGCCGGCGGATCGGATGCTGCTGGTTCGTCGATCATGTTCTGCCAACCTCGTGTTGCGTGCCGGGCATTCCCCGGCGCCGCCTGAGCGGCCGGTGCTGGACTCAGCTGATCGAGTTGAGCTTGCCCGACAGCAGGGCCAGGTCGGCATCGACCATCATCGTCACCAGATCCTGGAAAGCGACCGTCGGTGTCCATCCGAGGACCTTGCCGGCCTTCTCGGCGGTGCCGACGAGCAGGTCCACCTCGGCGGGGCGGTAGAACGCCTCGTCGATCGCGACGTGCTCCTCGTAGTCCAGCCCGACGTGGCCGAAGGCCACCTCGCAGAACTCGCGCACCGAGTGCGTCTCGCCGGTGGACACCACGTAGTCGTCGGGGGAGTCCTGCTGCAGCATGAGGTACATGGCTCGCACGTAGTCACCCGCGAATCCCCAGTCGCGTTTGGCCTCGAGGTTGCCGAGCCGCAGCTCGTTCGTCATGCCGAGCTTGATCTTGGCCACCGTGTTGGAGATCTTGCGGGTGACGAACTCGAGTCCGCGGCGTGGGGACTCGTGGTTGAACAGGATGCCGCTCGACGCGTGGAGATCGTAGGACTCCCGGTAGTTCACGGTGATCCAGTGGCCGTACACCTTTGCCACTCCGTACGGCGAACGTGGGTAGAACGGGGTCTGCTCGGACTGGGGGACCTCGACGACCTTGCCGAACATCTCCGACGACGAGGCCTGGTAGAAGCGGATGTCGGGATCCGCGATCCGGATGGCGTCGAGGATCCGGGTGACGCCGAGCCCGGTCACGTCGCCGGTGAGCACGGGCTGGCCGAACGAGGTCTGCACGAAGCTCTGCGCGGCGAGGTTGTACACCTCGTCGGGACGGTGGGTCCGCAGCATCTCGATCAGGCTGGCCTGGTCGAGCAGGTCACCCGGGACCGTCGCGATGCGGTCCTGGAGGTGGGCGATGCGCTCGAAGGTGACCGTCGAGGACCGCCGCACCATGCCGATCACCTCGTAGCCCTCGTCGAGGAGGAGCTCGGCGAGGTAGGAACCGTCCTGGCCGGTGATGCCGGTGATGAGCGCACGCTTGGTCATGGGTCCGTTCTACGCTGTCGCCACTTGCTGTGTCCGCCAACCCAGTTGTCACGATCGCACCACCCATGCCCAACACTCCGCCGATCGCCACCGACCTGCCAGCGCGGCTGGGCGAGCGAATCGCGGTTCTTCGCACCGCGCTCGGCGTCACCCAGCAGGACCTCGCCGGACGGGTGGCCATCTCACGGGTTGCGTTGTCGAACCTGGAGTCCGGCCGCAGCGTTCCGGGTGAGCGGACCGTCACGTTGCTGGCCGGGCTGTTCTCGCTCGAGCCGCACGAGCTGGTCGACGGTACGGACTACCCGCAGGCCAAGGCCGACCGGCTGCCGCTGGTCGCCGCTCGACACACCGAGGTCGATCTGCAACTCGCCCTGCTCGAACGAGACCTGCGTTGGCTCGAGTCGGCACCCGCTCGCGTCGCCGAGGAGCTGAGCGCTCGCTGGCGGTCGGACCTGCGGCGCCTGCGTGACCACGCGTTGGACGACCGGGAACGACATCGCATCGACAGTGTGCTGGGGGCGCTGAGCGCCCGGTGATCGTGACTCAGCCGTCGAGGCGGTGCCGACGGTCCTCGAGCAGGTCGGCCAGTGTTCGTTCGAGCGGGATCTCGGGTTCCCATCCCGTGTCGGCGCGCAAGCGGGAGTTGTCGCCGAGCAGCACCGGGATGTCGACCGGTCGTTGCAGCTCGGGATCGGCTTCGAGGCGCATCGGGATGGTTGCCATCTCGATGAACTGCTCCGCGAGTTCCTGCACGGCGATCGCTCGACCGGAGCAGACGTTGTAGACCTCGCCCGACGTCCCTGATGCGACCAGGAGACGGTAGGCGCGTACGACGTCACGCACGTCGGTGAAATCGCGTTGGGGGCTGAGGTTGCCGACCTTGACCACCGACTCACCGCTGCGTTCGTTCTGTGCGACGCGTCCGGCGAGCGCCGGGGCCACGAACCGGTCGGTCTGACCGGGCCCGAGGTGGTTGAACGGCCGGGCCCGCACCACGTGTTGGCCATGGCCGAGGTGCGCCTGGAGTGCCAGGTAGTCCGCTGCGACCTTCGAGGCCGCGTACGGGCTCACCGGACGGAGGGTGAGGTCCTCGGCGATGGGCAGCTCGTCGGGTGTCACCTTGCCGTAGATGTCGGCCGAGCCGACGGTCAGCACCCGCTCGGTGCCGGACTCGCGTGCTGCCCAGAGCACGTTCAGCGTGCCTTCGGCGTTCGCTCGGAAGGTCGCTTGTGGGGTCTTCCACGAACCCCCCACGTCGCTGGCCCCGGCCAAGTGGTACACGCAGGTGGGCTGCGTTCGTCGGAACAGGTCCAGCAACGCCGCGGCATCGAGCACGTCGACCCCGTCGTAGGAACGGTCGGTGGTGACGACCTCGTCGCCACGCTCCTCGAGGTGCCGGACGAGATGGTGGCCGACGAAACCGCCGGCTCCGGTGATCAAGGCCCTCATCGGCTCGTCGTGGTCGTTCTGCAGGGGAGCACGAGCAATGAGTGTAGGGCTCGACCCTCTCGACTCCGCCCATGTTGCCGGCGCCGTGGTGTCATCAGTCGGCCGGGGTGGGCGCGGTACGATCGCCCGTCCCCCGAAGGCGTGAGGAGCCGACCATCTCGTCACCCAGCGACGAACCCGACACCACAGCGGACGACGACCTCGACGAAGCAGAGCTCGATCGTCGCTGGGGGATCGGACCGAGCGAGCCCCTGACGGGATTCGGCGCGCCACCGGTGGTTGCGGTGATGGTCACCTCGGACCCTGGGGACTGGTTCGATCGGACCCTCGTCTCGCTGGCGGACCAGGAGTACGAGAGCCTCTCGGTGCTCGTCGTCGACAACGGCGGCACGGTCGACCCGACCCCTCGGATCGCCGACTCGTTGCCGACCGCGTTCGTGAAACGCCTCGAGACCGACGTCGGTTTCTCCGCAGCGGCGAACGAAGCGCTCGTGTCGATCGAGGGGGCCGCCTTCTACCTTTTCCTCCACGACGACGTGGCACTGCCCCCCGACGGCGTGACGAACCTCGTCGCCGAGGCGTTCCGGGCGAACGCCGGTGTGGTCGGTCCCAAGCTCGTCGACTGGGACGATCCCGCGCGGCTCCGATCGGTCGGCTCGACCGTCGATCCGTACGGCTTCCGGTCGTCGATCGCCGACCCGGGCGAGCTCGACCAGTCCCAGCACGACACCCCGCGAGAGGTGTTCGCGGTGGGCGACGCCTGCCTGTTGATCCGCGCCGACCTCTTCGACGCCGTCGGTGGGTTCAGCGACGACCTGCCGTACTTCGGCGAGGACGTCGACCTGTGCTGGCGAGCGCACGTGGCAGGTGCGCGGGTGGCGTTCTGTCCGATCGCCGTGGTGTCGCACCGCGAACGGTTCGGCGAGCGTCGTGACGCCGAGAATCGCGAGCGTCTCGAGCTCCGGCACCAGGCCCGGATGATGTTGACCAACTACGAACTGCGCCGACTGGTGTGGGTCGCTCCCACCGTGGCGGTGCTGTCCCTGGTCGACCTGCTCGTGTCGCTGTTGCTCGGACGGTTCAGCCGGGTCGGTGACATCATCAGCTCCTGGACGTGGAACTTCGTCAACGTGCCGTCGCTCATCCGGTCTCGGGCCCGGGTACGGCGGTCGAGGGGGGTTCGCGACGCCAACTACCTGCCGCTCATGCGTCAGGGTTCTTCGCGGCTGCAGACGCTCGTGCGCGGGGGCGAGGGTGAGAACCGCGTCTCGGCTGCAGCGGATGCAGGCCGGGACTACCTGACGCGGCTGCGCGACGAGGCCAACCGGACCGGTGTCGGCCTGGCCGTCGTGGCGACCCTGTTGGTGCTGCTCGGCGCTCGTGACCTGTTCGGGGGCCCCATCCCGGTGCTCCGTGAGTTCGGGGCGGCCGGTGATTCCGTCGGAGTGCTCTTCTCCCAGTGGTGGACCGCCTGGCGCGAGGTCGGCCTGGGTGAGTCCGCCGTGCCGCCGGCGGTGGTGCCGTCGCTCGGACTGGCAGGGACGCTGCTGTTCGGCTCGCTGTCGCTCGCTCGTCGCCTGCTGGTGCTCGGACCGCTCTTCATCGGTGCGCTCGGTGCCTGGAAGCTGTTGGCCGAGACCCACTCCACCCGCGCACGTGCCGCCGCGCTCGCGGTCTACGGGCTTGCGCCCGTGGCGCTGAACTCGATGGCCGAGGGCCGGCTGCAGGCGCTCGTGGTCTACGCCGCGGCGCCGTGGTTGCTGCGCCGACTCGCCGCGGACGCGGGTCTGCACCCCTTCGTTCGCGGGGGCCGTCCGCCCGCGCGCCTACGGCACCTGGCGGGCACCGGTCTGCTGCTGGCAGCGGTCACCGCTGTCACACCGGTGGGTGCGGCGATCCTCGTCGTGTCGATGGTCGTGCTCGGCCTGGTCGCCACGGTGGGCATCGACCGGGGCGCCGGTCGTTCCCTGCTCGGTTCGCTGCTGGGCGGCGTGCTCTTCTCGTTGCCGGTGAGCGCTCCGTGGCTCGTCGCCCAGGCGTCCGGCGGTGACCTCAGCTCGTTGGCGGGGATGTGGTCCGGTCGTGGCGCCACTCCGTCAGCCGCCGAGTTGATCACCGGCGACGTCGGGCCCGTCACGGTCGGGGTCCTCGGTTGGGGCGTCGTCGTCGCCGCCGGGTACTGCCTCGTGGCCGGCCGACGATGGCGGCTCGGGTGGGGCGTCGGGGGCTGGATCCTGGCGCTCATGTCATGGACCGTGGCGGTCGTGGCGACCCGCGCCGACGTCGTGGCGGGAGCTGGGGTCGAGCTGTTGCTGGTCCCCGCCGTGCTCGGCGTGGCGATCGCCGTGGCCATGGGTGCGCTCGCGTTCGAACGAGACGTGATGGGATCGGACTTCGGCGCCTCCCAGCTGCTGTCGGTCGTCGCGATCGCCGGTCTGCTGGTGACCCTCGTTCCGATCGGGGTGGCAGCAGCGGACGGGCGTTGGTACCTGCCCGAGGGCGACGTCGCCCGCGTGCTCGACGACGTCGACGACGGCGCGGATCACCGGGCGGTGTGGATCGGGGACGCCGACCTGTTGCCCGTGGCCGGGTGGGAGCTCGAGGACACACCCGGTGTCGCCGTGGGCGTGACCGTCGGCCTCACCCCGACCATCTCCGACCGGTACCATCTCGACGGCGGACCTGGCGTCGACGCGTTGCGCGAGGCGGTCGCTGCCACCTTCGCCGGCGAGACGAGCCGCCTCGGGCGAGTGGTCGCACCCATGGGGGTCCGGTACGTGGTCGTGGTGGATCGGCCGGCGCCACAGCCGTTCAGCCCGCCGGGGGTGGGCGCACCCGAGGTGGTGCTCGCCTCGCTGCGCGAACAGCTCGACCTGTCCGAGATCGCCGTACCGCCCGGCATGGCATTGTTCGAGGTCGGGGACACCTGGCCACTGCGGAGCGACCTCTCGACGTTGGACGACCCTCCGGAGGACCTGCGGGCGCTGCTCCAGGCCGAGCTCCCTGTGCCCGAGGCGGTACTGGGCAGGGACGCCGGGACCCGGTTCAGCGGTTCGCTCGGCGCCGGGGAACGCATCGGCCTCGCCGAGACCACTTCAGCCGGGTGGAGCCTCACCGTGGAGGGCCGCGAAGCGGACCGCGGCGAGTTGTTCGGATGGATGTCGGTGTTCGAGACGCCGACCGCCGGGGACGCAGAGCTGCGGTGGGTCACTCCGCCGCTGGCCCGGGTGCTGCAGGCGTTGCAGGTCGTGGGGCTCCTCGTGCTCGTGGTGCTCGTGATGCGCC
This sequence comes from Microthrixaceae bacterium, assembly GCA_007118345.1. GTDB lineage: Bacteria > Actinomycetota > Acidimicrobiia > Acidimicrobiales > Microtrichaceae > SKRR01. Next base: position 1,839 of record SKRR01000014.1, on the reverse strand, counting down.
GTCGGCGGATCGCCGCGCCGGTGCGGCGCCGCCGCCGGGGCGACGAGACGCCGCTCGTCGTCGTGTCACCCGGCGACGCGGCAGCGGAGGATCTGGACGGCGCGGGACCCGAGCGGGTCGGCGGCGACGATGGAAGCGGGGCGGGGCGATGAGTTGGTTCCGGTTGTTCCTGATCGCCGTGGTCGCAGGAACCATCGCCGTGCTCGTCAGCTGGTGGCCCGGTGAGGTGCCGGCGGGAACGGGTGAGCCGCTCGGCGCCGGCGTTCCGGCCGGAGGCGCGGCCGACGCCCGTTCGTCGACGTGGTACTGCGCAGCGGGCAGCTGGGGCGAGGAAGGTGCGCCGCGGCACCGCATCGCCATCACCAACCCTGCCGGCGTCGACACGACGGCTCGCCTCAGCGCGTACGACGCCGAGGGGCCGGTCGGCGAGCAGGAGGTCGACGTCGACGGACCGGGTCCGACCGCAGTCGACCTCGAGAACCTCTTCGACGATCGCCGCGGACTGTCGGTCATGGTCGAGTCCGACGCCGGCGAGCTCGTCGTCGAGCACCGGCTCGTCGCCGACGGCCGGGCCGACCAGGCCGCGTGCGCGACGTCGTCGTCGGACCGCTGGTACTTCCCCGCACAGACGACCCTGCTCGACACGAGCGCCCAACTGGTGCTGTTCAACCCGTTCGCATCCGACGCTGCGGTCGACCTGAGTGTGGCGATCGACGAGGGCGTGCGGATCCCGGGCGAGTGGCAGGGCCTCGTGGTGCCCGCGGGCACCACGCGCACGGTCGACCTCGGCGCGGAGGGCGACGAGTTCGGCATCCAACGCCGCGACCAGTTCTCGGTCACCGTCGAGCTCCGCACCGGTCGCGTCATCGCCGAGACGGTCCAGACGCTCGACACCGACGAGCCGGCGACGCGCGGCCTCCGTCTGCAACCTGGTGTCCCCCGGGCCGCTGCATCGTGGTCGTTCGCCCAGGGGTTCGTCGGCGAGGGTTTCAACGAGCGTCTCGTGGTGTACAACCCCGGTGACTCATCGGCGTCGGTGGCGGTGCAGGTCACCCCCTTCGGAGGTGCGGCCGACCCTCCCGAGCCGTTCGAGCTCGAGGTGCCACCGCGCCGCTACCAACAGATCGACCTCTCGGCGGAGACGCGCATCCCCGCCCAGGTTCCCCATGCGATCACCGTCGAGTCGGCGGGCGCGCCGGTCGTCGTCGGTCGTGTCGTGACGATCGGCGACCCACCGGAGGAGTCGCCGACCGACGAGACGGAGGACGAGACCGACGACGAGACCGACGACGAGACCGACGAGGACGCCGAGGTCGAGGACGAGACGGCACCTTCCCGGCCGGACGTGTCGAGCGGGACCACGATCGGAACCGGCACACCGGTCGCCGCTCCCCTCTGGTTGGCCACGGTGCGCGCCGACGCCGATGAGGACGGCCAGAACGAGCTGGTCATGGTCCACAATCCCGGCGACGGCGCCGTCGTCGTGTCGATGACGGCCTTCTCCGACGAGGCCGACGGCGTGGTGCTGCTCGACGAGGGTGAGATCGCTGCGGGCGACAGTCTGGCGGTGCCGGTGAGCGGCGAGTCGGGAGGTACGTGGACGAGCGTCCTCGTCGAGGCGAGCGGCCCGGTGGTGGTGGAGCGCACGATCAGGTTCTCCGGGGGCGACGACCTCTCGATGGTGTTGGCAGTCCCTCTGCGGGCGGGTGGCGCACTGACGCCCGTGACGGCCGGCTGACCCGTGGACCGCGTGCTGCTCGTCGTCGTGCTGGCCGCCGCCGCGGTGGCGGTCGCCGCGTTGGTGCAACGCCGCCGGCCCGACCCACCGACCGCCGCCAT
>SKRR01000250.1 GCA_007118345.1 Microthrixaceae bacterium | reverse complement strand
GAGATCGCGCCAGGCGAGCAGGTGCACCCGTGAGAGCTTCGCCCTGGCGGCGAGCTCGGCGATGGCGGTGACGGTGGCGTCGCTGGCGACCGGGGTCTGCACTCGGGTGGCTCCATGGGCGGGGGAAGGGCGGCGCCTATGCTACGCAGCCGGGCGAAGCGCCCGGTTGGACCGACCCACCCAGGAGACGACGTGAAGCTCACCGGCGAGCGGCCCATCGAGGGCCGGACCCCCGATTCGCTGTTGGCGCTGCATGCTGCGGGCTACCGGGAGGTCCGTGATCGGGTCGGATCGGGTCGGATGCTCGACCTCGGGTGCGGTCTGGGCGACGGCACCGCCAGCTTCGCGTCCCAGGACCGGATGCTCGTCGGGGTCGACTACGACCGGGAGACCGCCGCGTCGGCAGTTGCGCTGCACCCCGAGGTCGACCTGTCGACGGTGTGCAGCGACGGTGGGGTCCTTCCGCTGCGCACCGGATCGTTCGACGACGTCTGCTCGTCGCACCTCATCGAGCATTTCATCGATCCGGAGCCCCACGTCGCAGAGGTGGCCCGCGTGGTCGCGGACGGCGGTCGGGCGTTCTTCCTCACACCGAACGCCCCAGCGGATTTCGAGAACCCGTACCACGTGTATCTCTTCGAGCCGGCTGACCTACGCGACATGCTGTCGCGGCACTTCGCCCGGGTGACGGTGTTGGGTCTGGACGCGACGCCCGAGGTCAAGGCCGACTTCGAGAAGCGGCGGGCGATGGCGCAGAAGCTGCTGCGTCTCGACCCGCTGGGTCTCCGGCACAAGCTGCCCCGGTCGGCGTTCGTGTGGCTCCATGCAACCGGTCGACGGGTGGCCTACCGGTTCACCAACACCGAGCAGGTCGGAGGAGCGTCGGGTATCACCGACGCCGACTTCTTCGTCACGGATTCGATCGACCCGTCGACCCTGGTGCTGTTGGCGGTGGCGGAGCGTCCGATCCGTTGAGCTCTGCCTGATCGGGCGCCCGAGGCTCAGCGGCACGACTTCGCACTCCGTCGACCACGACCGCGGCGACCATCAGGACCACGGCGGTGAGCGTCACCCGGTGGGTCGCCTCGAACCACTGCGGCCACGCGAAGTCGAGCTCGAACCCGTTGCGCCACTGACGCAGCACCGTGTAACCCACCGCAGCGGCGAACGAGCCGACGGCGGCGAGGCGCAGCAGTGTCGAACCCCACGGGAACCATCCGGCCAGCGCTACGAGCAACGCGACGGGCAGGATCGCCACGGGACCGATCACCACCAGTGCGACCAGACCCGACCCCAGTGCGAGCACCGCGGCGGCGCCGACACCCGGTGAGGGGCCGTCGGATCGTCGGGGGTCGTGCAGGCGCGGGGCCGTCGGGGACGGCTCGGACACCCTGCTGTGGCCGGAGGCACCGATGTCGTCCCCCGCTGACGACCCCCGGGCGCGCCGTGGCGGGCGGAGGATGAGCACCAGACACAGCAGCACCCCCAGGATCGAGACCGCGATGCCGATCCACACGATGCGCTGGGGGGTCCAGGCGATGTCGACCGTGACGTCGGCACCCATTTCGGCCGGATCGATCCGCCACCCGTTGCCGAATCCGTTCACCAGGGTGGGTTCACCGAGATCAGCACCGTCGGAGGTCGTGGCGCGCCAGCCGTCGCTGTAGCTCTGCCCGAGCACCACCCAGTAGGGGTCCTGTGCCCCGTTCACGTCGACGCGGTGGTCGTTGCGCCCGGTGCGCTCGGTGGATGTCACCGGTGGTTCGGCCCCGGTGGGCAGGGGCGTGGAGAGCGTGTCGATGCCGGGTCCACCGCCGGCTGCGGACGACAGGACGAGCTCTTCGATGTCGAACTCCGCCCTCGGCTGGGTGGTCAGCAGTTGCCGTCCGGCCGCGATGCCGACCGGGCCGTCGCATGCACGGAAGGTGACCGCCGAGCCGGCGCGGGCCTCCCCGACGGTGCCCTCGAGGCTCAGCGACACGGGCTGGCCGTCGATCTGGACGAGGTCATCGCGACAGGCGTCGTCGAGCGGGGTGTCATCGGGAGCAGCAGGGACCGACGGAAGTCCCACATCCGTGATCGCAGCGGGTCGGACGATCGGCTGCTTTCCGAACCAGTCGAGCGAACCTGACTCGACCACCTCGTCGATCGAGATCCGGAACGAGCGGCCCTCCAGGGGCCCGGTGGGAACGGCCAGGGTGGTCGTGGCGCCCCTCGGCCGGCCCTCGCCCAGCTCGGCCCCCTCGAGGCGGTGGGTGACCGGATCACCGTCGTCGACCGTCACGGACAGCACGCTCGGCACCGAGTGGCGACCGTCGGCGACGACGGTCAGGTCGAGCCCGTCGACGGCCACTGGTTCGGCGTAGGTGAAACGCAGCTCGACGTCTGCAGCCTGGTTGAACGGCGTCCGGTAGGCCGTGGTGGGGTCACCGTCGACCGCCGAGGACGCGATCGTGTCCCGGCCGCCCGCGAGCCGGACGCTCGACACGGCGTCGACGCCGCCCTCGTCGGCGTTCGACCGTCCGAGCAGCCGGTCCAGGTCGGCCTCGGACAGGCCGGCGTTGAGGCGGGCGCGCCCGTACATCGTGTACTCGCGATCGAACGGGTTGATCACCCAACGCGACAGCGCGAGCTCCTCGGGGTTGATGAGCACGTCGGCGGAGGCTGCCGCCCTCCGGGTGAACACGTACATCAGGTCGCGATCGATCGAGCGGTCCCCCGCAGTGTCCAGCAGCGCCGTCGGGGGTCGGATGGCCTCGGTGATCGGCCCGAGCCCGGGGATGTCGATCTCGGAGAATCCGACGTCGGAGATGCCGCGGTAGTTCAACAGTCCGTCGCGATCGGTGGCATCGAGGACCACCTCGAGCTCACTGAAGGTCCGCTCCTCGAACTCGACGACCTGGCCGGGTTCGGTGCGCGACGCCTCGGTGAGCTCCACGGTGAGCTCGTCGGTGTCGTCGAAACGGAGCGTCACCCGCGTGAGGTGACGGTTCTTGGGCCCCTGGACCTGCAGGAGGCCGATCCGGTCGGTGGTGAGCGGTTCATCGACGACGAGGCGCAGGAACTCGCCGACCGGGTCATCGAAGGCGGCGACCCGCCACGCGGTGTCGGGGTCGTCGTCGAAGGCACCGACGGCGCGATCACCCGGGGTGAACGAGACCCCGTTGCCATACGCCGATGCGGCAACGGTCGCACCTCCGCGCTGCTCGGTGAGCGTCTGGTCGCCCTCGCCCTCGTCGGGGAAGACCTCGAGCCGGTTGTCAGAAGGGTCGTCCACGAGTGGCTCCTCGCCCGCTCGCTCGGTGTAGCCGTCGTTCTCCCGGACCCCACCCCACCGACGTGCCTGCCGACGGTTGGTGTCGCTGACGACCAGCAGCGCCTCGGGCTCGTCGATCTGTTCCCGCAGTGCGTCGGGGTCGTCGGCGAAGTCCGCGCTCGAGAAGACGGGGCGGTCGGCCGGCAACGCCCCGAGCCCTGCGAGCGCGACGATGCCCGCAGCGTCACCGGCGAGCACGGTGGGGCTGGCCGCTGCGACCGTGCGCAGCACCGGCCGTGGATCCTCGACTCCGAAACGCATCAGCGGGGCGGGTTCGGGGGCGTCGAGTGCGATCCCGTACTCCATGGGATCGTCCAGTGGGAGCTCGTCGTCGGCGATGTTCGGGACCGGCTCGCCGTAGCGCACCGGCTCGGCCAGGCCGGGCGCGTCGCGGAGCTGCTCGTAGGTCATCCGCGGCCGCGGCGAGCGGTACCGCTCGTACTGCATCTCGGAGCGGAACAGCAGTTCACCGGCACCGATGAAGCGGGCCAGCGGCGCGATGGAACTGGGTTGGACGGTCGCCGACTGGAACGGCAGGTCCATCTCGTTCACCAGGTTCGCCGCCGGTGGGGTGCCGTACGGGATGAGCTCACGAGCCACGAACTCGCGGTCCATCAGCCCGGGGGTCACGGGATCGACCGTGCTGCCCCACCGGTACGAGGCGAAGTCGATCCCGGGGAGTTCCCACACCCTGGTGTCACGATCACCGGCGTCGAGATCCGCAGCGGCGTCGAGCCAGTGCTCCGGCAGTTGCTCGTCGCGCACCAGGTAGCGGTCCACGACCTGGCCGAGGAACAGCGGGGCCTGGTTCACACAGATGAGCAGGATGAGCGCGAGTGCCACCGGACGGTGGAGTCCGGGGCGCCAGCGGCTCAGCGCCGCCAGCCCCGCACCGAGGGCCACGGCGAGTCCGAGCGCGATGAGTGGCACCGCGCGCGGCGTGGAGCGCATCGAGAGGCCGAGATCGGTTCCCGTGAAGGCACGGAACAGCCTGCCGTAGGGGGACGGGTCGTCCCACGGATGTGCACCCGCTCCGACCACCAGACCGATGAGCACGATCCCCGCGAAGAACACGCGGTGACGGAACCGGGTCCAGAGCATCGCCGCCACGCCCAGCAGCGGCAGCACGAACGACACGGCGAGCAGCGGCACGTTCTCGACCATCGCCACACTGGCCTCGGTCCAGGGTCCGAGCCCGTCGCTGCCGTAGAAGAACCAGTACCCCAGTCCGCGCATGAGCTCGGTCGACAGGGAGGCGTCGGCCACGGTCTCGTAGGTCTCGGTGTAGCGCAGGATGGGGATGCCATGGCTGCCCTGCAACGACAGGCCGGCGACCCACCACATCGACGTCGCGGCGGTCAGCACGGTGATGCGTCCGCCGGCTGCGAGGGCCCGTCGCAACGTGACCTCGCGTTCGATCCACACGGCGTGGGCGAACCAGAGGATCGGCCCGACCATCACCAGCACCAGGGACGTCGCGTTGACCCCGCCGACCGTGAGGGTCACCAATGCGAACCACGCTGGGCTCCGCCAGTCGTCGCGTCGAAGGGACCGTGCGGCGAGACCGATCAGCCAGGGCAGCCCCGCGAAGGGCAACAGGATGACCGAGATGCGCGCCGCGTAGTCGAGCAGGTAGGGACTCAGTGCGTACGCGAACGACGCAACCGTCACACCGGCGCCAACCCAGCGCAGCTCGCGCATCATGAATCGCACACCGAGACCGGCGAGCAGGATGATCGAGCCGAGCCAGATGCGCTGGGCGACCCAGTCAGGGATGCCGACCGTCTCGAAGAGCCAGTAGAAGGGGCCCATCGGCCAGAGGTAGCCGATGTTCTGGTGGGTGACCGTTCCGAGCCCCACGTTCGGATCCCACATGTACGCGGCCCGAGACAGCAGCCGCCCGGGGTCGAGGTACAGGTAGGTCTTCGTGTCGGCGCCGACCTGACCGGGTCGTGTCAGCAGCAACGGTACATAGGCCACGAGCGCGAGCAGCGCGACGCCGAGCGGCACTCGGGCAAGGCGATCCGTCCAGCGCCGCACAGGTTCGGGTGGGGTCTCGGCCATGGGGGCCACGACCCTACTCGCAGGGTCCTGCGTGGCCGGGACGGGCCCCGACTACGCTCCGCCGCGGTGGAGACGGCACCAACCACCGCAGAGGCTCCGCTGCGTTCGCCGCTGCGTGACGCCTTCGTCGTGGGTGGGGTGGCGACGGTGGTGCGCCTGATGTGGGTGCTCTGGGCGGGGCGGCCGCCGACCGGCCTGTCCGACCCGACCATCTACCTCGAGGCCGGTGCGTCAATCGCGGAGGGACGGGGGTACACCTCGTTGCTGGGCGAGGCGACCGCCTACTACCCGCCCGGCTACCCCTTCTTCGTCGGTGGGGTGACCCGGATCGCCGTCGCGGTCGGCCTGGCGGAGCACGTCCCGGCCGTGCTCGGTGTGGTGCAGGCGTTCTTCGGGGGTGTGACGGCCGCAGCGGTGCTCTGGCTCGCGTGGCGGCTCGTGCAGCCGTGGGGGACCCGTTCCGCGCAGGTCGCCGGCGTGGCCGCCGGGTTGGCCGTGGCGCTCTGGCCGAACCTGGTCGTCCACAGTGGGCTGGTGCTCAGCGAGACACTGTTCCTCATGCTCTACGCAGTGCTGTTGGTGGGGCTGATGGAGTGGAGCTCCGGGTCACACGATGGGCGACCAGCACCACTCGCAACGGTCGTGGTCGTCAGCGCGGCCCTGGCCACCTGGGTGCGGCCCCAGTCCACACTGCTGCTCGTGCCAGCGGTTGCCGTCGCCTGGCTGGCGGGCCGTCTCGACCGTCGACGCCTGATGCTCGGTGTCGCATGGCTCGTGCTCGGCGTCGTGGTCGCCGTCGGGCCGTGGACCGTCAGGAACGCGATGGTGCTCGACGCCTTCGTGCCCATGTCGACCAACACCGGCGACAACCTGTGCATCGGGTTCAACGATGACGCCGACGGCACCTTCGACATCACCGAGCAGTGCGCCACCGACGGCCGCTACGTCGATGGTCCCGCCGTCGAAGTGGCTCGCGACGAAGAGCTGCGCGCCCGGGCGATCGACTGGATCCTCGACCACCCGGGCGACGTACCGCAGCTCGCCGTGCGGAAGCTGGCCGCCACCTTCCTGTTGGACACCGACGGCCTGGCCGCGTGGGAGTCCTACGGCGACGACCCCCACCTGGGCGAGACGAGACGTGCGGTCGCCCGTTGGGTTGCCAACCTGGCCTGGTGGGCCCTCGCTGCGGGCGCCGTCGCCGGCGGGGTGATGGCGGCGCGCGATGTCCGGACCCGGGTCGGCGCTCTCGTGCTGTTCGCTGCGGCGGCGACGACGATCGTCACGCCGGCGCTGTTCTTCGGCGATGAGCGCTTCAAGATGCCGATCGCGCCGGTGGTGGCGGTGTTGTTCGGTGTTGCCGTGGCACGGGCGCTGCGATCCCGCGAGGTGCAGGGGATCCGCTCGGCACGGAGCGACGACGACTCGGAGCCGACGCGGGAGACGCCGGTGTGAGCACCCCGGGCGCGGACGTGACCGAGGCTGCTTCCCCGCAGGCCCGGGAGGCCGAACGCATCCGGCGCCGGTTCATGACCGCCGCCGGCGCCGGCGCGCTGGCTGCACTGCTGCTCTTCGCGCTGGTGCTCCAGAGCGGTCGCGACGGGTGGTTCGACGACGACCTGTTCGGTGGCTTCTACGACGCCCAGGGCCGGGCCCTGCTCGACGGCCGCATGGACGTCGATCCCGAGGTGCCGGGAATCGAGGGCTTCCGAATCGACGGCCGCACCTACATCTACCAGGGCATCGTGCCGGCCCTGGCGAGGCTGCCGGTGTTGCTGGTCACCGACCGACTCGACGGCCGCACGACCGGCGTGTCGATGCTGTTGGGTGCCGCACTCGCCCTCACCTACGTCGTGGCTGCGGCGTGGGTCGCACGGCGCACGCTGCGGCCCGGCGCGCCCCTCGGCACGGGAGAGGCCGTGGTGTCGGGCGCCGCTGTGTTCGGGGCCGGCACCGGCTCGATGCTGTTCCTCGCCGGACAGGTGTGGGTGTACCACGAGGCCTTGGTGTGGGGAGCAGCCCTGGCGCTGGGCTCACTGCTCCACCTCGTGATCTGGCTCCGGGACCGGCCCGCGCTCGACGTCGCACCTCGCGGTCGGTTCGCGGGCACTGACCGACACCTGCTCATCGCCGTCGCGATGGCAGGTCTGGCGCTCAACACCCGCTCGTCGGTGGGCGTCGGGCCGATGGCCGCGCTCGCGGTGGTGGCGGTGATGCTCGCGATCGACGTGGCGCGTCCCAGTGGGATCCCGGCCGGTCGGGTCATCTCGACGTTGCGGAGCGCAACGGCATGGTGGAGCGTCAGTCGACCCCGAGCGTGGCGACCCTTGGCCCTGGTCGTGGCCGGGGCAGCCGTGTCGGTCCTGGTGCACGTCGCGGTGAACGTCGCCCGGTTCGGATCACTCATCGGGGTGCCGCTCGAGCGCCAGGTGCTCGTCGACGGCGATCCGCGTCGTCTCGAGGCGCTCGCGGCCAACGACGGGTCGCTGTTCGGGCTCCACTACGCCCCGTCGGTCCTCGCACAGATCCTGCGGCCCGATGCCCTCGGCCTTCGTCCACACCTGCCG
>SKRR01000281.1 GCA_007118345.1 Microthrixaceae bacterium | reverse complement strand
TGCGGGCCTCGGTGATGGCGGGCCTGGCGATCCTGGCGATGACGACCGGACGTGTGGCACCGACCACCCGGTTGTTGTGCCTTGCGGTGGCCGGGCTCCTTCTGGTCGATCCACTCCTGGTGCACTCTGTCGGGTTCCAGCTGTCGGTGTGCGCGACCGCCGGGCTGCTCGTCCTCGGCCGACCGGTGGCGCGACGCATCCGGGGGCCCGACTGGCTCGTCACACCCCTCGCCGTGACCGTTGCGGCCCAGCTCGCCACAGCGCCGGTGCTGGTGGCGCTCAGCGGTGGGATCCCATCGGTCGCCACCGCCGCCAACGTCCTGGCCGGGCCCGCCGCAGGCGGAGTGATGATGCTCGGGGTGGCCGTGGGTGGGTTCGCGGGGCTCGTCCACGAGTCACTCGCGTCCATCGTGCAGGCACCGGCGCGTCTGCTCGTGGCCTGGGTCGATCTCGTCGCCTCGGTGTCCTCACGCTCGGGTCTGGTGGTGCTGACACCGGTCCGCCTGGCGTTGCTCGGCTCGGCGGCGGCACTCGGCTGGCTGTTGCACGGTGCACCGGTCCTGAGCCGCCGGGTCGTCCTCGGGTGGTGCTGTGTGGCGACGGTGGTGCTGGCAGCGATGTGGCCGACCGGGCCGCCGGCCGGTGAGCACGAGCTCGGCCCGTCGGCAACCTTGTTCGTCGGGGCGTGCGGCGGCACCGTGGTGCAGGTGACGGGCGGTCGAAGTGTCCGCCGGCTGGACCGGCTCGCTCACCTCGGGGTGCGCCGCATCGACCTGCTCGTCACGACCGGTCGGGACCGACGAGCGGTCGAGGACATCGCCGCCCAGTTCGACGTCGCCACACGCCTCGAGGTCGGTTCGGCCGGTGCCGGAGCGGTCACCCGCGACGTCGGCGGCGTCCTCGTCGAGGTCGATCACGCGACGGGCGCTGCGATCGTCGAGCTGTCGGGGGAGCGTTCGGGGTGCCGTGTAGGTTGATTCTGTGATCCTGGAGCTCGGCCCCTCGTACCGCTTCGACATCACCCACCGGGCCCTGGTCATGGGCATCCTCAACCGCACACCCGACTCGTTCTACGACGGCGGGCAGTACTTCGGCTTCGACGAGTTCCTCGCCAAGGCCGAGCGGCTCGTCGACGAAGGCGCCGACTTCCTCGACGTCGGCGGCGTGAAAGCAGGGCCGGGACCCGAGGTCGGGACCGAGGAGGAGCTCGAACGGGTGGTTCCCGGCATCGAGGCACTGCGCGACCGGTTCGACGTGCCGATCTCGGTCGACACCTGGAACCCCAGCGTCCTGCGCGCCGCACTCGTCGCCGGCGCGGTGGTCGGCAACGACATCTCGGGCTTCGCCCACCCTGACTACCTGCCGACGTGCGCGGAGTTCGGGGCCAGCGTCGTCGCGACCCACATCCGGTTGGGGCCCCGCATCCCCGACCCGGAGCCCGTCTACGACGACCTCCGCCGCGAGGTCCGGGGCTTCCTGGCGGACCGGGCTGCCGCGGCGCTCGACGCCGGCGTCCCTGCGCAACGGGTCATGGTCGACGACGGGTTGGACCTTGGAAAGACCGAACCCCAGTCGCTCGAACTGCTGCGTACCTCCGACGAACTGGCCGCGTTGGGCTACGCCGCGTTCCTGTCCGCGTCGAACAAGCGGTTCCTGGGCGAGCTGCTGGGGCTCGAGGTCACCGAGCGGCGCGAGGCCAGCCACGCCGCCCATGTGCTCGGCATCCGGTTGGGCTGCCGGGTCCTGCGTGCCCATGACGTGCGCGGGGCCCGACGAACCGCCGACATCGTCGCCGAGTTGCTCGAGCGTCACGACACCCCGACGGTCGTCCGTGGCTGAGCCACCGATCCCGATCCACCTGGTCAAGGGCGACGACGTGCTGATCGGCGCGCGTGTCGGCGATCTGGTCGATGATCTGGTCGGCACGGCGTTCCGTGATGCGGTGCACGACGAGCTGCACGGCGACGACTACACCCTGGGCGACCTGGTGATGGCGGCGACGACGGTGTCGATGTTCGGCTCGCGGGTCGTCGTCGGCCGCAATGCGGGGCGGTTCACCAAGGACGACCTGGGTCCGCTGCTCGACTACCTCGGGTCGCCCGCGCCCGACACCGTGATCGTGCTGGCCTGGGAGTCGCCACTCGGTACCGGCCAGAAGCAGAAGGTGCTGCCCACGCTGTCGAAAGCGATCGCTGCCGCCGGTGGTGTCGTCCACGACACGTCGCCACCCCAGCGCGCCCGCGAACAGGGCGAGTGGATCGACGACCAGCTCCGCGCCGCCGGGGTCGATCTCACCCCCGGGGCCCGCCGGCTCATGGTGGAGCAGCTCGGGGAGGACCTCGAACGAATGGTCGGCCTGCTCACCGTCCTCCGTGGCGTGCACGGCGACGCCGAGATCGACGAGGCCGGGCTGACGCCGTACCTGGGCTCGGCCGGATCGGTGCCGCCGTGGGACCTCACCGACGCGATCGACCGGGGCGACGTCGCAGGAGCGGTGACGAACCTGCACCGGATGCTCTCCGGTGGTGGGCGGCACCCGCTGCAGGTCATGGTGACGCTGAGCTCACACGTCGAACGCATGGTCCGCCTCGACGGGAGCGGGGTGCGCGATGAGAAGGCGGCCGCGTCGCTGCTCGGCATGAAGGGCTCGACCTTCCCGGCGAAGAAGGCACTGACGCAGTCCTCGAAGCTGGGCAGCGCCCGGCTGGCGCGGGCGACGCAGTTGCTCGCAGCGGCCGACGTGGACCTGCGCGGTCGCACTGCGCAGGACGGTGCAGCAGTGCTCGACGTGCTCGTCGCCCGTCTGGCGATGCTCGCCCGCAGCGGCGGCGCCGATCGTGCCCGCGGCGGTGCGGTCGCTCGACCTCGTTGAGTACCGCACCTCGTTGAGCTGCGCCCCCGCCTGTACCGCCGAGTGTCGGCGTCAGCCGAGTGTCAGGAGGCGGGGGTTGCGAGCTGACGCATCAGGCGCGACTTGCGGCGCGCCGCCGCATTGCGGTGCAGCACGCCCTTGGTGGCCGCGGTGTCGATCGACTTGATCGCCAGCCGGGTGAGCTCCTCGGCGTTCTCGGCGCCCTGAGCAGCGGCGTCCTCGGCGTGCTTCACGCGGGTCCTGACCTCCGAGCGCACGGCCTTGTTCCGCTCGCGGGCGGCTTCGTTGGTCCGGTTGCGCTTGATCTGGCTCTTGATGTTCGCCATTGGTCAGTCTGCCTGTGTGCTTCCGTGAGGGTGAGTTCGATACGCGCCAGCACGTGGCTGGACGCAGGACCTCAAAAGAATAGCGGGGTCCGACCGTGGCGTCAGGTCCGGCGCGACGGCCGTCGTGATGCAGGGACCCCGGTCCGGCGCTGACAGAATGTTCGGACCGTGACCGAGCTCTCCCGAATCCGCAACATCTCGATCATCGCCCACATCGACCACGGCAAGTCGACCCTGGCGGACCGCATGCTCGAACTGTGCGGTGCGGTCGACCCGCGCGACATGCGTGATCAGTACCTCGACTCCATGGACCTCGAGCGTGAGCGTGGCATCACGATCAAGCTGCAATCGGTCCGTCTCGACCACCGCGACCATGTGATCAACCTGATCGACACGCCCGGTCACGTCGACTTCGGCTACGAGGTCTCACGGTCGCTCGCCGCGTGCGAGGGCGTGATCCTGGTCGTCGACGCCTCCCAGGGCATCGAGGCACAGACCCTCGCCAACTGCTACCTGGCGCTCGAGAACGACCTCGAGATCGTGGCGGTGCTCAACAAGATCGACCTGCCCGCCGCCGATCCGGACACCTACGCCGAGGAGATCGAACGGGTGCTCGGGGTGCCCGCCGAGGACGTGCTGCGCATCTCCGCCAAGACGGGCGAAGGGGTGACGGACGTGCTGGACGCGGTCGTCGAACGGATCCCCGCGCCAGAGGGCGACGCCGCATCGCCGCTCCAAGGGCTGATCTTCGACTCGCACTTCGATCAGTACCGCGGGGTCGTGAGCTCGATCCGCGTGGTCAACGGCGAGCTGCGCACCGGCTCGAAGCTGCGGTTCATGCAGACCGGGCGGACCCACGAGGCGCTCGAGGTGGGGGTGCGATCTCCGATCAGCACGCCGATCGGCGCACTCGGCCCCGGCGAGGTCGGTTATCTCATCGCCGGCATCAAGGACGTGGGCGAAGCTCGGTCCGGTGAGACCGTGACCGACGCCGCGAGAGCGGCCGACTCGCCGCTCGAGGGGTATCAGGACCCGAAGCCCATGGTGTTCTGCGGTCTCTACCCCGTCGACGGTGACGAGTTCGAGGACCTGCGGGAGTCGCTCGAGAAGCTCCGTCTCAATGACAGCTCGTTCACCTACGAGCCCGAGACCTCGGGGGCGCTCGGGTTCGGCTTCCGCTGCGGGTTCCTGGGACTGCTGCACATGGAGATCGTCCGGGAACGACTCGAGCGCGAGTACGACCTGAACCTGATCGCCACGGCTCCCTCGGTGGAGTACCGCGTCGTACGCGAGGACGGACAGGAGCTCGTCATCGACAACCCCGCCGACCTGCCGGACCCCTCGAGCGTCGACAAGGTCTTCGAGCCGTTCCTGCGGGTGACGGTCATCACGCCGTCGAACTACACCGGGGCGCTCATGGAGCTGTGTCAGGCTCGGCGCGGCGAGATGGTCAAGATGGAGTACCTCTCACCCGAGCGGGTCGAGATCCAGTACCGCATGCCACTCGGTGAGGTGGTCATGGACTTCTTCGACCAGCTCAAGAGCCGGACCCAGGGTTACGCCAGCCTCGACTACGAGCCGATCGGCTACGAGGAGTCGGACCTGGTGAAGGTCGACGTGCTCATCTCGGGCGAACCGGTCGACGCCTTCAGCGCGATCGTGCACAAGGACAAGTCGTACGAGTACGGCAAGAAGATGGTCGACAAGCTGCGTGAGCTGATCCCCCGGCAGCAGTTCGACGTGCCGATCCAGGCCGCCATCGGCAGCCGGATCCTGAGCCGCCAGACCGTCAAGGCGTTCCGCAAGGACGTGACGGCGAAGCTCTACGGGGGCGATGTCACCCGCAAGAACAAACTGCTCCAGAAGCAGAAGGAGGGCAAGAAGCGCATGAAGAACCTCGGGCGCGTCGAAGTGCCCTCCGAGGCGTTCATCTCGGCGCTCAAGCTCGACGACTGACTGTCCGACCCACCGGACCGATCTCACCGGGTTCCGGCGCTCAGGCCGGGTCGGCTCGTCGGTGGGGCGGGGGTCGACTGGTGGTCCGCGGTGCGCTTCGGTGGTCTCTGCCAGCGCTGGCCCCGTTCGTGACCTCGCCCCCCTCGTCACCGTTGATCAGCCGGAGGGGTGGTCGGTGAGGTACCGGGTCGAGGTTCGTGTCGTCGGGCCGTTTCCAGGTGAGGGTGCCGTCGAGTGCCTTGCTGACTCTCCAACCGCCGTCGTGCAGCAGGTGGTGGTGGTACCAGCAGACGAGCACGAGGTTCGGCAGGTCGGTCAGCCCGCCGCGGCGCCAGTGGATGATGTGGTGGGCGTCGCAGTGTTCGGGTGAAGCATCGCAGCCGGGGAACCCGCAGCCGCCGGTCTCGAGGGTGAGAGCTCGGCGTTGTGCGGGCGTGGCGGTACGCAGCGAACGGCCCCGGTTGAGCACTGCCCCGCCGAGGGGGTTGGTGAGGACACCGGTGACGATGGCATCGCAGAGGAGCAGGTCGGTGGCTGCGGGGTCGAGGTGGTTGCCGCCGAGCGTGTCGGCGCCGCGGCCTGCTTCGAGGTCGCCGGCGTCGAGCGTGACGTGGAGTTCGACCCGGGGGCCTCGCCGCCTCGGCGAGGTGGGTGTGGCGGAGGGCTCGGTCATGCGGGGAACGAAAGGCTCGGCGCCGCGGCGGATGAGCTCGACGAGGGCGTCGGCGCGGCGCTGGGCGGCGGTGCGGGTGGGCCCGTCGCCGGTGCGGTCGTGGCGGGAGTACTGCTCGGCCAGGGCGGAGATGGCAGCGTCGACCGTGAGGCCGTCGGCGGCGCCGAGGTCGATGCGGCCGGTCCAGGTGCCGTCGAGCGTCTGATGGAGCGTGACGCGCCGGTCGGTGTGCCCGGGGTCGGGTTCGGTGCCGTCGGTGTCGACGAGTTCGGCCCAACCGCGTAGTTCGCGGGCCAGGTCGTCGACGCGGAGGTGGTCGGCGAGGTCGGCGAGGAGACCCTCGTCGGTGATCATGGCGTCGGAGGTCCGGGGATTGAGCACCCGAACGAACGCATCGACCTGGTCGGCGGAGAGCCGACCCGCGCGGTACCGATCGGCGACGATCGGCAGCTGGCGGAGCGCTCGGACGCGACGAACCCGCCGCGCGGCCGTGGCGCCGGCGGCGCGGGTGTGGTGGGCGAGCCACCCGCCGGTAGTGCGAAGCCCGTCCCACTGGGAGGCACAGTCGAGGTCGAACCGGTCCAGCAGGGCATCCGCAGCGGCGTCGAGATGGGCTCGTGTCGACTCGAGATGTCGCAACAGCTCACCGAGCTCCCGGGGATCAGCCGGTGCGTCGCGCTCGAGCAGCTCGCCGGCTGCAGCGCGGATGGTCTCGATGAGCTCCCCAGCCCCTTCTCCCATGCGAGCAGTGTATCGAACACACGTTCGACACCGCAAGCGCGATCGGGAGTGGATTCGAACCGCTCGACGCCCACCGTGGCCCGATCGCGGTGCGTCGTTGGCACTCGCGTAGACTGAGTGCCAATGCTCGACGACCGGAAGTCCGCCATCCTGCGTGCCGTGGTCCAGCAGTACATCGAGACGGCCCAACCCGTGGGGTCGTCCACGGTGTCTGCGAGGGCCGACGTGGGCGTGTCCTCGGCAACCGTTCGCAACGACATGACCCAGCTGGAGAGCGACGGCTACCTCGCCCAGCCCCACACCAGCGCCGGCCGGGTCCCCACCGAGAAGGGTTACCGCTTCTTCGTGGACAACCTGACCGGACCGGGTCCTCTCAGCCCCCCGAACGTGCGCATGGTGCGCGAGTTCTTCTCGACCGCCCACGGCGAGCTCGAGCAGATGCTGGCCGAGACCAGTCACCTGCTCTCCGAGGTGACCGGCACCGCGGCCGTCGTCGTGGGGGAGCCGACCGAGATCGCGACCATCCGCTCGGTGCAGCTGATCGACCTGAGTCCACGCACCGTGCTGGCCGTGATGGTGCTGAGCAACGGAGTGATCGTGAAGCGCACCGTCGAACTGGGCGAGGACCTCGATCCTGCCGGGCTCCATGCCGCGCAACGGCTCATCGGCGACGGGCTCGCGGACGGGAGCCGACAGGTGTTGGCGACCTGGCAGCCCGACCCGGGGGCACCCGGCGCCGACCTGGCTGGGGCCGCCGCGCTGGCGCTGCGGGAGGCGAGTGAGGGCGAGTCCCAACAGGTGTTCGTCGACGGCCGTTCCCGCATCGCAGGGTCCTTCGACGCCCGCGAGACGATCGAGGCGGTGCTCGGACTGCTCGAGCAGCAGTTCGTCGTGGTCAGCCTGCTCAAGGAGCTCGTCGACGGTGGGCTCGCGGTCTCGATCGGCTCTGAGAGCGGCGTGGCAACGCTGTCGGAGTGCTCGCTCGTCGTCGCGCCCTACGAGGCGGGCGGCGAACAGGCCGGCGCCATCGCGGTGCTGGGCCCGACCCGCATGAACTATCCCGAGACGCTCGCCGCCGTGGCGGTGGTGAGCCAACGACTCTCCCGACTCCTGAGCGAGGGCTGATCCGGTGGCCGGACTGTACGAGGTGCTGGGCGTCGGTCCCGACGCCAGCTCCGAAGAGATCAAGAAGTCGTACCGCAAGCTGGCACGGGAATCGCATCCCGATGCGAACCCCGACGATCCCGAGGCGGAGACCCGGTTCAAGGAACTGTCCGCCGCCTACGAGATCCTGTCGGACCCGGCGAAGCGTGAGCGGTACGACCGCTACGGCAGCATCGACGGGGTCGACCTGTCCGATCCCTTCGGATCGGGGT
>SKRR01000021.1 GCA_007118345.1 Microthrixaceae bacterium | reverse complement strand
TGTGGTCCGACGACGGGCTCGTCATCCGGCTGCCCGAGGCCGCCGAGGACGTCCCGCTCGAGCTCCTGCTCCCCGAGCCCGAAGAGGTCGAAGCCGAGGTCGTCGCCGCCCTGCCGTCGACCGCCGCGTTCGCCGCCCGGTTCCGCGAGGCCGCCGCACGGGCGTTGTTGTTGCCCCGACGCCGGCCCGACCGTCGCACACCGCTGTGGCAGCAGCGCCAGCGGGCGGCCGACCTGTTGTCGGTGGCGTCGCGCTACCCGGGGTTCCCGATCCTGTTGGAGGCCACCCGCGAGTGCTGCAACGACGTGTTCGACCTGCCGGCGTTGCGGCAGGTGCTCACCGAGGTCCGCAGCCGCCGGATCCGAGTCGTGCAGGTCGACACGCCGTCGGCCTCGCCGTTCGCCCGATCGATGCTCTTCGGCTGGATCGCGGTGTTCATGTACGAGGGCGACGCGCCGCTCGCCGAGCGTCGCGCGGCGGCACTCGCGCTCGACCGGGAACTCCTGCGTGACCTCCTGGGTGTCGAGGAGTTGCGCTCGCTGCTCGACGCCGAGGTGGTCGACCGGGTCGAGCTCGAGCTGCAACGCCTCACCCCCGAACGGGCCGCCCGTGACGCCGACGAGCTGCACGACCTGGTCCGGATCCTCGGTCCGCTGAGCCGCGACGAGCTGTCGGTGCGCACCGACCCAGCGTCATCGCACCTGCTGGACGACTGGCTGTCGGAGCTGTCGGGCCGGCGCCGGCTCATCGAGGTCGGTGTCGGCGGGGACCAGCGCTTCGCGGCCGCCGAGGACGCCGCCCGGCTGCGCGACGCGCTCGGGGTCCCCGTGCCGCTCGGGCTCCCCGCGGTGTTCACCGAATCCGTCGAGACCCCGCTGCGCGACCTCGTGGCGCGCTATGCCCGAACCCACGGCCCCTTCGACGTCGGCGAACTGGCCGCACGGCTCGGGATCGCCAACGAGGTGGCGCGCTTGGCCCTCGGTGAGCTCGTCGCCGCCGGGACGGTGGTCGAGGGCGAGTTCCGCCCCGGCGGCCGGTCGACGGAGTGGTGCGACGCCGAGGTGCTGCGCCAGCTGCGCCGTCGGTCACTCGCCGCGCTGCGCAACGAGGTCGCCCCGGTCGACGGGTCGGCCCTCGCACGGTTCCTGCCGCGCTGGCAGGGCGTCGGCTCGACGCGACGCGGGCTGGACGCCCTGGCCGAGACGATCGCCGTGCTCCAGGCGGCGCCGCTGCCTGCGTCGCTGCTCGAGGCCGACGTGCTGGGGATCCGCGTCGAGCACTACCGCGGCGCCGACCTCGACCAGCTGTGCACCTCGGGCGAGGTGGTGTGGCTGGGCGCCGGCGCGGTCGGCGCGAACGACGGCCGGGTGCGGCTGGTCTTCCGCGACCAGGTCGCGCCCCTCGTGCCGTTGCCCGACCCCTCCGACGACGCGTTCCCGTCGGAGCCGCACCACACGGCCATCCGCGAGCACCTGTCGGGGCGGGGCGCGTCGTTCTGGTCCGACCTCGTCGCAGCGGTGCGCGCCGCCGACCTGCCGTCGGACGAGGCGACCGTGCTCGCCGCGCTGTGGGACCTGGTCTGGGCAGGTGAGGTCACCAACGACTCGCTCGCGCCGCTGCGCGCGCGGGTCGCCGGCGGGGCGAACCGCCGCGCGTCGGGGGCCCGTTCGCGTCGTCCGCAGGGCACGCTGCGTCGTCACGCGCGCGGGGCCGCGGTCGGTCCGCCCGCCGGCGCCGGCAGGTGGTCGCTGACCGGCCCGCTGTTCGACCCGGCCGTGTCGGCGACCGAGTCGGCCACCGCACGTGCGATGCAGCTCCTCGAACGCTACGGGGTGCTGACCCGAGAGATGGCGCTCGCCGAGGGTGCCTCCGGCGGGTTCGCCGGCGTCTACCCGGTGTTGAAGCTGCTCGAGGAACGCGGGCAGGTGCGTCGCGGCTACTTCGTCGACGGGCTCGGTGCCGCACAGTTCGCGAAACCCGGCGCAGTGGATCTCCTCCGCAGCGCGGCGGACGTCACGGCCGATGCGGGCGAGCGCATGCCGTGGGAGCCCGCGGAGCCGGATCGGCCGCCGAACCGGTGGGTGCTCGCGGCGACCGACCCCGGCCAGCCCTTCGGTGCCGCGCTGACGTGGCCCGACTCGAACGGACAGCCGGCACGGGCCATCGGCGCCTACGCGGTCCTCGTCGACGGTGCCGCTTGTGCCTACCTCGAACGCGGGGGCCGGGGACTGCTCACCTTCCCGGCTGCCGCCGACCATCCGGTGTGGCCCGAGCTGCTGGCCACGCTCGTGCACGACCGACGTGTCCGACGCTTGCGCATCGAGACCATCGACCGCGAACGCGCTGCCGCGTCCCACTGGGCCGACGCGCTGCGGGCCGCCGGGTTCGAGGAGGGCTACAAGGGCCTGACGCTCGGTTCGTGACGGCGTCCTAACGTGCCCCCATGACCGATCGATCACGTCGTTTCGAGGACAAGGTGGTGTTCGTCACCGGCGCTGCACGCGGGCAGGGACGCTCCCACGCGGTGCGTTTCGCCGCCGAGGGCGCCCGCGTCATCGGCATCGACGTCTGCGCCGACCAGCCCGCCACCCCGTACCCGCTGGCCACCGAGGAGGACCTCGCCGAGACGGTGCGCCGGGTCGAGTCCGCCGGTGGCGCCATGCACGCCGAGGTCGCCGATGTCCGGGACCTCGACGCGGTGCGCACGGCCGTGCGGGCCGGGATGGAACGGTTCGGTCGGTTGGACGTCATCGTGGCCAACGCCGGGATCTACTCGCCCGGGCCGGTGCAGTGGCTGACCTCCGAGGGGTGGGACGAGACCATCGGGATCAACCTGACCGGCGTGTTCAACACCGTGCGGGCCGGTGTGAAACGCATGATCGAACAGGACGAGGGCGGCGCCATCGTCATCACCTCCTCCACGGCCGGGCTGAAGGGCTTCTACGGCTCACCGGCGTACAACGCGTCGAAGCACGGCGTGGTGGGGTTCATGCGATCGATCGCGCTCGAGCTGGCCCCCAACCGCATCCGGGTCAACACGGTCCATCCCACGTCGGTCGACACGCCGATGATCATCAACGACGTGTTCCCCCGTCTGGTGCGGATGGATCTCGAGAACCCCACGAAGGACGACGCTGCGGAGTTCCTGCGAACCCAGCAGGCGCTCGACACCCCGTGGGTCGAGGCGAACGACATCTCCGACGCCGTGCTGTGGCTGTGCTCCGACGAGGCCCGCTACGTCACGGGCACGACGCTGCCGGTCGACGCCGGAGCGCTGTTGAAGTGAACCGCGGTGAAGCGCCCTGTGGCGGGGAGTGACTCGTGCCCGAGGGTGACACCATCCACAACGCGGCACGGCGGCTCCGTCCCGTGCTCGAGGGTGCGACCCTGCGGCACTTCGAAGCGCCGCGTCTGGCCGGGACCCGACCCCGGGCGGGTGAGACGATCGAGGGCGTCGAGGCGGTCGGCAAGCACCTGCTGATCCACTTCTCGGGCGGACTCACCCTCGAGACCCACCTCCGCATGACCGGCGTCTGGCACGTGTACCGACGCGAGGAACGGTGGCGCCGGCCGCGACACCTGCTCCGCTGCCGCATCGTCGTCGACGGCCATGAGGCGGTGTGCTTCGCTGCACCGGTGGTGCGGACCCACCCGACCGCCCGGTTCGGCACCGCCATCGACCCGCTCGCCCGGCTGGGCCCCGACCTGTGCCTCGAGGCGAGCGCCTCGGCCGACGTGGTCCGGGAATGCGTGGAACGGATGGCGTCGCTCGACGGCGACACGCCGATCGGCGAGGTGCTGCTCGACCAGCGGGTGGGCAACGGCATCGGCAACGTCTACAAGTCCGAGGTCTGCTGGCACGAACACGTCGACCCCTTCCGCGCACTGGCCGGGGTGCCCGAGGAGACCCGGACGCGCCTCGTCACCACTGCCGGTCGGCTCCTGCGGGCGAACCTCCGCCCCGGACCGAGACGTACGGTGGCCGAAGGGCTCGCGGTCTACGGGCGACGCGGATCGCCGTGCCGGCGCTGCGGCACCCGGGTGGAGCGGGCCGTCGAAGGGGCATTGGCGCGCGTCACCTACTGGTGCCCCACCTGCCAGCCGCACTAGCGCAGCGGGAAGTAGCCCGGAACCGCCGACGGTGGCGTGTCGAGGTAGACCTTCGCCTCGGGCGGCCCCCCGAAGCGTCCGTGGCTCCAACGGATCTCCACGTGGCCGTCGACCACGACGTCATCGCCGGTGTCCGGGCAGCGGCACGTGGCGCGCCAGCGCACCGTCGGCTGGCCGGTCCCACCGGCGTCGAGCTCGAAGGAGCGCAACGAGTGGTGGGCGGTGAAGTCCCACGGCGTGCCGACCCGCAGTCGTACGGTCGCAGCCCTCGAGGTGCCGAGCACGAAGTAGGGGCTGCCGCCGAGTCGGAGCAGTCGCCACAGCATCGCCTGCTGGTCGCGCGACGTCGGCAGCGAGTCGAGCCACCGGTCGAGCGAGACTCGCTCGGTCCGGTTCACCAGCTCGCTGTAGGCCGCGACGCACTCGGCGTTCCAGTCGCGGGGGATCCTGCGGCGGAGCTGTCCCCGATCCGACTTCGTGAGCGCATGGACGGCCTCGGGCAGCCCGAGGTCGCTGCCGTAGGCACGGCGCACCGCCTGGTAGAGCGCTTGGTGCTCCGCGGGCGCAACCCGATCGAACCAGTCGTGGTCGGCCCTGGTCCGTGCCCCACGCAGCGATCGTTCGAACACCGCCACCGGCGAGGCGTTGTGGAGGACCTTCGACAGGTACTTGCAGCTGACGAGGTACACGTGGTCGACCCGCAGGTCGGCCGGCACCACGTCGTCGCCCGGGTCGCGCCGCCCGCCCGTCCACTCGATCCGGGCGGGCGGGCGGCCGCGCAGGCCGTCGGACGCCATCAGGAAGGCTCGCCCGTTGTTCCATGCCGCGAGGAAGTCGTGGTCGTGTGCGCGAGCGGCTCGGGCGGCTCGGAGCCGCTCCCAGTCAGCGATGCCGACCCCCTCGAACGCCTCGGGGACCGGCCCGGCGAGCAGTTCGTCGAGCGAGTCGACCCCGAACATCCCGAGCGCGGTGGCGAGCTCGGTCACCTCGGTCCGCAGGGAGGGCATGGCGCAGATACTGGCTCATCGCCACGAGGGGTGACCGCTTGTCCATCGACATCTGTCGATCTATGGTGGGGCGGTGAGCGATCCTGCGACCCTGGAGGCCGAGTCGACCGCCGACGCGCTCGGTGTGTTCGGCCGGTACCTCACCGTGTGGGTCGCCCTGGCCATCGTCGCCGGCGTCGCACTCGGACAGCTGGTCCCGGCGGTGCCCGAGACGCTGTCGCGCTTCGAGTACGCCTCGGTCTCCGTCCCGGTCGCGGTGCTCATCTGGGCGATGATCTTCCCGATGATGGTCCAGGTGGACTTCGGCGCCGTCGTCGCGGTCCGTCGGGAACCGGCGGGCCTGCTCGTGACCACCGGGATCAACTGGCTGGTGAAGCCCTTCACCATGTTCGCGATCTCGTGGCTGTTCCTCATCGTGTTGTTCTCGCCGTTCATCGAGGAATCGCTCGGGCGTGAGTACCTCGCCGGCGCGATCCTGCTCGGTGCCGCCCCGTGCACGGCGATGGTGTTCGTCTGGAGTCAGCTGACGAAGGGCGACGGCGCCTACACGCTCGTCCAGGTGGCGGTGAACGACCTCATCATGTTGTTCGCATTCGCACCGATCGTCATGCTGCTGCTCGGCCTGTCGGACATCACCGTCCCCTGGGACACGATGCTGCTCTCGGTGCTGCTCTACATCGTGGTGCCCCTGGCGGCGGGCATCGCGACCAGGACTGCGATCATCCGCCTGAAGGGCGCCAGCTGGTTCCGGGACGTGTTCCTGCCGCGGCTCGCGCCCGTCACGCCGGTGGGTCTGCTGATCACCCTGGTGGTGCTCTTCGCGTTCCAGGGCGAGGTGATCCTCGACAACCCGTTCCACATCGGGCTCATCGCCGTGCCGCTCATCATCCAGACGGTGATCATCTTCGGTCTGGCCTACACCGTGTTCCGCCGCCTGCGGGTCCGTCACGCGGTCGCTGCGCCGGGTTCGTTGATCGGCGCGAGCAACTTCTTCGAGCTCGCCGTCGCCGCAGCGATCGCGCTGTTCGGGCTGCAGTCCGGCGCAGCGCTCGCGACGGTGGTGGGGGTGCTCGTCGAGGTCCCGGTCATGCTCGCACTGGTGCGGTACGCCAACTCGACCCGCGACCGCTTCCCGGGGTCGGAACCGGTCGGCGTCGGTGACGCACGCGGGTCCCGGTAGGCTCCTTCGGCCATGGAACGAATCGAGCAGATCAGGTCCGTCGTCGAGGCCTACGCGGCAGCCCACTCCGCCGGTGACGTCGACGCCATCGCCTCGCTCTTCGCCACCGACGCAGTGGTCGCTGATCCGGTCGATCAGCCCGAGATGGTCGGGCGCGACGCAGTGCGGGACTTCTTCGCCGGGACCCATCAGGGCATCGAGGGCTTCGAGCTGCGCATCACCGGGCCGATCCGGGCCGTCGGCTCGTTCGCTGCAGTGCCGCTGCAGGCCGAGACGACGATCGGTGGCACCACGATGCTGATCGACATCATCGACGTCTTCACCTTCGACGACGACGGTCTGATCACCGACATGCGGGCCTACTGGACGGCGTCGGACATCCGTGTCAAGGCCTGACGCATGGCCGCGCTGCTGATCGGCGCGGCGCTGATGCTCGGGGGTTCCGCACTGTTGTGGGTCGCCTGGCGGGGGTCGCAGCATCGGCTGCCGCCCAACTCGCCGGTGGGGGTCCGCCTCCCGTCGACCACCGGCGACGACCGACGCTGGCACGCGACCCAGGAAGCTGCCGCCGGTCCGCTGGGCCTCGGTGGTGGGGTGGCGGCGATGTTCGGTCTGGGTGTCGCAGCGACCGGTCTGGACACCGTGGGGACCGTCATGGTGATCCTCGGGGTGATCGCCCTGGTGGCGGGGGTCACCACCGGGTACGTGGCGGGGTCGAGGTCGGCCCGTCGTCGGGACTGACGTCGTCAGCCACGACCCAGGACGCGGTCGACCTGGATCTCGATCGCGACCCGGTCGTCGCGCTCGGACGGCTGGCGGTAGCGCGCCGCGTAGCCGGCGACCGCAGCGGCAACCCGTTCGGGCTCACTGGTCACCTCGGCCGTGCCTTCCAGGGTCACCCACCGGCCGCCGTCCACCTGGCTGACCGCCGCGCGTCCGCCGCGCCGTGCGTTGCGGACCTTGACCGACCCGGCGAAGGTGATGATCCGCACCCGGCGCGCCGCGACGTCGTAGGAGAAGCCCACGGGCACCACGTGGGGGGAGCCGTCGGCCCGGAGCGTCGTGAGGCTGGCCAGGTGGTACTCCTCGAGGAACTCGAGGGTGCTCGTGGGGAGGTCGCCGGGATCGAGTGCCATGCAACCGGTCTAGACCGACGAGATGGCCTCCAGCACGTCGAGCTCCCCGGCCCGGCGGGCGGGGAGCCACGCAGCCAGGACGCCGGCGAGCGCTGCGAAGATCGTGATGAGCACCAGCTGGACGACCGGCAGGTCGTAGGTGAACAGGTCCGGCTCGCTGGCCGAGATCGCGATCGTGAGCGCGATCGAGAACAGGATGCCGATCACCAGACCCATCAGGGTGCCGAACACGGCGATGATCGCGGCCTCGGTCCGCACCATTCGCCGGAGCTGTCGCCGCGACATGCCCACGGCGCGCAGCAGCCCGAGCTCCCGGGTGCGTTCCAGCACGGACAACGACAGCGTGTTGGCGATCCCGATGAGGGCGATGAGGATCGCCAGCGCGAGCAACGCGTAGACGATGCCGATGATCACATCCAGCGGTGCGGTCTGTGCCTCGACGAACTCCCCAAGGTCCTGCACGACCAACGTGGGTAGATCGTCGGTGAGCGCCTCGAGCTGTGCGGCGAGCTCGTCGAGGTCGGCGCCGTCGGTCGCGCTGACGTAGATCTGGAAGTCGACGTCGAAG
>SKRR01000218.1 GCA_007118345.1 Microthrixaceae bacterium | reverse complement strand
TCTTCCTCAGCGGCGGCGACGGCATCGAATCGGTGCTCCTGTCCACGCTGACCGACCTGCACTCCTCCGGCCTGCTCGACGACGCCGTCCCCATGCCACCGGCGGACGCCTGGGCCTTGCGGCACCTGATCACCGAGGGCCTGGCGCTGGAGGGCACCGTGATCGGGCACGACATCTCGGTGCCCCGCAGCGCGTTGCCGGCCGCACGTGAGCAGCTCCGCCAGGTCGTCACGACCGCGTTCCCGGCGCTGCGCGTCGCCGACTTCGGGCACTGGGGCGACGGCGGCATGCACCTGAACGTGGTCGTCCCCCACGACGCCGCACCTCTCGACGAGGATCAGCGACTCGAGCTCACCGACCTGGTGCTCGGCACGGTCGTGTCACGCTTCGGCGGCAGCTTCTCCGCCGAGCACGGCATCGGCCCGCACAACGCTCGCTGGTGGCTGCGGACCGCTCCGGAGGGCACCCGGCTCGCGTTGACGGCGCTGAAGCAGGCGGTGGATCCACTCGGTGTGCTCGGCCACCCGGGACTGCCCTACTGAGCCGGGACTGCCCTACTCAGCCGACCGTCGCGCGATCTCACGGGCGAGCGCCGGCACCTGTTCCCCGGGGACCGGCAGCCCGTACCAGCTGCCCTGCCCGTAGTCGCACCCCATGCCCATGAGCTGCTCGACGTGGTGACGCGTCGCGACCCCTTCGGCGACACACCGCAATCCGAGTGCGGCCGCGAGACCGATCGAGGACCGGACGATGGCCAGGTCACGGCGGTCGCTGTCCATGCTCGCCACGAAGCTCCGATCGAGCTTGATGACGTCGACCGGCAGCCGGCGGAGGTGCGTGAGCGAGGAGTAGCCCGTCCCGAAGTCGTCGAGTGCCACTCGTACACCTCGGGTGCGCAGACGTTCGAGCACCGGGACGGCAGCCTCGAGATCGTCGAGCACGAGGCTCTCGGTCAGCTCGACCCAGAGCAGCTCCGGTTCGAGGGGTGATCTGCCGGCGCCGAGTGCGGCCGCCACGTGACGGCCGAAATCGGGCGCCTCGAGCTGGCGGGCCGAGACGTTCACGCCGACCCGCAGGTCCGACATCGTCGGGTCGTCGCGCCACTCGGCGGCCTGCTCGCAGGCGCGCCGCAACGCCCATGCTCCCAGCTCGACGATGCCGCCCGAGGCCTCCGCCGCCGGGACGAACTCCTCGGGTGGGACGTCACGTCCCCGGTGCCGCCACCTGAGCAGCGCCTCGACGCCGATCATGCGTCCGGTGCTCAGCTCGACCACCGGCTGGTACTCCAGATGGAGCTCATCGGGGCTCGGGACGGGCACTTCGACCGCCCGCCGTGCCGCGTCGTCGAACGGCAACCAGCCCGCGCTGCCCTCCAACGGGCGCGCGTCGGCGTCGAGGTCGTCGAGCGCCCCGGCGGCATCGCGAGCAACGAGTTCCCGCATCCAGATGCACACCTCGTGGGTACCGTCGGGTCGGAGCACGTCGTCGATCCGGCCGGCGATCGGACGTGCGGCGCCGGCGTTCTCGAGCCGCTCACAGAGCACCACGGCGCCGGCGCCACGGGTCACGACCCCGTCGCCGGGTCGGAGCACCTCGGCGAGTTGATCGGCGTCCGCGGGCGACACGGCCAACAGCACGGCCGGCGTCACCGACGGCTGGTCGGCGATCCGCCGCAGCCGTGTCGTCAGCTCTGTCGCGTCCATCGGGAACTCAGCCGCGCGCGAGCCGCAGCGCCCGGGCGACCATCGGCAACTGCATCGGGAGGCGGACGGTCGTCGCGACCTTCGCCGCCGTGGAGCCGCCGCGCCACGCGTCGACCGACATCTGGATGTTGGCCGGATAAACCGACACGATCGTGGCTGCGGCGAGCCACCCACCGATGCGCGCGGTCCGCGGGACGGCGATGAGCGCCCCGGCACCCACCTCCGCCACGCCCGACCACAGCACCGCAGCACGGGCGTTCGGTATCCATCCTGGGACGATGCGCTCGAACGGTCGGGGCGCGACGAAGTGCAGCGTCCCGATCCCGATGAGCATCGCGGCGAACCGGATCCGGGACCGATCGAACTCGGGGTCGGCCGAGTGGTCGACGAGACGGGATGGAAGAGTGGGCGACACGGGCGACCTCCGGGACCGGTGCATCAGTCTCTCACCCCACTAGGGTCCGCGGACGATGCTCCGCCCGCGCTCCCTCCAGCTGCTCGTCATCGTCGCCACCTCGGCGCTGTTCTCATCGTGCGCCGGGACGACGTCGAACGAGGTCGTCGTGACCGAGGCCGAGTCCGACGACGACGCTGAACTCGCTGCGACGACCACGACCGCACCGCCGGACTGCGCCGAGACGCTCACCCCGTCGGCGCAGGCGGGCCAGCTGCTGATGGTGATGGTGACCGCCCCCACGGTGGCGACCGAACAGCTCGCCGACGGCACCGTGGGCGGGTTCGGCCTCAAGGGCCGTCAGTCGACCGACATCGGCGACGAGATCGCCGAGGCCATCGCCGGTGCGCCGCTGCCGCCGTTCGTGGCGGGCGACGAAGAGGGTGGCACCGTGCAGCGGCTGACCAACGCGCTCGGGGTGCTGCCCAGCGCCGCCGAGTTCGCCCGCGCCACGCCGGCTGACGCCGCGATCCAGTTGGGCGAGTACGCGCAGGGCATGGCGGACCTGGGCCTGAACATGAACTTCGGGCCGGTCGCCGACGTGGGCAGCGGATCGGGGCTCGGCTCGCGCAGCTTCGGTGACGACCCCGAGACCGTCGCGGCGTTCAGCGAGGCCATCATCTCCGCCCAGGAGGAGGCCGGCATCGACTCGATGGTGAAGCACTGGCCGGGCATCGGCGGTGGGGGGCTCGACCCCCATGACGCTCTCGACACCCTCGCTCCCGTCGAGGAGCTGCGGGCCAGCGACCTGGTGCCCTTCGACCGGGCGATCGCCGCGGGTACCAGCGGCGTGATGGTGGCCCACGCCGAGATCCCCGGACTGACCGAGCCAGGTGAGCCGGCATCGTTGTCGAGGGCGGCGATCACCGGCGAGCTCCGGGAGCGACAGGGATTCGACGGGCTGGTCGTCACCGACTCGCTCGGCATGGGAGCGGTGGTGCTCACCACCCCCCAGGACGAGGCCGCCGAACGCTCCATCGCGGCAGGCGCCGACCTGGCGCTGGTGTCGGGGACCGAGGTGGCCGAGATCACCCACGCCCGACTCACGGACGCCATCAGCAGCGGACGACTCCCCGAGGACCAGGTGGTCGCATCGGTGCGACGCGTCCTCGCAGCGAAGGGGGTGAGCGGCGAGTGCCTCGACGTCGTGGCCGCCTACTCGGCGATCGAGAACCGTTCGGATCCCGCCGGCGATCCACCCCCGACCACCGAAGCCGGCATCGTGGACCGCGGCATCAACGAGACATGACGTGACTGGTGACACATCCTGGTCGATACTTGTGTCAGATTCGACCGGAGGTCAGTCATGAGAGTCTCAGGGATCCTCGCCGACAAGGGGGACGACGTCGCCACGATCACCTCGACCGCGACCCTGGCGGACGCTGCAGCCCAGCTGCGCGAGCGCGGCGTCGGTGCCCTCGTCGTCTCGGCCGACGGCCGAGGCATCGACGGCATCGTCTCGGAGCGCGACGTCGTGCTGCGCCTCGCGGCTGATGGTGCCGACGCGCTCACCACCCCGGTCGAACAGGTCATGACGCGTGAGGTGCGAACCTGCGCACCCGACGACAGCGCCGAGGACCTCATGCGACAGATGACCGAACACCGTGCGCGGCACCTTCCCGTGGTGGTCGATGGCACGCTCTGCGGGATCGTGTCGATCGGCGACGTCGTGAAGTGGAGGGTGACCGAGCTCGAGGACGAGACCCGGCACCTGCACGACTACATCACGACCGGTCGCTGATCACTCGATCAGCTGGCGGTTCACCGCCGACACCACCGCCCGCAGCGAGGCGGTGAGGATGCTCTCGTGCAGCCCCACGCCCCAGCGGACCGTGCCGCCCTCGGCACGTGACTCCACGTAGGCGGCGGCCACCGCGTCGGCGCCACCGCTGCCGGGCACGGCGTGCTCCGCGTAGTCGACGACGTCGAGTCGCACGCCGCCACCGATCAGCGGATCCTCCGCCAGTGCGTGGATGAAAGCTGCGATCGGGCCACCGCCCTCGCCCTTGACCGTGCGCGACTCACCGTTGACGAGCAGTTGTGCGACCACCGTCGAGCTGTCGTCGTTCGTGGTGACCTCGGCCGAACGCAGCTGCACCCCACCGGGGTGGTCGTCGAGGTAGGCGGCGCAGAACTCGGTCCACATCGACTCGGGGGTGATCTCGGTGCCCGAGTCCTCGGTGACGTGCTGGATCGTGCGCGAGAACTCGATCTGCAGACGGCGGGGCAGGTCGAGGCCGTGCTCGGTCTTCATGACGTAGGCGACTCCACCCTTGCCGGACTGGGAGTTCACCCGGATGACGGCTTCGTAGCTGCGGCCGACGTGCGCTGGGTCCACCGGCAGGTAGGGCACCTCCCAGACCTCGTAGTCGCCGTCGGGTGCCGACGCGGCGAGCGCCTCGGTCCCCTTCTTGATCGCGTCCTGGTGCGAACCGGAGAACGCCGTGTAGACGAGATCGCCGACGTAGGGGTGGCGTTCGTGCACCGGCAGCCGGTTGCAGTACTCGGTGGTGCGGCGCAGCGCGTCGATGTCGGACATGTCCAGCTCGGGGTCGACGCCCTGGGTGAACAGGTTCATCGCCAGGGTGACCACGTCGACGTTGCCGGTGCGCTCACCGTTGCCGAACAAGGTTCCCTCGATCCGGTCAGCGCCGGCCAGCACGCCCAGCTCGGCGGCGGCGACGGCGGTGCCACGGTCGTTGTGGGGGTGCAGCGACAGCACGACCTGCTCGCGGTTGGGCAGGTTCCGGTGCACGTACTCGATCACGTCGGCGTACAGGTTGGGGGTGTACATCTCGACCGTCGCCGGCAGGTTCAGGATGACCTGCTCGTCGGGTGCCAGCTCGAGTGCGTCCATCACCGCCGCGCAGATCTCGATCGCGTAGTCGGGCTCGGTGCCGGTGAACGACTCGGGTGAGTACTCGTACCGAACCGCGGTGCCGGGGATGGTGGCCTCGAGACGTCGGGCGGTGCGAGCCGCCTTCACCGCGATGTCGGTGATGCCCTCACGTTCCAGTCCGAACACGACCCGGCGCTGGAGCACCGATGTGGAGTTGTAGAAGTGAACGATCGCCTGTTTCGCGCCCGCGATCGACTCGTACGTCCGCTCGATCAGCTCGTCGCGACACTGGGTCAGCACCTGGATCGTGACGTCGTCGGGGATGTGGTCCTCGTCGATGAGTTGGCGGACGAAATCGAAATCGGGCTGGGAGGCCGAGGGGAAACCGACCTCGATCTCCTTGAAGCCCATCTGGACGAGCGTGGTGAACATGCGCAGCTTGCGTACCGGGTCCATCGGGTCGATGAGCGCCTGGTTGCCGTCGCGCAGGTCGACCGAGCACCACCGCGGGGCCGACTCGATGCGGCGGTCGGGCCAGGTGCGGTCGGCCAACCCGCCTCCGGGGCCGGCGAGCGGGAGGAACGGCCGGTACTTGTCGAAGGGCATCTGCTTCGGTGTCACGGGTTCCGGGGGCATGACGTGGTTCCAATCGGTAGGGCGAAAACGAAAGAACCTCCTGCAGGGGTGCAGGAGGTTCGGCGAGCCAGCGGGTGCTGGTTCGCCTAGGTCAGAAGGAGGAGGGCGCAAACAAGAAACATCTGGGGCCACCCTACCCGACCGGCACGTCGGGGGCAACGAGGAAGAGCCACCGGGCGGCAACCGCGGTCAGGTCATCGGTCACGAGCTGGACGTCCACACCCAGCACGATGCTGCCGTCGAACTTGGCACGGACCTCGGCGAGCGTGCCCCGCAGGGTCACCTCGGCCCCCACCGGCACCGGCGTCAGGAACCGCACCCGATCGAAGCCGTAGTTCACCATCATCGTCACCGACCCCACGTCGGGGAACGTCAGCCCGCTCGACAGCCGGGTGAGCAACGACATGAGCAGGAAGCCCTGGACGATCGGGCCACCGAACGGCGACTCGCGACGGGCCCGGTCGGGATCGTTGTGGATCCACTGCGCATCACCCGTGGTCGCGGCATGGGTGTCGACCACCTCCTGGGTGATCACCACCGAGCCACCCGTGCCGAGGTCGATCGGGCAGGCGTCGGCGAGGTGTTGGAGGTCCATCGACGACATGCTAGGAGGGTGCCCGTGACCCCTCTCACCTCTCCCCCACCGGTGGTGCTCGCACCCATGGCCGGGGTGACCGACGCACCGTTCCGGGTGCTGTGCGCCGAGTTCGGCGGCGGGCTGTTCGTCAACCAGATGGTGACGGCGCGTGCGCTGCTCGAGGGTCATGCGGCCTCCTGGGAGCTGACCCGGTTCCACCCCGCCGAGCGGGTGCGGTCCCTGCAGCTCTACGGCACCGATCCGCTGACCCTCGGCGAAGCGGTCCGCCGGCTCGTCGGCGAGGACCGGGTCGACCACATCGACATGAACTTCGGCTGCCCCGCTGCGAAGGTGACCCGCAACGGCGGCGGCGCCGCGCTGCCCTACAAGCGGCGCCTGCTGCGCGAGGTGATCCGCTCGGCGGTGCGAGCGGCCGACGCCGAGTCCGCGGGTCGGGTGCCGGTGTCGGTGAAGTTCCGGCTCGGCATCGACGAAGAGCACCTGACCTGGCGCGAGACCGCCCGCACCGCCGAGGACGAGGGGGTCGCATGGATGGCGCTGCACGCCCGCACCGCATTGCAGCACTACGCCCCGCCGGCGCACTGGGACGCAATCGCGGAGCTGCGGCAACTGGTCGCTGTGCCGGTGCTCGGCAACGGTGATGTGTTCGCCGCACAGGACGCGCTCGAGATGATGCGGCGCACCGGGTGCCACGGCGTCGTCGTCGGCCGCGGGTGCCTGGGTCGGCCGTGGCTGTTCCGCGACCTCGACGCAGCGCTCGCCGGCGCGGACGTGCCGCCCGCGCCGAGTCTGGGCGAGGTCGCCGACACGATCCGACGCCACGTGGCGCTGATCACCGAGTGGGAGGGCGAGGCACGCCTGGCGCACTTCCGCAAGCACCTGGCCTGGTATTTCAAGGGCTACCCCGTCGGGGGCGAGGTCCGACGTCGGGCAGGCCTGATCGACACGGTCGCCGACGTCGAGGCGGTCCTCGCCCAGCTCGACCCGTCGGCCGCAGCGGTCGACGGCGCCGAGCGGATCGTGCGCAGCCACTCCAACGCGCTCAGGCGGGTCGTGCTGCCCGACGGGTGGCTGGCCGACCCCGACGAGGACGTGGCGTTGCCGCGGGGTGCCGAGGCACTGGTCTCGGGCGGATGACCCCCTTCGTGCTGGCCTCGGCCTCGCCACGACGTCTCGAGCTGCTGCGTCGCGTGGGGTTCGAGCCCGAGGTCGTACCGGCCGATGTCGACGAGTCGGTGCTCCCCGGCGAGACCGCGGATGACTACGTGCTGCGTGTCGCTGCGGACAAGGCCCGCGTGGTCGCGGCGACCCGACGCGGCGCTGTCGTTCTCGCGGCCGACACCGCCGTCGTGCTCGACGGTGAACCGCTCGGCAAGCCCGCCGACGCCGACGACGCCCTCGAGATCCTGCGGCGCCTCCGGGGCCGGACCCACGAGGTCCTCAGCGCCGTCGTCGTGGACGACCCGGACGGCGTGCAGCACGCGGCGCTCGCACGTGCCACGGTGACGTTGGTCGACGCCTCCGACGACGAGCTGCGCTGGTACATCGGCACCGGTGAACCGTTGGACAAGGCGGGGGCCTACGGGGTGCAGGGCACCGGGGCGGTGCTCGTCGAGCGGGTCGAGGGTGATCCGACGACCGTGATCGGGCTGCCGTTGCGCACAGCGGTCGAGCTGCTCGTCAGCGCCGGCGCGGCGGCACCGGGACGTAGCGATGGTCAGGGGTGAACGACCGGCGCGCTGCGCCGATCGCCACGATCGTGGACGTGGTCGCAACCGATCCGAGCACGAGGTACATGACTGCGATCTGGACCT
>SKRR01000197.1 GCA_007118345.1 Microthrixaceae bacterium | reverse complement strand
CTGCGGTCGCGGTCGTCGTGATCGCCCTCGCCTGACGGTGAGGATGGTCGGACGCGGTGACCGACGCTCAGCCCTGGTTCACCCGCTGCATCGCTGCGTCGACACCGTCGGTCACGATCAGTTCGAGCGCGTCGGCGGCGCGTTCGATCGCCTCGTCCAGTTCCGCGCGCTGAGCCCCCGAAACCTTCGACAGCACCCAGTCCGCCCCTCGGCCCGCGCCACCCGGTGGGCGTCCGACACCGATCCGTATCCGTACGTAGTCCTGGGTGTGCAGGTGCTGGGTCAGCGAACGCAACCCGTTGTGACCCGCCAGACCACCACCGACCTTGACCTTGACCCGACCGGGCTCGAGGTCGAGCTCGTCGTGGAGCACCACCAGTTGCGACCACTCGTCGATGGGGTGGCGCCGCAACAACGGGCCGACCGCCCGGCCCGACTCGTTCATGAACGTGGTGGGGAACACACAGGCCACCCGCCGACCGTCGACCCGCACGTCGGCGGTCTCGGCGCTCGCACGGCGCTCCGGGCGCAGTCGTTCGCCATGACGCTCGCAGAAGCGTGACAGCGCATCCACACCGACGTTGTGACGGGTGTGGGCGTAGCGCTCACCCGGGTTGCCGAGTCCGACGGCGAGCACGTCCGTGGGCGTTCCCGTGCGTCGGGAACGGATCACTCGTCGGAGGCCTCGGCGTCGCCGCCGCCCTCGCCCTCCGCGTCGCCACCCTCGCCCTCGGCACCCTGTTCCTCGTCCTCGGGCACGAGCGCTGCACGGGTCAGATCGGCGGTCACCACCGTCTCGTCCGCGTCGGTGATCACCTCGACCCCCTGCGGGAGCTGCAGATCCGACACGTGCATCGCGTCGTCGATCTGCATGTCGGAGATGTCCAACTCGATCTCGTTGGGGATGTCGGCCGGACGCACCAGGACCTGGAGGAACTGCAGCTTCTGCTCGACCATGCCGTCGTTGACCTGCACCTCCTTGGCCTCGCCGACGAGCACGATCGGGACGTCCATCTCGATCTTCGCCGTCTCGTCGATCTTCAGGAAGTCGACGTGGGTCACGTCGCGACGCACCGGGTGCTTCTGGATCTCACGGATGATGGTCAGGAACGACGAGCCGTCGAGGTCGATGCGCACGAGCGCGTTCGTCCCGGCGTCGGTGCTGAGGGCCGCTCGCAGCTCGGGCCAGTCGAACTCCACGGTCGACGCCGCCTCGCCACCGCCGTAGATCACACCGGGG
This sequence comes from Microthrixaceae bacterium, assembly GCA_007118345.1. Classification (GTDB taxonomy): domain Bacteria; phylum Actinomycetota; class Acidimicrobiia; order Acidimicrobiales; family Microtrichaceae; genus SKRR01. The sequence goes on along the minus strand of SKRR01000197.1, from coordinate 6,868 downwards.
ACACGGCCCTCGGCGCGCAGACGTCGCGAGGGACGGGTGCCGGTGGTCCGGCCGGACGTCGCGGTGAGCTTGACCTCGGACATGGGAACTCCTGGGTGCGACCTCGGGCCGCGGCGATCGACGAGCGGGGTGGGTGGTCAGCGGTGCGTGCACGTCGGTGCACGGCCCGCGGGCCGAGCGACGATGCTACCGGTCGGTCGCCGTCCCCCGCCAGACGCACGGTCCGCCGGACGCCCCGCGCTCCACCCGGCCCGGGTCGAGCTCAGCTCTGGTTCTGGCCGTCGAAGATCTCCGACACCGAGGTGTCCTCGAACACGGCGTCGATCGCATCGGCGATGATGCCCGCCGCCGAGAGGACCTCGATCTTGTCGATGCGCTTCTCGGGTGGCAGCGGCAGCGTGTCGGTGATGACGACCTTCTCGATCCGGGAGTTCTTGAGCCGATCGATCGCCGGTCCCGAGAACACACCATGGGTGGTCGCGCAGAAGACCCGGGCGGCCCCGTGGTCGATGAGCTGTTCGGCAGCCGCCACGATCGTGCCGGCCGTGTCGATCATGTCGTCGATGAGCACACAGGTGCGTCCCTCGACGTCACCCACGACGTCCTTGGCCTCGACCTGGTTCTTCGCACCCTTCACACGGCGCTTGTGCACGATCGCGAGGTCGGCGTGCAGCTGGTTGGCGTAGCGCTCGGCGACCTTCACACGGCCCGCGTCGGGCGAGACCACGACAAGGTCGTCGCCCAGGTTCTGGGAGATCCAGTCGACCAGGACCGGCATCGCCGTGAGGTGGTCGACCGGGCCGTCGAAGAAGCCCTGGATCTGCCCGGAGTGCAGGTCCACGCTCACCATGCGCTTGGCACCCGCGACCTCGAACATGTTCGCGAGCAGCTTGGCGGTGATCGGCTCGCGACCCTCGGCCTTGCGGTCCTGGCGGCCGTAGCCGTAGAAGGGCGCGACGATCGTGATGCGCTTCGCCGACGCACGCTTCGCAGCGTCGACCATGATCAGATGCTCCATCACGGCGTCGTTGATGGACTGCTCCGACGTGGAGCAGTGGGTCTGGAAGATGAACAGGTCCGCGCCGCGGATCGACTCACCGAACTTGCAGTGCAGCTCGCCGTTCTTGAACTCGGTGAGCTCCACCGGTGCCAGCTCGAGCCCCAGTCGGTGGGCGACCGCTTCGGCGAGTTCGCGGTTGGAGCGGCCGGCGACGATCGTCAACCGCTTCTTGGTGACCAGCTCCACTCGTGCCTCCTGTCGGCGGACGTACCGCTCGGCGCCCCGGACCTCGATTCAGAGCCCGACCTCGGCAGTGTAGAACGAGCCCGTCCGCACGTCCGACGGAAGCTCGGACCCGGGTCCCAGCACGGCGTACGGACCCACCTCGCAGCGGTCGCCCACCACGGCGTTGCGAAGCGTCGACTGCTCGATCGTGCAGTCCGACCCGATGATGGAGTCCACCGCGCGTGTCGACGGGCCCAGCTCGGTGCCGTCGCCCACCACCGTGGCGCCCTGGAGGATCACCCCGGGGAACAACGTGACGTCACGGCCGAGCCGGACGGTCGTGTCGACGTACACCGCTGCGGGGTCCACCATCGTGACACCCGACGCCAACAGCTCGGTGTTGGTTCGGCGCCGGAGCTCCGACTCGGCCGCGGCGAGCTGCACGCGGTCGTTGATCCCGCTGATCTCGCCCGGGTCCTCGGCCACCACGGCCTCGACCGGGTGCCCCGCACCGACGAGCACCTCGATCACGTCGGTCAGGTAGTACTCGCCCTGCGCGTTGTCGGGCTGGATCCGCCGCAGCGCCGGCGCGAGCAACGTGCGCCGGAAGCAGTAGATCGAGGTGTTGATCTCGTCGACCGCCAGCTCCTCCGGCGACGCGTCGGCCTGCTCGACGATGCGACGCACACGCTGGTCGTCGCCGCGCACGACCCTGCCGTACCCGGTCGGGTCGTCCAGCCGAGCGGTGAGCACCGTCGCAGCGGCACCGGATGAGCGATGGTGCGCAACCAGGCCGGTGATCGTCGAGGGTCGCAGCAGCGGTGCATCGCCGACGAGCACCAGCACGTCACTCTCGTCGTCCTCGTCGGGGAGCCCGACGAGGCCGACGAGGGTGGCGTCGCCGGTTCCGCGCTGCGAACGCTGCTCGACGAACTCGAGTGGTAGCTCGTGCTCGTGCTCCTGCATCTTCTTGGTGACCCAGTCGCCCTTGTGGCCGACGACCACGACGGCTCGGGCCACCTCCAGTCCGGCCAGCGACTCGAGCACGTAGGCCAGCATCGGTTTGCCGCACAGCCGGTGGAGCGGTTTCGGGCGCTCGGAACGCATCCGACTCCCGGCACCGGCGGCGAGCACCACCGCTGACAGCGGCACCTCGGCAACTCTGTTCACAGCATCTCTCCTGGAGCTCGTCCGCCCGGAGGACGGACAACGGGAGCTCGCGGGGCAGGACTCGAACCTGCACTCTCCTGATCCAAAGTCAGGCGTTCTGCCAATTGAACTACCCGCGATTGCATGCCGACCGCCCGGAGCCGACCGACACGATCAACCGTACTGCGGCCCAGCCGCCGGCGAGCGATGGCTCAACTGCCGGCGAGCGATGGCTCAACTGCTGGCGAGCGATGGCCGCGCCCCTCCGCGCCCGCGCAGCCCCGCGATGACCTCGGACCAGAACCCCGATCCCCACCCCATGTGCAGCGCCACGAACGCAGGTCCGACCCAGATCCGGTCGGATCCTTCGACCCGACCGACGGTGGTCACCGTGCCCGCCACCACCAAGCCGACGTAGGGCGCAGCGAGCAGGAGCCCGAGCCGCCGCGTCCTGCGGCGCAGCAGCAGCACTCCGGCCAGCACGAGCACCGCCACCATCGCCGGCGCAGCGAGGTGTCGCAGGCCCGCCGACTCGGGATGGCGGCGAAGTGTCTGCACCTTGCCGGCCCCGTAGCGGCGGTACTGGCGGAACAGCGCGCCGATGCTCTGTCGACAGTCCCAGTCGATCTCGACCGTCGGGTCGAACAGCAGCTCGTGGCCCGCCCGGCGGACCCGGTAGTCGAACTCGTAGTCCTCGTTGACCAGTTGGGCCTCGGTCCAGCCGCCCAGCTCGCGGACCAGGTCCAGCGGGTAGGCACCGAAGGGAACGTGGTCGACCGGCTGGGCCTCGGTGCCGTAGTGGTACACCGAGTTGCCCTGTGCGAACGGTGAGCCCATGACCGCGGCGATCGCTCGGCCCTGTGGGGTGTGGCCACGTGCGTTCTTGCGTCCGCCGACGCCGCCCCAACGACCGGTTCGCAGGTGCGCGACCACGCGCTCGACGTAGTCGTCGGCGATCCGCGAGTGCGCATCGACCCGGACCAGCCAACGACCACGGGCGCTGGCCTCGGCGAGGTTGAGCGACACAGGGATCACGCGGTCGGGATTCGTGAGCAGCTCCACCCGCGGGTCGATGGCGGCGATCCGCTCGACGATCTCACGTGTGCCGTCCTGGGAGCACCCGTCGACGACGAGGACCTGGAGCTCCGCGTGGGTCTGCCCCAGCACGCTGCGCAGCACCTCTTCGATGGTCCCGACCTCGTTGCGGGCCGGGATGACGACGGTGACGAGTTCGGCCTCGTCGGGTGCGGGATCCGCCCGAGCGGTGGCAGATGCTGCCTGGAACGGCGCCGCGACGGCGCCGCTCACCGGCGTCTGCCCAGCAGGGTCGGGATGGTCCGCAGCCCGATGACCAGATCGCGCCACAGCGACCAGTTCTCGATGTAGCGGTTGTCGAGACGGACCCGCGTCTCGATGCTGGTGTCGCCCCAGTACCCGTGGACCTGTGCCCAGCCGGTGATCCCGACCGGCACCCGGTGACGGAAGTGGTAGCCGTCGATCTCTGCACCGAACTGCTCGACGAAGTGCGGGCGCTCGGGGCGAGGCCCCACCAGGGACATCTCCCCTCGCAGCACGTTCACCAGCTGCGGGAGCTCGTCGAGGTGCGTCGGGCGCAGCACGTGACCGATCTTGGTGACCCGGTCGTCGTCGTCGACGCTCCAGTGGGTGGCGGAGTCGTCGTTGACCCGCATCGTGCGGAACTTGAGGATCTCGAAGGGTCGCCCACCGATCCCGATGCGGATCTGACGGAAGAACACCGGGCCGGGGCTGGACAGCTTCACTGCGAGGGCGCACGCTGCCATCAGTGGTGCGGTGAGCAGGAGCAGGAGGCTCGAGGCGACGATGTCGAACGCTCGCTTGGCGGGCCACATCCCGGTGGCCGCAGCCGCAGGGCGCAAGGGCACGATCGGCAGTCCCGCGACCTCGTGACCCACGTGCTCGGCGGAGATGCCGAGCTCGAAGAGCCGGGGCACCGCATAGAACTGCACCGCCTGGTCGTGGCACCGTCGGACGATCCCGACGAGTTCCTCCTCGCCCGCAGCACCGAAGGCCAGGATCACGTGGCGCACGCCCGTGCGCTGCACGATCTCGGGGAGGTGTTCGGGGCGGCCCACGATCGGCAGGGGCAGTTCCTCGTCGTCGAAGCGGTCGACGAACCCGGTGGGCACGAGACCGAACTCAGGGTTGTTCGCCAGTGCGTCGGCGACCTCGACCCCGACCGGGCCGGTACCGAGCACGAGCGTGTCCTCGAGGTCGTACCCCCGGGCACGGGCCAGGTTGACGAGCCGGAAGGTGACCAGACGACCCAACAGGATGAGCGGGATCGTCGCGACGACGATCTGGACGATCGCGAAGACCTCGATGGTACGTCCCCCACTGGCGAACGGGTCCATCCGCACCAACGAGACGATGATCAGCGTGACCACGGGTGCCAGCCCGACGCGGGCGATCACCGACACCAGTCCCTCGCTCGGGACCACGACCAGCCGGCCGCGCCGCGCGGTCGGCCAGAGCAGGAGGGTGCCGACCAGCGCGAAGAGCAGCACCAACCGGCCGGGGACCGGGACTCCGAACAGCAGCTCGGCGAGGAAGAGCGGCAGGGCCAGCGCGACGTAGTCGAGCGAGTGGCCGAGCAGGCGCAGCAGTCGACCGACCGCCAGGCGCTCGGTGCGTGGCACGGCGCTGCTCGGTTCACGCAGCACCACGGCGTCGCCACCCTCGGGAACGCTGCGCAGATCGATCAGCACGGGCGCGTCGTCGGTCGAGACCTTGGGCGCCGACCCGTTCCGGAGGTCGATCGTGCCCGAGTGCACCGTCACTGCGCGCCCACCGGCGGACAGTTCATCAGCCTCCGAGTACTTCAACATCAACCCCAATCACTCCCTCCGGCTCACCGGGCCGGTCCGCCGATCGAGATCTGCCGGTTCTCCCCGCACCCGGCCCGCCTCGTCTGCACCAGTTAACGTGTGACCCGCGCCACGGTCAAGGGGCTGGGACGAAAGGCTGCCCGATCGTCGTGGGCAATTTGCCACACCGACGCCCGCAGGCGGCCTCCGGGCCACCGAGCCGTGGCGCGCGTCACCGGACGGTTGCCCGCTCGACGCGGGTCGGCCACACTCGCTGCGTGATCGACCCCACCCCCTCGCCCGTCACCCGGGCGGGGACCAGCCCGGCATCGAGGGTGGGTGTCGACGTGGTCGAGGAACTCGGCGGGCACGCCCGGGCCTGGGACGACCTCGTGGCCGCCCAGCCCCGACCCTCACCGTTCCTGCTCAGTTGGTGGCTGGATCACCTCGCCGGTGGACGGGTCGCGCTGGTGCTGGTGCGGCTGGACGACGAGCTGCTCGGCGGCGCGGCGTTCGAGCTGGACTCGGTGGGTGTCGGTCCCTTCCGCCTCGAGCGGGTCCGGATGCTCGGTCAGGGCGTCCTGGCACCCGACCACCTCGACCTGGTGGCAGCGACGAAACACCACCACGAGGTCGCCGCGCACGTGGTCGGCTGGCTCCGCCGACCCGGACAGCGCATCATCGACCTGGACGGCCTCGCCGCCGAGGGCACCCTCGCACGGGTCTTCGCGCCGTACGAGGTCGAGCGGACCGGCGCGCCGTGGGCAGCGCTCGGTGCCGATGCGGAGGACTACCTGGCAGCTCGGCCGGGCGCGGTCCGCAGCACGATCAAGCGGTCCCGCAAGCGTTTCGAGCGCGAGGGGGCCCGGGTTCGGACCGTCGCGCCCGAGCAGGCCCCGGCGGCGCTCGACGCCCTCGCCCGGCTCCACGACGAACGCTGGTCCACCGAGTCCAACTTCCTCGAGGCGTGGCAAAGGTTCCGCGCAGGCGCACTCGACGGGGTCGAACGGGGCGAGGTGGTGCTCCACGAACTCGTCGACGCCGACGACGACGTCATCGCGACGGAGCTGGACCTGGTCGTCGGCGACCGGGTCGGCTTCTACCAAGCAGGTCGACGCACCGAGCGCGAATGGCGCGGCTGCGGCTCGGTGGTGCGTGCCGCAGCCGTGCGGCACGCAGCCGACACGGGCGCGGTGGAGTACGACCTGCTGCGTGGCGACGAGTCCTACAAGTCCGACTGGGCGACCGGCCGGCGCGAGGTCGTCCGGGCGCGAGCGCCGCACGGCACACTCGCTGCGCTGGCCCTGCGGACGGCCGCACTCCGGGCAACTGCGCTGCGGACGGCTGCGCGCAGTCGGGCGGCACGCGCCGAACGCACCCCGGTCGACGACTGAACGCGACGAGCCCCGGTCGATCAACCCCGGACCTTTGCGACGAGCTCGGCGATCTGCTCACGCGCCGAGGGGCTGAGAGCGAGCCCGAGCAAGCCGCCGAGGCTGCCGGCGGCCACGATGGCCAGCATCGGGACGAACCCGGTCGAGGTCCACAACCGCACGGGCAGGGCGAACGCGGTGACGCATGCCCCGACGATGAGACCCGGCACCAGGGTCCCGGCCACCTGGACCATTTTCGCCCCCACGATCCGGTT
>SKRR01000339.1 GCA_007118345.1 Microthrixaceae bacterium | reverse complement strand
TGCTCGTCGTGCTGCAGCTCGACTACGCCGAGGGTGACCCCGACGTGTACTCGGTGCCGCTCGCCGTGGTGGGTGGCCCGCACGCCGAGGACCTGTTGACCCACCATCCCGACACGGTCGTCGGTGCGTGCCGCTCCGGCGACGAGCCGGAGCTGATCGTGGATGCCATGGCGGACGCGGACGCCGCAGCGGAGCTCGTTGCCTCGCTCGCGGGTCGCCGGCGCGTCAGCGGTGAGACGGGAGCGGTCATCGTCGAGCTGCCCTCGAAGGTGCGGGCGAACCTGCGCGCCGTGGTCGAGGCCGCCGAGGTCCGGCTGCCTGGCGCCGAGCAGTCCAACAGCTCGGCGGTGCTCGGGTCGGACTCGATCCTCAAGGTGATCCGCCGGCTCCACGAGGGGGTCAACCCCGACCTCGAACTGGGGCGGCACCTGACCGAGCAGGGGTTCGAGCACACCGCCGAGGTGCTCGGCTCGGTCACCTGGACCGACCGCGGCGGTCGGGAGTCCACCGTCGCGGTGCTCAACGAGTTCGTCGCCAACGAGGGCGACACCTGGCAGTACGTGCTCGACGGCGTCGGGCGCACCTTCGAGGAACGGCTCATGACCGACGAGCCGCCGCCATCGGTGCCGCGACCGACCGACCTCTCGACCGTGACGCGGCCCGCGGCCGCCGCCGCACGAGCAGCGACGGAGCACTTCGCCCCGTTCGCCGAGTCGATCGAGCTGCTCGGGCGTCGCACCGCCCAGCTGCACCTGGCACTGGCCGACAGCGACCAGCCCGACCTGGTCCCCGAACGGTTCACCGCGCTGAACCAACGCTCGCTGTACCAGGGTGTGCGCAGCCAGCTCCGCTCGGGGCTCGCGACCCTGCGACGCTCTCGCAGCGGGTTGTCGGCGCCCGACCAGGAGCTGGTCGACGAGCTCGTGTCCGGCAGCGACGAGCTCATCGCGCTGCTCGACCCGTTGCGCGGCGACCGGCTCTCGGGGCGCAGGATCCGCGTCCACGGTGACTACCACCTCGGCCAGGCGTTGTGGACCGGGCGCGACGTCGTGATCGTCGACTTCGAGGGCGAACCGGCGCGGCCGATCAGCGAGCGGCGGATCCGGCGCTCACCCATCGCGGACGTGGCCGGCATGGTGCGGTCGTTCAGCTACGCGGCGCACACCGCGGTGCGCGACCAGATCGAACGCGGTCTGCTCGCCGAGGGCGAGGACCACGGCGACACGAGCCCGGGTCGACGGTGGGCGGACTGGTGGCAGGACGCCGCCGGGGTCACGTTCCTGCACGGGTACCTCGACGAGATGGACGGATCGGAGCTCCTCCCGTCGGAGCCCGAACAGATCCGCACCCTGCTCGTCGCCCACCTGCTCGAGAAGGCGACCTATGAGGCGCTCTACGAGCTGCGCTACCGCCCGGAATGGCTCAGCATCCCGCTCACGGCACTTGTCGCGCAGGTCCGGGACGGGTGACGGCCATGGATCCGACGAGGAGTGCCCGATGAGTGACGCGACCCGCCCCGACAACCGGTTCTGGTACTTCAACGAGGGCACCGACCGGCGCGCCTACCGCACCATGGGCGCCCACGCTCGCGGTGGCGGCACCGACTTCGCGCTGTGGGCACCCAACGCGCGCGAGGTGCGGGTCGTCGGTGACTTCGACGGATGGGGTGACGGCGACCACGGCATGGAGCCGAGCGGGTCCTCGGGGGTCTGGACCGGCAGCGTCACCGCCGCGGCACCCGGTGACCGCTACAAGTTCCGTCTGGTGTCTGACACCCTCGGCACCGTCGACCGCGCCGACCCCTTCGCCCGTCGCGCCGAGCTGCCGCCCGCGACGGCGTCGGTCATCGACGACACCACCCACACCTGGGGTGACGACGCCTGGATGGCGCACCGCGCCGCGACGCCGTTCGTCGGCGCGCCCGTGTCGATCTACGAGGTGCACCTGGGCTCGTGGGGCCGCACCGTCGGCGCCGAGGGACGGTTCCCGAACTACCGGGAGCTGGGCGAGGCGCTCGCCGCCCACGTCGCCGCGCACGGGTTCACCCACGTCGAACTGATGCCCGTCACCGAGCACCCCTTCTACGGCTCCTGGGGCTACCAGACCACCGGCTACTTCGCGCCGACCGCACGCCACGGAACCCCCGGCGACCTGATGGCCATGATCGACACGCTGCACCGCGCCGGCATCGGGGTGATCCTCGACTGGGTGCCGTCGCACTTCCCGACCGACGCCCACGCGCTGGCGCAGTTCGACGGCACCCACCTGTTCGAACACGCCGACCCGCGTGAGGGGTACCACCCCGACTGGAACAGCGCCATCTTCAACTACGGGCGCGACGAGGTCCGCAGCTTCCTGATCTCGAGCGCGATGTACTGGCTCGAGCAGTTCCACGTGGACGCCCTTCGCGTCGACGCGGTGGCCTCGATGCTCTACCGCGACTACTCGCGCGACGAGGGGGAGTGGATCCCCAACCAGTACGGCGGGCGCGAGAACCTCGAGGCGATCGACTTCCTGCGCCAGCTCACCACCGCCGTTCGCGAGGAGCACCCCGACGTCACCACCTACGCCGAGGAGTCCACCGCGTTCCCGGGCGTGACGCGACCGCCCGAGGAAGGTGGGCTGGGGTTCTCCTCGAAGTGGGACATGGGGTGGATGCACGACACGCTGAGCTACCTGCGTCGCGATCCGATCCACCGGCGCTACCACCACGACGAGCTGACGTTCCGTGCCGTCTACGCGTTCAGCGAGCGCTACACGCTGCCGCTGTCGCACGACGAGGTCGTGCACGGCAAAGGCTCCCTGCTCGACCAGATGCCCGGGGACCGCTGGCAGCAGCTGGCGAACCTCCGGCTGCTCTACGGCTACCAGTGGACCCAGCCCGGCCGGAAGCTGTTGTTCATGGGCGGCGAGCTGGCCCCCGAGCGGGACTGGTCCCACGAGGCGACGCTCGACTGGTCGCTGCACGATGCACCCGGCCACGAAGGGGTCCGACGCTGGGTGGCCGAGCTGAACCGCCTGTACCGGCACGAACCGGCCCTGCACGTCGGCGACGACGACCCCCGGAGCTTCGACTGGGTGGTCGGTGACGACCGCGCGAACAGCGTGTTCGCGTACCTGCGCCGCGACACGACCGGCGGCTCGCGACCGGTGCTCGTCGTGCTCAACGCCACCCCGACGCCCTACGAGGACTATCGCGTCGGGGTCGACACCGCTGGCGCCTGGCAGGTGCTGGCCGACAACGACCGTCAGGAGTTCGGGGGGAGTGACTTCGTGGGTGGGGTGCACCCCGTCGAGGAGCCCCTGCACGGCCGGGCGCGCTCGCTGTCGCTGCGGGTCCCGCCGCTCGGCGTGCTGGTGCTGGGGCCGTCGGCGATCCCGGGCCCGTCGGTCGCGTGAGCCCACCGTCCCGGGGTAGGACTTCGTCGTGACCACCACCCACCGGGTCTGGCCCGGACATCCCCGCCCGCTCGGCGCCACCCACGACGGGCGGGGCACCAATTTCTCGGTGTTCAGCTCGACCGCCGACTCGGTGATCCTGTGCCTCTTCGACCGACACGGTGTCGAGACCCGGGTGCCGCTGACCGAGGTCGACGCGCACTGCTGGCACGCCTACCTGCCCGACGTCGGTGCCGGCACCCGGTACGGGTTCCGGACCGAGGGACGCTGGGCGCCGTCCGAAGGGCTGTGGCACCACCCCTCGAAGCTGCTGATCGACCCGTACGCGCGGATGATCGACGGCGACGTCGAGTGGGACCCGTCGTGCTTCTCGTACGAGTTCGACGACCCCGACCGGCCCCAGACCGCCGACAGCGCTGCAGCGGTGCCGAAGTCGGTGGTGGCGAGCCCCTGGTTCGACTGGGGCCACGACCGCCCACCGGCGATCCCGATGCACAAGACGGTGGTCTACGAACTGCACGTCAAGGGGTTCACCGCGCTGCACCCCGATATCCCGCCGGCGCTGCGTGGCACCTATGCGGGTCTCGCGGAACCCGTGGTGATCGACCACCTGCTGAATCTGGGCGTCACCGCGGTCGAGCTGCAGCCGGTGCACGCGTTCCTCCACGACCACCACCTCGTCGAGAAGGGGCTGCGCAACTACTGGGGCTACAACACCATCGGGTTCTTCGCCCCGCACCGCGGATACGCCGCCGGCGCGGACCCCGTCGCCGAGTTCAAGCACATGGTCAAGTCGCTGCACTCGGCGGGCATCGAGGTGATCCTCGACGTCGTCTACAACCACACCGCCGAGGGCAACCACCTGGGACCGACGTTGTCGCTGCGGGGCCTCGACAACCACGAGTACTACCGGCTCGAGGAGGACCCCCGCTACTACCGCGACTACACCGGCACGGGGAACACGCTCGACATGCGCAACCCCCACGCCCTGCAGCTGGTGATGGACAGCCTGCGGTACTGGGTGACCGAGATGCACGTCGACGGTTTCCGCTTCGACCTCGCCTCGGCGCTCGCCAGGGGCCTGCACGAGGTGGATCGCCTCGGGTCGTTCTTCGACCTCATCCAACAGGACCCGGTCGTCAACGGCGTGAAGCTGATCGCCGAGCCGTGGGACATCGGCGAGGGCGGCTACCAGGTCGGCAACTTCCCACCGATGTGGTCCGAGTGGAACGGCCGGTACCGCGACACCGTTCGGGACTACTGGCGTGGCGAGCCCGCGACGATCGCCGAGTTCGCCTACCGGTTCACCGGCAGCTCGGACCTGTACGCGGGGGACTCGAGCCCCGGGTCGTCGATCAACTTCGTGACCGCCCACGACGGGTTCACCATGGCCGACCTGGTCAGCTACAACGACAAGCACAACGAGGCGAACCTCGAGGGCGGCAACGACGGCGAGTCCCACAATCGTTCGTGGAACTGCGGTGTGGAAGGTCCCACCGCCGACGACGCCGTGAACGAGCTACGCGAGCGGCAGGTCCGCAACATGCTCACCACTCTGTTGTTGTCCCAGGGCGTGCCGATGCTGTTGGCCGGCGACGAGATGGGCCGAACCCAGCAGGGCAACAACAACGTCTACTGCCAGGACAACGAGCTCAGCTGGGTCGACTGGTCGCTGCTCGAGCAGAACGCGGAGCTGTTCGACTTCACCGCCGCGCTGCTGCGGCTCCGCCGGGACCACCCGGTGTTCCGTCGGCGTCGGTGGTTCACCGGCCGCAGCGTGCGCGGCGACGAGGTCGGCGACATCGCCTGGTACCGCCCCGACGGGTCGGTCATGCAGGACCAGGACTGGGAGGTCGGCTTCGCGAAGGCGCTCGGCGTGCTGCTGAACGGCCGCTCGGTGCCCGACCCCGGACCACGGGGTGAACGCATCGTCGACGACACGTTCCTGTTGTTGTTCAACGCCCACCACGGCGCCACCCGCTGGACCCTGCCCGAGGTGGCCGACGCGCGGGGCTTCACCCGGGTGCTCGACACCCGCAGCCACCGGGTCCGCGAGCGTGCGGTGCGGACCCCTCGGCTGGTCGTCGGCCCACGTTCGGTCGTGGTGCTGCGCGTGGAACGATGACCCGTCCGATCACCTCGACCTACCGGTTGCAGCTGCGCGGCGGCCTCACCCTCGACGACGTCGTCGAGCGGGGCTGGCTCGAGCACGCGAACCAGCTCGGGGCGTCGCACCTGTACCTCTCGCCGGTGCTCACCGCGGTGCCGGGGTCGACCCACGGTTACGACGTCGTCGACCCGACCCGCGTCGACCCGGCCCTGGGGGGCGACGAGGCGTTCGAGCGGCTGGCCGTCGCAGCAGCCGATGCCGGCCTCGGGTTGATCGTCGACATCGTGCCCAACCACATGGCGGCGGACCACACCTCGAACCCCTGGTGGTGGGACGTGTTGCGCAACGGCGGGCTCAGCGAGTTCGCCGACGTGTTCGACCTGGACCCGGTGCATCCCGAGCAACGCCTCCAGGGTCGCATCTTCCTGCCGGTGCTCGGTGACCACTACGGGCGTGTGCTCGACGCCGGCCGCCTGGTCCTGCGACGGCGCGAGCTCGACGTGGTGGTCTCGGTCGACGACCGGCCCTTCCCGCTGGAGCCGTCCACGCTCGGCGAGCTGCTCGCGCCCGCAGCGGCCGAGCTGGGCGACGACCTGCTGTGGCTGGTGGCGACCAGCTACCGGCGCGTCGACCGCGACGACCCTGCAGCGCGCGCCGCCGAGCTGCGGGTGCTCGACGGCCAGCTCGCACAGCAGCTGCGCCGTGGCGACGTCGCCGAGCGCATCGACCACGAGCTCGACCGTGTCAACGGCGACGTCGACGTCCTCCACGACCTGCTCGAACGTCAGCCCTACCGGCTGGCGCACTGGAGGGCGGCGCGCGACCTCGGGTACCGACGGTTCTTCGACGTGAACGACCTGATCGGGGTGCGGGTCGAGGAACCCGCCGTGTTCGAACTGACCCACCGCACGGTGCGCGACTGGGTCGACCGTGGCCTCGTCGACGGGTTGCGCATCGACCACCCCGACGGGCTCGCCGACCCGGCCGGCTATCTGCACCGGTTGCGGTCGGTCGCGCCCGACACGTGGATCGTCGTCGAGAAGATCCTCGAACGCGACGAGCAGCTCCCCGGCGACTGGCCCGTCGAGGGCACCACCGGGTACGAGGTCGCCGAGCTCATCGCACGCTGGCAGCTCGACCCCGACGGCCTGGCCCGACTCGGTGCGCTGCGCGACGAGCTCATCGGCGCCTCGCCCGGTGGCCACGAGCTCGTGGCCGACTGCAAACGACTGGTGCTTGCCGAGGTGCTGCCCGCGGACCTGAACCGTGCGACCGAGTCGTTCCTGCGGATGTGTGAGTCGCTGCGGCGGTTCCGCGACGTGACCCGCCACGAGCTCCACGAACTGCTGCGGGAGCTCGCGATCGCCTACCCGGTGTACCGCTCCTACGTGCGCGTCGGCGAACCGGCGAGCGAGCGGGACCTGGGAATCATCGGTGCCACGCTCGGCGCCGTCGCCGAGGCGAACCCCGAGTTCGATGCCGAGGTGATCGACCTGCTCGGCTCGGCGTTGACCGGTCGGCTCGACGGCACGGTCGCCGATGCGGTCGAGCTGCGCACACGGGTGCAGCAGCTCACCGGACCGGCGATGGCGAAGGGCAAGGAGGACACCGCCTTCTACCGCGACGTGCGGTTGGTGTCGCGCAACGAGGTGGGCGCGGATCCCTTCGCCGGCGTCGCCGAGCCCGCCGAGGTGCACGACGTGTTGGGCCGGCTCGCCCGTTCGCACCCGATGACCATGACGTCGCTGTCGACCCACGACTCGAAGCGCAGCGAGGACGTGCGCGCCCGGCTCGGGGTGCTCACCGGGGTCGCCGACGACTGGTCGGCGCTGCTGCGGATGGGGTTGGCGCATGCCGACCGCATCGATCCGGACCGGGTCGTCGACCCGGCGACCCGCTCGTTGCTGGTGCAGACGCTGGTGGGTGTGCACCCGGTGTCGCTCGATCGGTTGTCGGAGTACCTGCTCAAGGCGGTGCGCGAGGCGAAGGTCCACACGTCGTGGCTGCGCCCCGACGCGACGTACGAGGGCGCGGTCGAGACGCTCGCCGCCGGGTTGGTCGACGACGAGGAGCTGTCGGCAGCGGTGGCCTCGTTCGTCGACGACCTGCTCAGCGGCCCCGCGACGACCACGTCGATCGTGCAGAAGGTGCTGCAGCTCACCACCGTCGGCGTCCCCGACGTCTATTGGGGCACCGAGGACCAGCACCTGCGACTGGTCGATCCCGACAACCGTGTGGCACCCGATCTCGATCACCTGCGCGCCGTCGGCGCCGGTTCGCCCCCTCCGGCCGGTGGGTCGGGGCCGGGCGCGAAGGCGCATGCCGTTCGCAGCGTCCTGGCGCTGCGAGCCCGCCGACCGGACTGCTTCGGCGCCGACGCCGGCTACCGGCCCCTGCAGGTCGATGGCGAGGACGCCGACCGGGTGCTCGCGTTCGCCCGAGGGACCGTTGCGGTCGTCGCCACCCGCTGGCCGTGGCGCGGTCCGCTCGACCCCGCAACGACGGTGCACCTGCCCGCCCCCGGACCCACGATGGTGCTCGGCGGG
>SKRR01000272.1 GCA_007118345.1 Microthrixaceae bacterium | reverse complement strand
TCGACGAGGCAGCGGTCGACGAGGCAGCGGTCGACGAGGCAGCGGTCGACGGGGCGGACTCGGCCTGGTCGGTCTCGCCGCCGTTGCGGACCGCACGCAGCCGGGCGAGCTCGGCCCGTGCCTGGGCGGGACCCGAGGTCGCTTCCGTCGGCTGATCCGCTCCGGGACCGGCGGGCGACGCATGGCTGCTCGCCGGGGGTGGCGCAGGACTCGCCGGTGCCGCCGCCCGGCGTTCCACAGCAGGCGCTGCGGCGGGCGACGTGGCCGCTGCGGGCGCGCCACCGCTCGCCAACGCAGCCTCGAGGCGTTCGACACGTTCGAGGAGCTCGTCGCTGCCCGAGCCCGAAGTGGTCAGCCGCACCAGCGCGACCTCGAGCGGCACCCGTGGGTCGGCGGCGTTGCGCGCATCGACGAGCGCGGCGCCGAGCGCCTCCATGGAGCGGGTGAGGGTTGCGTTGCCGATCGCGGCGGCCCAGGCCTCGAGTCGCTGCTGGTCCTCCGCCATGACGTGAGGCACCTCGACCCCGAGCGACACCAGGAACGTGTCGCGCAAGGACTCGAGCAACGACGCGCCGAGCACACGGGGGTCGTGTCCCTGACTGAGTGCGTCGGCGACCGCAAGGACCGCACGACCGGTGTCCTTCGCGGCGATCGCCTCGACGAGCAGCTCGACCGGCTGCTCGCGCTGCACGACGCCGCCGGCGGCAACGACCTGGTCGAGCGCCGACAGCGTGTCGCGTGACGACCCACGGCCGCGGTGCACCACCCAGCTGACCGAGTCGTCGTCCACGTCGAGCTCGGCGTCCACGAGGATGTCGCGCACCTGACGCTCGAGCTCGTCGGCAGAGAGCAACTGGAACTCGAAGTGCTGGGTGCGGCTGCGGATCGTCGGCAGCACCTTCTGCGGGTCGGTGGTCGCGAGCACGAACAACACGCCAGACGGTGGCTCCTCGAGCGACTTGAGCAGTGCGTTCGAGGCGTCGGCGGTCAGGGCGTGGACCTCGTCGAGGATGTACACCTTGGTGCGCCCCGGTGAACCGACGATCGTGCCCTGCAGGAGCGACTTCATCTCGTTGATGCCGCGGTGCGATGCCGCATCGACCTCGAAGAGGTCCAGGCTGCGGCCCGCCTCCATCTCGACACACGAGTCGCACTCGCCGCAGGGCTCGCCGTCGACCAGGGCCACGCAGTTGAGCGCCTTGGCCAGGATCCGGGCGGTGGAGGTCTTGCCGGTGCCCCGTGGACCGGAGAAGAGGTAGGCGTGGCCCTCGCTCTCGTTGGCGACCGCGTTGCGCAGGGCGGTCACCACGTGGTCCTGCCCGCGCACCTCGCCGAAACGGCGGGGCCGGTATCGCCGGTAGAGAGACTGGTGGGCCACGGGCCGAGACTACCTGTCGTGACGGACCCGCTCCGGGGGCGCCCCACCCGGTCCGGGTGGCCTCATGTCGTCAGGAGGCGGCCAGGCGATCTGCGGCACACCGCAGGTTCCGCTGAGAGCTGCTGCCTTCCGGCCCTGACCCGGTTCACGGGCTGCGATTGCACAGGACCCGGCCGCCACCTGACAACACGAGTGAGGACTCAGGCTATCGTTCCGCCCGGAGACGTGCGAGAGCGGCCGAATCGGCACGCTTGGAAAGCGTGTGTGGGGAAACTCACCGTGGGTTCGAATCCCACCGTCTCCGCCACCGGCACCGTCCGGCCCCTCCGGCCGGTCCTGTGATGCGCCCGGCGCGAAAAGTCCGCGGCGCTCGCATCACAGGACCGGGCGTGAGTGCGTCTACGGTCTCGTCGTGCCCGACTCCGTCCTGCCGGCCGATCCCCGCCACGAGGAGTGGATGCGGCTGGCGCTGGACCACGCGCAGCGGGCCGCCGATGACGGCGAGGTCCCGATCGGCGCGCTGGTCGTGCAGATCGACGGCGATGACGCCCGAGTGGTGGCGGCACGGGGCAACGAACGCGAGTCGACGGGCGACCCCACCGCGCACGCCGAGGTCCTGGCGTTGCGCGACGCAGCCGCTGCGCTGGGCCGGTGGCGGCTCGACGACTGCGTGCTGGTCGTCACCCTCGAGCCGTGCCCGATGTGCGCCGGCGCGATGTGGGCGGCCCGGATCGGGGGCGCGGTGAGCGGCGCGGTGAACTGGGATGCCGGTTCGCTCGGGACCCTGCTGCACCTGGGGACGGATCCGAGGCTGAACCACGAGTTCCCGGTTCGGACCGGCGTGTTGGCCGACGAGTGCGCGACGGTGCTCCGGGCGTTCTTCGAACAACGCCGCTGAGCAGCCGCTCCGCCCGGCGCTCGAGCTCATTCGATGGCCCGGGACCGCAGCGGTAACGTGGTCGACGGAGAGTTGCCAGAGCGGACGAATGGGACGGTCTCGAAAACCGTTGAGGTCGCAAGGCCTCCGAGGGTTCGAATCCCTCACTCTCCGCCAGCTGTGACACGAGCCCCGGCCATTGGCCGGGGCTCGTGTCGTGCACCGCCGGACCGAGACCGAGAATTCGCTCGAGGTTCAGCCGGTCACCCCCGTGGGTACCTGCGGGCCGTGGACTGGACCGACCTGCCCGAGCGCGGAGTGCGCTGGTTCGACGACCACCAGATGCAGCGGCGCTGGTTGGCCCAGCCCGTCGGGACCATCCGCAAGTACGCGGACGACCGCGGATCGGCGTTCGCAGGGCTCGTCACCTTCCAGATCTTCCTCGGCATGCTGCCGCTGCTCGTCGTGGCGCTCACGGTGCTCTCCCGCGTGATCGCCGATTCGGAGGAGCTCAAGGAGGCCGTGCTCGACTCGGCACTCGGGCAGTTCCCCATCCTCGGCGACCGGATCGAGGAGGACATCGACACGATCGCAGCGACCGGCATCTGGCTGTGGATCACCATCGCCGGCCTCCTGTGGACCGCCGCGGGCATCTACCACGGCATGCAGCTGGCGATGAACCAGGTGTGGAACGTCGAAGGAGTGCACCGACAGGGGTTCGTGAGTCGCCACGTCCGGGCCCTGATCCTCTTCGTGCTCGTCTTCGCGGCGGCCATCGGCACCTCGTTGCTCGACACGACCCCGCTGGTGGGGTGGGGACCCGGCTGGCTGCAGTTCGCATGGTCCGTGCTGCTCGGCTCGGTGATCGCCGCGGGGCTGTTGTTCTTCGTCTTCCGGATCGTCACCTCGCCGATCATCCCCACGCGACAACTGGTGCCGGCCGCGATCGCCGCAGGGATCGCGTGGCAGGTGCTCCAACGGATCGGCACCTGGATCGTGCTGGACCGCCTGTCCGAGGCACAGGACCTCTACGGCACGATCGGGTTCGTCGTCGTCGTGCTCTTCTGGATCAACCTGCTGGCTCGGTCCGCGATCCTCGCCAACGAGATGTCGGTGGTCTGGTTCCGCGGACTGTGGCCTCGACGGATCGCTCAGCCGCCGCTGACCGAGGCCGACCGTCTCGCGCTCGAGGGGCTCGTCAGGAACGAGCATCGACGCCCGGAGCAGCACATCGAGATCAGCTGGGATGACGACGAGGACGACGACGAACGCGACGGCGAGGCCGACGACGAGCAGGACGAGGACCGGGCGGAGCGAGCGGGCCACGCCGCACGACCCTGAGCCATCCGGCGAGGGCGGGTCCGACGCCGAGCGCCACCACCAGCGTGCCCACCGACAGCGCACCGCCTGCCAGACCGCCGACGGCCGCGAAGGAGATCTCGGTCCCGGTGCGGACCCGACGCAGGCTCCAGCGTCGCTCCGACACGGCGACACAGAACGCGTCCAGCGGACTCGGCCCCCACCCCGACGCGATCTGGACCGCGCCACCCAGTCCGATGAGCAGCACCCCGACCAGCAGGACGACCCAGGCCCAGCGGACCGAGTCGACGTGCGGCCCCGACGCGAACGCGATCAGCCACAGGTCGATCAGTGGTCCGAGCAGCAGCGCGGTCGCGACCGTCGCCGCCCCGACACGCCCGGAGAGGTGCCAGGCAGCGAGCGCCAGCGCACCGTTGATGGCCATGATCGGCACCCCGATCGGCCACCCCGTGAGTCGGGCCACCGCGGTGCTCACCACGTCGAGCGGCCCTGCGCCCAGGTCGGCGGCGAGCACCGCCGCGATCCCGGCGGCGAGGACCACCAACCCCGCCGTCCACACCACGAGCACCACGATGGGCGAGCGTCGGTGGGTGGACGGGTTCATCACGTTCCTTTCGGGTCGGCTGCACTCTGCTGCGCCGTGGCCGGTTCGGCGAACCCAGCGGTCCCACTCGCCGAGGGATCGGGGGAGGAAGGTATGGAACCCCGGTCTCGGCGGGTAGGAGGCGCGCATGAACGCTTCACAGGAACCTACCGACACCCCGACCGGCACCGACCCCGACGCCTCCTACGACACGCCCGGGTACGAGGACAAGTCCATCGGCCAGGCGGTCGCGCAGGACGAGGAACTGGCCGAGGAGCTGCTCGAAGAGACCGGCGGTGACGCCGCCGCCGCGGAACGACGCTTCGAGGAGGAGTCCCACGGAGCCCCGGCGCGCCGACGTCAGGGCCAGCCCGAGACCGGCGAGCGGTGACCGACGACCTGCTCCGCGTCGCGACCGCCCGTTCCGACGAGCTGAGCGACATCGAGGACCGGGGAGAACTGCGGTCCCGCTATTACAACCTGCTCCAGGAGCTGCGCGTCATCCTCCCCGGCGTGCAGGTCCTGATGGCATTCCTGTTCACCGCACCGTTCGCCGCCAGGTTCGAACAGCTCGAGGGCATCGAGCTGGCGTCGTACTTCGTGGCGCTCTCGTGTTCGGTGCTGGCCAGCGTCACCTTCATCATGCCGACGGCCTTCCACCGGGCCGCCGGTCCCACGGTGCGCAGCGCCCGACTCGTGTGGTCGGTGCGCATGACCGTCGCCGGTCTGGTGTTCCTCGCCGGCGCGCTCGTGGCCACGACCTACTGCGTCACGCACTTCGTGTTCGGCGGCCGCTGGGCGGTCGGGGTCACCGTCGTGCTGGCCCTCGCCATCCTGAATCTGTGGCTGCTGTTGCCGACGGCGGTCCGGCGCGCCCAGAACGGGGGTGATCGCGGCGACCGGGGGACCGGGGACGACGATCGCCTCGAGACGACACGCTCGTGATGTCGCCCCTGCGGTGCCGCCGTCGGAGCGCGCGCCGCGTGATTGCGCCCCGGCGTCACGTGGGTAGGGGTCCGCGATGACTTCGAACGACGCCACGACCTCGGGCGAACGCGCCCGGACCGCTCCTGGGGCGACGCAGCCCTCCATCGGCCCGGACGAGGAACTGACCGAGCTCGCGGGGCGACTCGCGGGACACCTCGACGGTCGCACCCTGGCCTCGGCCGAGTCCTTCACCGCAGGCCTCGTGTCACAGTCGATCGCATCGGTCGAGGGCTCCGGCGAATGGTTCCACGGCGGGGTCGTGGCCTACCGGTCGGAGGCCAAGCACTCACTGCTCGGCGTCGAGCCCGGTCCGGTGATCACCGAGTCGTGCGCCGTGCAGATGGCACGCGGCGCGGCCGAGCGCTTCGGCACCGACGTCGCCCTCGCGACCACGGGCGTCGCCGGACCGGGCCCCGAGGAGGGCCGCCCGCCGGGAACCGTCGTGGTCGGCTGGTGCATTGAGGGCGCGACGGGCGCCGCCACGTTCGACCTGGCCGGACCCCCCGGAACGCTGGTGCGCCGAGGCACCCGAACGGCACTGGAACACCTCGCCCGGGAGCTCGGTGCCACCTCGTCGGCACCCTCCTCCGCCGGCGCGACGCCGGGTGAGCCAGAGGAGCCCGCATCGACGGCGCAGCCATCGCCGGACTTCAGCCGCGAGGAACTGCCGTCCGACCAACCGGTCACCGTGGTGGAAGGTGGCGACATCGGTGACGGCGGCGACTGAGTCCGCCGCCGACGCCGTTCAGGCGTTGATGACCCCCGCGAGGATCAGCGAGCCCGTGACGGTCGCCGCGGCCAACCGGTACCAGCCGAAGATGGCGAGGCTGTGACGCTGCAGGTAGTCGATCATCCACTTGATTGCGATCACCGCACTGAGGAACGCGAACACCAGCCCGATGAGCGGGTCCACGTAGCCGAACTGGTCGAACAAGCTGCCGCCGTCCTGATGGAGCGAGTACACGCTCGCCGCGGTGAGGGTGACGAAGCCGAGCAGGAAGCTGAACTCCACCGCCGCTGCCATGCCGACGCCGACCAGGAGCGCACCGAGGATCGTCGCGAGCGAGCGCGACGTGCCGGGCCACATCGCAAGGGTCTGGATCATGCCGATCAGGAAGGCCTGGCGCACCGAGATCTCGAGCAGGGGGTCGCGACCCTTCTGGACGAACTCACCCCGCCGGGGGATGTAGCCGCCACGCTCGAGACCGAGGATCAGGAGACCGCCGGCCGCCCATGCTGCGACGATCGGCCACGGGGCGAAGAGACGGTCTTCGATGGTGTCGCTGAACAGGAACCCGAGCACCGCGGCGGGAGCGAACGCGACGAGCAGCAGCACGACCAACCGACGGCCGACCGCGGACCGGCCGAAGAGCCCTTGGATCATCTGGACGAAGCGTCGCCAGAACAGCCCGGCCACCGCCGCGATCGCGCCGAACTGGATCGCGATCGCGTAGGTGTTGGCCGCGGCGATGTCCGCTTCGCTGGTCCCGAGGCCGAGGGCTTCGTTGGCGACGAGGAGGTGGCCCGTCGAGGAGACGGGCACGTATTCGGTCAACCCCTCGACGGTGCCCAGGACCATGGCCTTCCACCACGTCATCGCCGTCTCGGTCAACGAGCTGGCCTGCACCCCGGCCGCAGCCGCCTCACCCGGACGGATGAGCAGCAGTACGCCCAACAGCGCTGCCGACGCCACCACCACGGCACGCCAGCGGCGGCGCTCGGTGGGGGTCATGGCGTCGAGTGACCGGATGGGGCCGTGCAGCACCGCTACAGGCTGGACGCTGGCGGCACCATGCTCAACTCCGCAGCCCGGTGACCCGGCGCCGGCGGGTCATCCTGCCCCGACCGTGCCCGAGGCCGTGGCACGCCCGAGGAACTCGTCGAAGGGCCCCGTCACCTCGTAGGTCACACCCAACGGCAGCGGGAAGAGGCCGTCGCCAACGGGTCCCCGCTGGGAGCTGAAGTACAGCCTGGTGCCGTCGGGGCTGAAGCACGGTCCGGCGATCTCACTCCATGGTTGCTCGGGCAGGCGGGCGAGGGCGTCGAGCGTGTCGTCGGGTCGCAGCACGACGACCTCCATGTCGCCGCCGTCCTCGGCGACCAGCAGCGTGCGGGAGGGGTCGTCGAACCAGAGATTGTCCACCCCCGAGAGGATCGTGCCGTGCCCGGCCTGGAGACGGAGCCGCATGCTCGCGTCCGCCAGTGAGTACTCCCACACCCGCTCGTCGCCCTTGGTGGTGAACCAGACCAGCTCCCCCGACGTCGCGATGCCCTCGCCGCCGTCGAAGCGCAAGGAGTCACGCACCTGGTGCCGGCAGGCGCGCTCGAGCACCCGGGGGTCGGGGTTCGGCACCTCGACCCAGCTCACCGGTCCTTCGTTCGAGGCACCGGTGGCCACCTCGAGCAGGCCGTCGGAGAGGTCCTCGGGACCCACCGGGGTGAACCGGTAGAATCCGCCGTCCCGACGGTCCTCGGTCAGATAGATCCGCCCGTCATCGGCGACCGCAGCAGCCTCGTGGGCGAAGGCACCCATCGCCCGTCGGCGCTCGGGCCGGCGCTCGCCGGTCGGGTCGCACTCCCAGACGTGCCCCCAGTCGAACTCCTCGCACGTCAACCAGGTGCCCCATGGCGTGGGGCCACCCGCACAGTTCATGCTCGTGCCCGAGCAGACCGACCCGGCACCGACGACCGTGCCGTCGGGAGCGAAACGGATCGAGGTGACCCCACCGGCGCCGCCGGGGATCTCGTGGTTGACGCACAGGTACCACCCACCCGGCACGGTCGCATCGACGAACGTCGCAGCCCCGTCGGGGAAGATGCGGTACTCCAGCCCTGATGGTCCGACGTGTTCACCGGAGCGGGCGATGATGCGGGAGCGGAACCCGGGTGGCAGCAACATCCCGTTCTCGTCGAGCTCGAGGCCGGGCGCGGGCGCCGGTGCACACGCCGGTGTGATCGTGGTCGCCACGGCGAGGATCCCTGCGCTGCCGGCCCATCGCAGCATCGTCCGGCGTGAATACCGGGCCTCGCCGTCC
>SKRR01000229.1 GCA_007118345.1 Microthrixaceae bacterium | reverse complement strand
GGTGCTGCGGGACGGACTGCGGGCGAACGGCGTCGAGGTGATCGAGGTCAACGAGCCGCTGGGCGTCTCCACCGCCGACAAGGTCGGTGCCGCGAGTTCGTTGGGCGGGGCCCTCGGGTTCCTCCGCCGAGTGCTGCTGTCGTGGTGGCGGCTCCTTCGACGGGGCTCACGCGTGGGTCGTCCCGACATCGTGCTGGTGGGGTACCTCGGCCACCTGGACGTACATCTGGCCCGGCTGCTCTGGCCTCGGTCCGTCATCGTGCTCGACCACCTCGTCGGTCTGTCCGACACCGTTCGAGATCGCCAGGTCGGCTCCCGGGTGGCGAGGGCAGTGCTCGCTACGGTCGACCGAGCCGCACTCGCACAGGCCGATGTCGTCGTCGTCGACACCGACGAGCAGCGCGACCAACTCCCACGGGCAGTCCGTCGGCGGGCGGTCGTGGTCCCTGTGGGGGCCACCGCCGAGTGGTTCGACGTCGGGCGGCCGGGCGAGGGGCCGCCATGGCGCGTGTGCTTCGTCGGTCTGTTCACGCCGCTGCACGGTGCGCCCGTCATCGGCGCAGCCATCCACGAACTTCGCGACGATGAGAGATTCGAGTTCACGATGATCGGCACGGGCCAGGACCTCGACGCCACTCGTGCGGCGGCGGGCGACGCACGGGTGACGTGGATCGACTGGGTCGTCGCCGAAGAGCTCCCGGGGGTGGTCGGATCGCACCACGTGGCGTTGGGGATCTTCGGAACGACGCCGAAGGCGTACCGTGTGGTTCCGACCAAGGTCTTCCAGTCCGTCGCCGCCGGCGCCGTGGTCGTGACCTCGGACACGGACTCGCAACGTCGTGTGCTCGGCCGGCTCGCCGAGTACGTCACCCCCGGCGACCCCCTGGCGTTGGCCGGGCGTCTGCGCGAGCTCGCCGGGGATCGGCTCGTCCTCGGGGAGGAACGAGCCGGTGCCTCCCGCTTCCGGCCGGAGCAGGTCGTCGAACCGTTGTTGGACGCGCTGCGTCGGCCCGGCACGGCCCGTCGGCTGCCGCCCGGTAGGAGCTGACCACTGGTCCTCGGCGTTGCTCCGACGGCGGTTCTGGTGCGTCCGGTGTGGCAATAGTGTGAAGCGGCATGGTCGAACCACCTTCGGACGCAACGCCACGAACCGAACCGGACGAACGCCGTTCCGAGCGCCACGTCCTGGTGGTCAACCAGCACGGCGACAACACCGGGGACGAGGCGGCCCTCCGTG
This sequence comes from Microthrixaceae bacterium, assembly GCA_007118345.1. Classification (GTDB taxonomy): domain Bacteria; phylum Actinomycetota; class Acidimicrobiia; order Acidimicrobiales; family Microtrichaceae; genus SKRR01. The sequence goes on along the minus strand of SKRR01000229.1, from coordinate 22,956 downwards.
GCATGCTCCAGGGACTGGACCAGGCCCTCGGTGGCGCTCGTTTCACGGTGTTGCACCAGTTCCGTGAGCGCGGGAGCGAGGTCGAGGTCGCTCAGCCGGTCCGGTGGCTCTCGCTCGTGATCAGCCCCGGCGAGGCGGTTCGGCTGACGTTGTACGCGTTGGGGCTGGCGCTCGGACGCCGCTGGCGTCCGGTGCTGGGCCCGGCAGGTGAGGTCATCGTCGGTTCCTATGAGTCGGCTGATCTCGTCGTGTCGGCGCCCGGGGGTCCCTACTTCGGTGACCTGTACTGGTCGCACGAACCCGTCCACTGGTTCTACGTCTGGCTGGCGCGACTCCACCGTCGTCCCGCCGCGCTCTACGCCCCGTCGGCGGGACCGTTCTCGAAACGTGTGTTCAACCCGTTCCGACGCTTCACCTACCGGAGCTTCGGGGTGGTGACGCTTCGTGAGGAGCGGTCGGCGGAGTTCTACCGTCAACTGATGGGCCACGACGCGCAGGTCGAGGTGACCGCTGACGCAGCGCTGCAACAGCAGGTCGCGCCGCGATCGAGAAGCGAATGGGCACAGCTCGGCGACCGGGTGCTCGTGGCGCTCTCGGCGATCGACTGGCGCTACGCGGGTGACCCCGACCCGGAAGGCCGACGTGAGAACTACGACCGCTCCATTGCTGCTGCGTTGGGAGCCCTCGCCGCTGAGGTGGGCGATCGAGGGGTCCACGTCGTGCTGGTCCCGCAGCTGCACTCGCGCAAGCACAGCGACGTCGAGTACCTGCGACGGCTCGCCGAGCGCTTCGATGCCCGTATCTCGTGGGAGGTGCTCGAGGGAGAGCGGACCAGCCCGGCCCAACGCGGCGTGATGGCGGCGGCGGACCTCGTCGTCGCTGGTCGGTACCACCCCGCCGTGTTCGCGGTGTCGGCGCACGTGCCGGTTCTGTGCATCCCCTACGAGCACAAGGCGGCGGGGATGATGGACGCTGCCGGTCTCGGCGATTTCGTGGTGATGCTCGACGACGTCGAACCCGAGGTCGTGTCCTCCTCGATCCTCGACGTCTGGCGGCGCCGCGCCGAGATCCGGGATCGCCTGGAGCAGAGCGAGCCGTTGCTCAGGCAGCAGTCGGCGCACACCAACGACGTGGTCGCCAGGTTGCTCGAGGCCCCCTGAGCCGACCGTCCCGCCGCGGGTCGATCGAGCGATTCAGTCCTGCACCGGCTTCGTGCCGGAGATCGTTCGCATCCGGTGGGTGCAGTAGGCGTAGCCGATGGTGCCCAGCACGAGCGCCGTTGCCAGCATCACCCCCCGGTCGACGGTGGCGGCGAGCAGCCCGACATCGAACTGCGACCCCATCCCGACCGCGGCGAAGGTGACGAGTGCCTCGCGGATGCCGAGCCCTCCGGGAGTGAACGAGATCGCGCCCGCGATACCTGCCGCGGGGGCGATGACCAGGAAGTACCAGATCGGCTCGTCGACCCCGAGCAGCGAGAAGGCGAGCTGGAAGCGCCAGGCCACGAGGACGTACTTCGCCAGGTCGAGCGCCAGCACCTGCAGCGCGACCGCGGGCTGCTGTCGCAGGTCCTCCCACCCGGAGCGGAAGCCGCTCCACACGCGAGCCACCAGACCGGTCGACCAGGGGGAGTCGGGGAGGGGGACCACGGCGAGCACGACCGAGCCGACGATCAGCAGGGCGACGGCCACCACGACGAACACACGGACCGTCCCACCACCGAGCCAGTACGCGACGAGTCCGACGAGCCCTGCGATCCCCGAACTCGCCAGGGTGATCACGAGGTTGGCGCCGAAACTCGACCCACTGCGGGTGTAGGGCAGGTCGTGGACGACCTTGAGGTAGCGGAACCGGTAGACGGTCCCGAGCTGGCCGGGCAGCAGGTTGCCCAACTGTCCGGCCGTGAAGACCATCCAGTTCTCCCACAGCCTGATGGGGACCCCCTGGGCGCGGTAGAGCAACCAGAACTCGCTCGAGTTGATGAAGTGCCCGACCACGACGAGCGCGGCGATCAGTGCCAGGTCGCGACCCGGGTCCTCGAACACCACCGCGAGGTCGTCCCAACGCGTGACCACGACCGCCACGAGTGCAGCGACGAACAGAACCTGGATGGTGACGCCCGCTGCTCGCCGGAACGTCACGCGTCGTGTCATGTACGGCTGAAGGACGCGTACGACGCCAGGAGGCCGATCACCTGGAACGCATGGTGCGAGATGGAGATCCTCCGCCGATAGAGGTCCTCGGCCAGCTTCGGACGGAGGAGCTCCTCGACATACGCAGGGTTCCAGCTGAACGGAAGGTCCTCGAGGAGGTCGAGCAGGTGGTGGCGCAACTCTCCGGAGTACCACCCGTCCACGGGGGAGTCCGATGGCGACTGCTTCGGCATGTCGATCACACTCGGTGGCAGGAGCGCGTGACGGCGGACCATCTCCAGCAGGAGGGCCTTGCCGGAAGCTCCCGCTGGTGAGCCCGGAGGGCGCAGGTACTCCACGGGCAGTGCGGCGACGAAGGAGGCGAGCGGTCCTCGGGTGAACGGCGAGAACTGCGCGACACCGGTCGCCGCGACGGCGCCCTGCACCTTGCTGCGGCTCTGGCCCGTCAGTGCGTTTCCGTGGAAGGCGAGGCGAACCGGGTCGAGGTCGCCGTGGGGTGCTGCGAGTCGGTGTCGGATCTGTTCGATGGACTCGTCCTGCACGGGCGGCGGTCCGGAGCGCAATCGCCGGAGTGCCACCTGGTCGAGGTACCGGGTCGGGAGATGACCTCTCGCCGGCATCTCCAGTTCGAGGTTGAGCAGGGTGGAACGGGCCATGCGGGCCACGTGGCCGAGACGCCGATCGACCGGGGTCAGCGACGCGGCAGCCAACCCGCCCCGCACGACAGGGGCCGGGACCCTGCCGAGGCGCTCGATCAGGCGTGCTCGGGTGCTGACCGTCGGGTAGCCCAGGAAGACTGCGTCGCATCCGTCGCCCGTCAGCACGCGGTCGAACCCGTCCGCGGAGATCTGCCGGGCCGCATGCAGCGTGTGCAGTTGGTAGTGCGGCTGAGGACTCGGTAGCGCGAACACCTGCGCGAAGCGGTCGAGGCCGGCGAGCACGACCTCCGGGGTGATCCGCACCCAACGTTCCTGGGTGCCGAGCTCCCGCGTCACCACGCCGACATTGCGTTGCTCGTACCTGGGGTCTCCGAAGGAGAACGTGTAGGTGGTCACCTCATGACCGAGACGTCGGAGTCCGGCGACAACGAGGGCGGAATCGAGTCCTCCGAGCAGCACCGCGTGGTGGCGGTGACCTGCGGCGAGCTCCTCGATGGTCGAGAGGAAGAGGTCGTAGAGGTGCTCCACGGCCTCGTCGAACGACTCCGGCTCATGATCGACGACCGATCGTGGTGTGCCGACGGGTGCACGAGCGGGAGCAGAGGCCCCCAGCTGCTCGGTCGTGCCTCGCAGGACCCGGACACCCCGGTAGACGGTCCGATCGTCCGGGAGGAATCCGAACCCGAGCAGGAAGTCCTCGTAGGACCGGTCCACCCGAGGAGCACCGTGTGCGCACTGCGCCACGATCCACAGGTTCGAGCCCACCAGGAAGCCGCCATCGTCGAGCTCAGCGACGAAGAGCTCCTGGGTGCCCGGACCTGCGACGGCCAGCAGTCCCTCGTCGTCGACGTCCAAGCCGATCGCCGCGGTGTCCGGCGCCGTGCCGTCCACGCCGAGGGGCGCCGCGCGGTCCGCGAGCAGGTCGACTCCGGAGCCGACCCTCGCCACGTGGCGACCACCGTCGTGGGCGACATCGATCACCGACCCGGGGGAGGTAGCGAACAACAGTCGTCCGTCCGGGGTGCGGCACACCTCGCGTGGCGGCACTGGCAGCTCGTCGAGGCGTTGCCGCAGCCGCTGCTGTGCACCGGGCGTGAGACCTGTTCCGGCCAGGATGAATTGCATCGGCGTGACGTTAGTTGTGCGCAGTGCGGTCACCCGCGGCACTCGACACCGGTGGCTCAGCCGGTCGCGCCTTCGATCACCACGACGAGCTGACCGGAGGTGACCGATGCGCCCGGTTCGACCGAGACCTCGGTGACCGTGCCGGCGATGTCGGCGGCGACGTTGTTCTCCATCTTCATCGCCTCGAGCACGACGAGTGGGTCGCCCTCGGCCACGCTCTGGCCGACCTCGACCAGGACCTTGACGATCGTGCCCTGCATCGGGACCGTGACCTTGCCGCTCCCGGCTGCGGTCGCGGCGCCCCCGGAGGAGCCCCGCTTGGGCCGCGGCTTGTTCGCCGGTGCGGTGGCCGACAGCTGTGACTCAGGAACGTACAGTGACACCGCGAACCGTTTGCCGTTCACCTCGACGTCGACGTCACGTCGCACTTTCGCCTCGGCGTCGTGTCCCTCGTCCGAGGCGGCAGTGCTGCCGCCGATCCCGGTCAGGTCGAGGGTGTCCTCGACCCACTTGGTGGAGTGCGTGTTGGCCCGGAAGTCCGGGTGCCGAAGGATCGCCAGGTCGGCGGGGATCGTCGTCGCGACCCCTTCGATCTCGGTCTCCTCGAGCGCTCGGATCATGCGATCGATCGCCACGTCGCGGTTGCGGCCCCACACGCAGAGCTTGCCGGTGAGGTTGTCGTAGTACTGGCTGATCTCGTCGCCCTCTTCGTACCCTCCGTCCCAGCGGACGCCGTACCCCGACGCGACCCGCAGACGTTTGATCGGACCCGGAGAGGGGAGGAACGCGCCCCCGGCGGGGTCCTCGGCGTTCAGACGGCATTCGATGGCGTGGCCGTCGATGCGGATCTCGTCCTGGCTGAACGGCAGTGGATCGCCGGACGCGACGAGGAGTTGCAGCTCCACGAGGTCCTTGCCGGTCACGAGCTCGGTGACCGGGTGCTCCACCTGCAGGCGGGTGTTCATCTCCAGGTAGTAGAACGACTCGTTCTCGTAGAGGAACTCGACGGTCCCGGCGTTGATGTAGTCGCACCCTCGTGCGACCGCACACGCGGCTTCGCCCATCTCGGCGATGATCGCCGGGGGGATGTCGGCAGCGGGTGCCTCCTCGATCAGCTTCTGGTGGCGCCGCTGCGCCGAGCAGTCACGGGTGCCCAGGTACACGACGTTGCCGTGCATGTCCGCCATCACCTGGACCTCGACGTGTCGAGGTCCGGTGAGGTAGCGCTCCATGTAGCACTCGTCGCGCCCGAAGTAGGCCACCGCCTCGCGCTGGGCCGACTCGAGCGCCGATTCGACCTCGTCCGCCGACGCCACGACCTTCATCCCGCGTCCGCCGCCGCCGTAGGCGGCCTTGATCGCCACGGGATAGCCGAACTCGCTCCCGAAGTCCTTGATCTGCTGGGGGTCGGTGATCAGTTCGGTGGTGCCCGGAACCCCGTGCACGCCGACCTTCTCGGCAGCGAGTCGCGCGGAGATCTTGTCGCCCATGACCTCGATCGCCTCGGGCGGTGGGCCGATGAACGCCACACCGAGGTCGGTGATGCGGCGGGCGAAGTCGCTGTTCTCCGAGAAGAACCCGTAGCCCGGATGAACCGCGTTCGCGCCGGATCGCTGGATCACATCGAGCACCTTGTCGGCGTCGATGTAGCTCTCCGCTGCGGTCTGGCCGCCGAGTGCGTACGCCTCGTCGGCCAGACGCACGTGCAGCGCGTCACGGTCGAGGTCTGAGTAGATGGCCACGGTGGAGACGCCGAGTTCCTTGCAGGCCCGGATGACCCGGACGGCGATTTCTCCGCGGTTCGCGATGAGCACCTTTGAAAACACGCCCTATCTTTCACCTGTGAGCTTCCTCCGCGCCAAAGCAGCGCTGGCCGGCACCCGATTCTCCGATCTGCGCCGGGTCGAGCGCACCGGTTCGACCAACGCCGACCTGCTCGCCGAGGCGGCACGCAGTGCGGGGGAGTGCGCCCTCATCGCCGACGTGCAGGACGCAGGACGAGGGCGCTTGGACCGACGATGGGAAGCGCCGGTCGGCGCGTCGCTGCTCATGAGCGTGCTCGTTCGGCCTCCGTTCCCGGCCGGCGGTCCCCAGCTGCTCGGGATCGCGCTCGGACTGGCTGCGCTCGACGCCGTGGATGCGCTCACCGGGGTCGACGTCGGCCTGAAATGGCCGAACGACGTGGTGACCACCGGTGCGGCGCCGGCCGAGGACGCTCCGCCCGCTGACCGAAAGCTCGGAGGGCTGCTGGCGGAGCTCGCGACGGACGACTCCGGTGTGCCCTCCGCAGCGGTGCTGGGCATCGGTCTCAACGTGGCCTGGCCGGACGGATTCCCGGACGAGCTCTCCGGTACCGCTGCGTCGCTCGACCAGTTGGGCGCGCACGTCGACCGTGTCGACTTGGGTGTGGAGATCCTCCGTCAGCTCGACGCCCGCGGCCGGTTGCTCGGTGACGGGACCGTCCGCGAGATGCTCGACGACTACCGACGGCGGTGCGTGTCGCTCGGGAGGCACGTCCGGGTCGAGCTGCGCGACGACGAACTGCTCGGGTCGGCCGTCGACGTCGCGGCCGATGGCTCGCTGCTGGTGAGGGACCCCGCGGGACGGATCCACACGGTCCGATCCGGCGACGTGGTGCACCTGCGCCAGCCGGAGTGAGCCGCCCCGAGGGTTCAGGCGTCAGGGGTCGTCGTGGGGCCGCACCCGTTCGGCCCAGATCGACGCCGCCCGGCGGGTCATCGGGCCGGGACACGACCTGAGCGCCACGCCGTCGACGGCTCGGATCGGCTGCACGTGCCGGGTGGTCGAGACCAGGAACGCCTCATCGGCATCGACCAGACGTGAGATGGGCACGGGGCGTTGAGATGCCGCCCAGCCCTCGGCCTCGAGCGCCTCCAGCAACAGGGCGCGGGTCACGCCGGCCAGGCACCCCGAGTCGAGCGGAGGGGTCAGCAGTTCACCGTCGAGCACGATGAACACGTTCGACCCCGTGCCCTCGCACAGTTCCCCGCGGGTGTTCGCGAACAGTGCCTCTCCAGCGTCGCGTTCATGCGCGCGTGCCAGCGCGACGACGTTCTCGGCGTAGGACGTGGTCTTCAGGCCGGCGACTGCACCGCGTTCGTTGCGTGTCCACGGCACGACGACGACGTCGGTGGGGTCCTGTTGGAGCACCAGGTCGGAGGCGACGACCAGCAGCGTGGCCGTCGTGCCGGTTCGGTCCGAGCCCATCGGACCGCGACCCGCGGTCAGGGTGAGCCGCAGGCGGCCGTTGTCGTCACCCCATTCCTGGGTGACCTGCTCGACCGCTGTGACCACGAGCGACCGGTCGGGCGCAGGGAGTCCGAGGCCCACGGCGCTGCGGTCGAGCCGGTCGAGGTGGCGGGTGAGGGCGAACCCCACGCCCCGACGCAGCTCGACGGTCTCGAAGACGCCGTCACCGACGGTCAGGCCGTGGTCCGACCAGTGCACCGACGCAACCGCGGGGTCGACCAGCTCCCCGTCGAGCCAGACCACCGGTCGGCGATCGACGGACCCGGCGGTCACGAGGTGACCGCCGCCGGCAGCGGTGTGGGGGCGGGTCGTGGTGTCGAGGCGATCGACAACAACCGACGGGCCTTCAGCTCCGTCTCGGCCCACTCGCCGTCGGGGTCCGAGCCGTGGGTGATCCCGGCTCCGGTACCGAAGTGCAGGTGGTCGTCCTCGATCCAGAAGGTGCGGATCGCGACGTTGAGATCGCCGCGGTTGCGGTCCGCGTCGACCCATCCGACCGCCCCGCAGTAGACGTCGCGCGGGACCGTCTCGAGCCGAGTGATGGTGTCGAGCGCCGCGAGCTTCGGCGCTCCGGTCACCGAACCGGGCGGGAAGGTCGCCTCGACGAGCTCGGGCCACCCGACTTCACCGCGGCGCCGGCCCTCGACCGTGCTGACGAGGTGCACGAGTCCCGGATGCGGCTCGACCTCGAGCAGCTGGGGCACGTGGATGGATCCCCACTCACACACCCGCCCGAGGTCGTTGCGGACCAGGTCGACGATCATCACGTTCTCGGCGCGGTCCTTGTCGAGGAAGCTCTCGGCGTCAGCCGCGGTGCCCTTGATCGGTGAGGACCGGACCCGTCGACCGTCCATCGAGAGAAATCGCTCGGGTGACGCACTCGCGACGTGCACCCCACGGCGCGGGAGTCGGACGACGGCGGAGAACGGCGCGGGGTTGCCCTCTGCGAGCGCGGCACCCAACGCGGCGATGTCGCTCGACGTGCCGGACACCGGGGGACGCGTCGGCGCACTGAGCCGCCGGGTCAGGTTGACCTGGTAGACGTCGCCGGCCTCGATCTCGAGGCGGATCGAGCGGACCGCTGCAGTGAACGCGTCACGGTCGAGGCTCGAGCGCCAGTCGCCCGGTTCGGGGCCGTGCCACAGGGGACCCGGCCAGCGGGTGGCGGGTCGGACCTCGTCGAACCGGGCGCAGGTGGCTCGACCCTCGACGTCGATCACGACCGCCCAGAATCCCGAGCCGTCCAGGGCGGAGAGGTCCGAGGTGACGTCGGCCAGCCCGGTGCAGAGCCAGCCGCCGACCACTGCGAGCGCGTCCGGGTCGCGAACCGTGCCGGTCGTGGTGCCGCGAGCGGCGGTCGGGGCCATCGATGGCAGTCTACGAGCGCTCGGGCCGCTGCCCGGCCCGTCCCGGCGGTGCTCCGGATCCGAGCAGGTGCGCTGCTACGGTCCCGGCGTGTCCCGCTCGCGCTCGCTGCGCCCCCGACGCACGTGGCCACAGCGTCTCCTGCTCGCCACCAACGTGGTGCTCGTGCTGGCCTGCCTCGGTGCTGCGGCATCGCTGAGCAAGCTGCGCTCCACGATCGAGGACGTGCCGGTGGTCGACATCGGCTCGTCGCTCACCCCCCTGACCGAGGTGACCGAACCCCGGAACTTCCTCATCATCGGCACGGACTCGGCATCGGGCTTCGATCCCGACGATCCCCGCACCGAGGGTCGCGACATGACCGGCCAGCTCGCCGACGTGATCATGATCCTGCGGGTCGATCCACGCGACGGATCGGCGCAGCTGCTGTCGATCCCCCGCGACTCGCGGGTCGCGGTCGCCCCCGACGGAACCATGGCCCGCATCAACGGTGCGATCTCGGCCGGCGGCGACGAGGGTCCCCGCAACCTGGTCCAGACCATCAAGCGGAACTTCGGCATCTCGGTGGACAACTACGTCGAGGTGGACTTCAAGTCGTTCACCGACCTGGTCGACGTGCTCGGAGGAGTGCCGGTCTACTTCACCACACCCGTGCGTGACCGCATGTCGGGGCTGTTCGTCGACGAACCCGGCTGCATCATGCTGGACCCCGACCAGGCCCTGGCGTATGCCCGGTCCCGCACCTTCGAGTACCGCACCGAGTCGGGTTGGCAGGTCGACGGTTCAGGCGACCTGGGCAGGATCACCCGTCAGCAGGACTTCATCAAGCGGGCGCTCCGACGTGCGTCCGATCAGGGCGTGCGCAACCCGTCGACCGCAGTGGGGGTGGTCAACGCCGCGGCAGCGTCGGTGCGAATGGACGACACCCTCGACGTCGGGACGATCCTGACGCTGATGCGGGAGTTCCAGAACTTCAACCCCGAAGAGCTCGCGTCGACACAGGTCCCCACCTTCTTCGACCCTCGTGGGGGTGTGGCCTACCAGAGCATTGACTGGGACGAGGCCGACCTGCTGCTCGAACCCTTCCGCGGGGTGGAGCCGGGAGCAGTGATCGAGCCTCGCAATGTGATCGTCGACGTGCGTGGCCGCGAGGCCGAGGAGCCCGGACTGGAGGCGATCGCCGATCAGCTCGACGGCGTCGGGTTCGACGCGGAGGTCTACTTCAACCGGTCCACCGTGTCGCGCACCACGATCACCCATGGCCCGCGTGGGCGCGATGCTGCAGTGCTGCTCGCGGCCCAGCTCGAAGTGCTGCCCGACTTCGTTGAGGACGACGAGATCAGCGGCTATCGGGTCGAGCTCGAGCCCGGCACCGACTTCGCCGGGATCCGCCCCGAGGCGGTGCCCGTCGAGTCGCTGCCACTCGAGCTGCTGCCGCCGCCCACCACCGTGGTCGACGAACCGGTTCCGGATGAGCCGCCCCCCGGGGAGCCGGCCGAGCCCGAGTCCCCGCCGGAGGTCGCCGAGGACCCCACGGTCACCACCGAGCCGCCACCCGGCGTCGTCCCCACCGATCCGCAGCAGGCGGCGACCTGCAGGTGAGTGCAGACCGCGGTTCGATGCGGCGCGTTCGTTAACCTCCCCACGATGAGCAATCGGATTGCAGTCGTCGGTACCGGCTACGTCGGCCTGACCACCGGCGCGTGTCTCGCGCACCTCGGCCACCGCGTGGTGTGCGTGGACGTCGACGAGGTCAAGATCGCCCAGATCTGCGACGGGATCATGCCGATCTCCGAGGACCGTCTGCCGGAGCTCGTCGCCGAGGGAAGGGGCGCCGGTCGGCTGAGCTTCACCTCGGACGTCGTCGAGGGCGTGACGGGCGCTGAGTTCGTCCTGCTGTGCGTCCCCACGCCCCAAGCCCCCGACGGGTCCGCCGACCTCGGTTACATCGAGTCGGCTGCCCGCAGCATCGGCCCCCACCTGCGCGCGGATGCCGTGGTCATCAACAAGTCGACGGTGCCGGTGGGCTCCACACGCGTGGTGGCCGACGCGCTGGGTCGCGACGACGTGCAGGTGGTGTCGAACCCGGAGTTCCTGCGCGAGGGCCATGCGGTGTCGGACTTCCTGAATCCCGAGCGCGTCGTCGTGGGCGCCGATTCCGAGGAGATCGGCCTGCGTGTCGCAGCGTTGCACCTGCGGCTCACAGCCCCGCTGCTGGTCACCGACCCGGCGTCGGCCGAGCTGATCAAGTACGCCTCGAACTCGTTCCTCGCGCTCAAGCTCAGCTACGTGAACGCCGTGGCCGCCGTCGCCGAAGCGGTCGATGCCGACATCGACGACGTGGTCAAGGGACTCGGGCTCGACGGGCGGATCGGTGCGAAGTTCCTCCAACCCGGACCGGGCTGGGGCGGGAGCTGCCTGCCGAAGGACACCTCGGCGCTGGTGCGGATCGCAGAGGACGCCGGCTACGACTTCGCCCTGCTGAAGCAGGCGGTCGAGGTGAACACCGACCAGTTCCGCAGGGTCGTGGACAAGGCCACCGAGGTGATCGGCGGTCCTGTCGCCGGGCGGCGCATCGCCGTGTGGGGGCTCACGTTCAAGGCGCACACCGACGATCTGCGGGACTCACCTGCGGTCGAGATCGCCCGACGGCTCGTGGACGCCGGCGCGCACGTCGTCGCGTACGACCCGGAGGTCGACAAGGACACTCCGATCGCTGCCGGGATCGAGGTCGTCGACGATCCCTACGCATGTTGCGAGGGCGCAGCGGCGCTCGTGGTGCTCACCGAGTGGCCCCAGTTCGGCCGTCTCGACCTCGACCGGGTCGCCGATGCGCTCGAGGCGCCGCGCATCGTCGACACCCGCAACGTGGTGGACCGTTCGGCCCTCGAGCGCCGCGGATTCATCTACCGCGGCATCGGGCGCACCTGACCGCCGACGCCCGGGCGCCCGCTCCGGCGCCCGCTCCACCGATACCGCTCAGGCGCCCTTCCACCGATCAGCTGGCGCGAGCCTCGGCTTCGGTGCGGTTCGCCCGGTACCACGCGATCGTCCGCTGGAGTCCGTCGCGGAAGGGGACCTCCGCCTCGAAACCGAACTCCTCGCGTGCACGCGAGGTGTCCACACGGCGCCGTGGCTGGCCGTCCGGTTTTGAGGTGTCCCAGCGGACCTCGCCGTCGAAACCCACCAGCTCGCAGATGATCCCGACGAGGTCCTTGATGGGCATCTCCTCGTCGGTGCCGAGGTTGACCGGGTCCCGGCCGTCATAGTGCTCCGCAGCGAGGAGGACCCCCTTGGCCGCATCGTCGACGTAGAGGAACTCGCGGCTGGCCGAACCCGTGCCCCACACGTCGATGTGGTTCGCCCCGGACTCCACCGCATCGACGCACTTCTTGATCAGCGCCGGAATGACGTGACTGACCGAGGGGTGGAACTTGTCACCGGGGCCGTACAGGTTGGTGGGCAACAGGTAGATGGCCGACTGGCCGTGCTCGTCCCGGTTGGCCTGCAGTTGGGTCAGCTGCGCGAGCTTCGCCACACCGTACGGTGCGTTGGTCTCCTCGGGATAGCCGTGCCACAGCGACGTCTCCGAGAAGGGCACCGGTGTGTGCTTCGGGTACGAACAGATCGTGCCCAACATGACGGTCGTCGCGGTGCCGTGTCGTAGCGCCGCGTCCAGCACGAAGGTGCCCATGAGCAGGTTGTCCAGGTAGAGCCCGGACGGCCGGGCCATGTTGGCGCCGATGCCGCCGACCCGCGCCGCCAGGTGGATGACGAGATCGGGCGCCACGTCGGTGAACATCGACTCGACGGCGTCGGCTCGTCGAAGGTCCACCTCGGCCGAGGAGGGAGCGACGACCGAGCTGGGGACGAGCGCCTCGAGGTGCCGGAGCACGGCGCCGCCGAGGAAACCCCCCCCGCCGGTCACCAGCACTCGTCGGTCGTTCCAGAACCCGCTCATCGGGCGACAACCGTACCGCCTGGCCCGCCGCGCTGTGGCAGACCCGGGCCGACCGGTCCGTCGCGTGGGTGACCCCACGATGCCAGACTGCATCGCCATGGACCGCCCCCCGCGCGTCGCGGTGACGATGACCCAGTGCTGGCACCGGGTGCCTGGTGGGGTGGCGAGCTCGGTCGCCCGCCTGGTCGATGCGCTCGCCGCGACAGGCCAGGTCGAGCTGGTCGCCGTCGCGCCCAGGACGCACCGACCACCGGCGCCGTGGTCGCCGTCGGTCGAGACGGCACAGCTGCCGCTGCCACTTCCGGTGCTCTACGACGTCTGGCACCGAGGGGCCTGGCCGTCGGTCGAATCGAGCGTCGGTCCGGTCGACGTCGTCCACCACACGATCCCCATCGTGCCAGGCCCCGGTGCGGCCCCGGTGCTGGCAACCGTCCACGACGTGTTGCCGCTGACCGATCCGGCCTCGTTCACCGGGCGGGGAGCGCGGCTGATGCGCCGGGGACTCCGGCGCATCCGTGACACCGCCTCGGCGATCGCCGTGCCGAGCCGCCACGTCGCCGAGGCGGCCGTGTCGATCGGCGCGTCACCGACGCGTCTGCACGTGGTGCCCTGGGGGATCGACCCGGCCACCCCCGGCGACGACGAGGTGCTCGCGACCCGGGCCCGGTACGGGCTCGCAGGGGAGTACGTGCTCTTCGTGGGCACCATCGAACCCCGTAAGGGGCTCGACGTGCTGACCGCGGCGATCGGCCGGCTCGACCGCCCGGAGCTGACGCTCGCGATCGCCGGCCCCGAGGGATGGGGCGAGGTGTTCGCGGACGAACTCGCCGGGGTGGCATCGCCCGTGGCCCGGCTCGGGTTCGTCGCCGACGAGGACCTTGCGCCGCTCATGCGGGGCGCCGCGGTGGTGTGCGTGCCGTCGCGTGCCGAGGGCTTCGGACTCCCGGTGCTCGAGGCGATGGCAGCCGGCGCACCCGTCGTCACCACCGCCGGCACCGCGCTGGCCGAGGTCGCCGGTGAAGCAGCAGTGCTCGTGGCGCCCGGCGACGCCGAGGCGCTGGCCGGCGCACTCGCGTCAGTGCTCGATGATGCCGACCTGGCCGACCAGCTCCGCGCCGCCGGGGTCACCCGTGCGTCGAGGCACCGCTGGGACGACTGCGCCCACCGGTACCTCGAGCTCTACCGCCTGGTCGCAGGTGGTCCCCGATGAGGGTGGGGCTCAACCTGTTGTACCTGCTGCCGGGGCAGGTGGGCGGCACCCAGACCTACGCAGAGGAGCTCCTCCGTGCGCTCGTCGCGCTCGACGACGGCAACGAGTACCTCGCCTACGTCAACCGTGAGAGCGTCGACCTCGTGCTCGGCGATGGTGCGGTGGAGCTGCGTCGGTGCGACGTCACCGCCAGCTCCCGGGCTCGACGCTACGCGGCGGAGCAGCTGTTGCTGCCACGCTGGTGCCGGCGCGACGGCATCGACGTGTTGCACTCACTCGGCTACGTCGGCCCGGTCCGCCCCGGGGTTCCCCACGTGGTCACCGTGCACGACCTGATCTACCGCGGTTTCGCCGAGCACCTGTCGGTGTCGAGACGTCTCGCGCTGCGAACCTTCGTGCGCGGTGCCGCTCGTGGCGCCCGTGCGGTGATCACCGACTCAGAGGCGTCGCGCCGGCAGCTCGTCGCCGAGCTCCCGGTCCCAGCCGAACGGATCCACGTCGTCGCGCTCGCGCCGCGCAGCGGGTGGTCCGACGATCCCACCCGCGTCGTCCCGGACCACCTGGGAGCCCAGGGTGTGGCGGCGCCGTACGTCCTCGCGCTCGGCAGCGCCAGTCCCTCGAAGAACCTGCCTCGGTTGGTTCGGGCCTTCGCCCGCCTGGACCACCCTGGCCTGCTGCTGGTGCTCGTGGGTCACCTTCCGCCCGATGGTGAGGTGGCCGAGGTCATCGCCCACGAGGGCATCGCGGAGCGTGTGGTGACCACCGGGTACGTGCCCGATCGGGATCTCGAAGCGCTGTTGGGCGCGGCGCTGGTGCTGGCCTTCCCCTCGACCTACGAGGGGTTCGGCCTGCCGGTCCTCGATGCGCAGCGTCTGGGTGTTCCCGTGGTGTGCTCCACCGCAGCGTCGCTGCCCGAGGTGGCGGGGGACGGGGCGGTGTTCGCCGAGCCCACCTCGGTCGACTCCCTGGCCGCCGCGCTCGCCCGTGTCGTCGGCGATCCCGAGGAGCGCGACCGGCTCGTCGCGGCGGGACGCGCCAACGTCGAACAGTTCTCCTGGGACCGCACCGCCCGTGCGACCTCGGAGCTGTACGCGAGCGCGTCGGCTGCCGGTGGGTCCGGCGACGAGAGCGGGACGTCCCGATGACACGCCGTGTGCTGGTCACCGGTGGCTCGGGATTCATCGGCACGAACCTCGTCGAGCACCTCCTGGGACTCGACGACACCGAGGTCGTCAGCATCGATCGCGACCCACCGAGGAACCCCGCCCACACCCCGAACTGGCGCGGTGTCGACCTGCTCGACCGTCGAGCGCTCCACCGGGCCGTGGCCGAAGCCGAACCCGAGGTGATCGTCCACCTCGCTGCCCGGACCGACCTCGACGGCAACCAGGTGCAGGACTACGCGGTCAACGTGGCCGGCGTCGATCACGTCATCGACGCCGCGGCCGACGCCCGGGTCGACCGGGTGCTGTTCGGTTCGTCGCAACTGGTCTGCACCCCCGGGCACCGACCGGTGGACGAGTTCGACTACTCGCCGCCGAACGCCTACGGCCGCTCGAAGGTGTCGGGCGAGGAGCTGGTTCGTGAACGGGCCGGTGATCGGTTCACCTGGGCGCTGTTGCGTTCCACGTCGATCTGGGGGCCATGGTGGGGGCGTCTGTACAGCACCTTCTTCCGTACCGTTGCCGCGGGCAGGTACCTGCACCCACGCGGACTCGACGTGCACAAGTCGTTCGGCTACGTCGGCAACGCGGTGCATCGCATCGAGCTGCTCACCCGGGTGCCGGCCGATCAGCTGCACTCCCGGATGCTCTACCTCTCCGACGACGAGCCGTACCGGATCCTGGACTGGGCTGACGAGATCGCCGTTGCATGGGGTCGGGGACCCGTTCGACAGGTGCCGATGTGGGTGCTGCGGACGCTGGCCGCGGGTGGCGACGTCGCATCGGCGCTCGGCTGGGCGGCGCCACCGATCACCCGGTACCGGTTGCGGAACATCTGCACCGACACCCGGTTCGACCTCGCCCCGCTCATCGAGCTCTGCGGACCGGCTCCCATCAGCCGTCGCGACGGCGTCGAGTCGACCGTGGCATGGATGCGGACCCACCCCGACGTGCTCGCGGAGCGGAACTGATGGCATCCGGCTGGGTCGATGTGACACGTCGGCGGGGCCGCGCGAGCGTCGGTGCTTCCCGATGAAGCTGCTCGTGCTCTGCCCCCACTTCGCGCCGGACGCCGCCCCGACCGGCGAGGTCATGACCTCGATCGCCACTGCGCTGGCAGCACGCGGCCACGAGCTCCATGTGGTCACGGCGTTGCCGTGGTACGTGCACCACCGCGTCGAGCCCGGCTGGGGAGGCCGGCCGTGGCGGACCGAACGGACCTCGTGGGGTCGCATCACCCGACTCCATCCGTTCCCCACCGACAAGAAGAACATCCCGGCGAGGGCGGTGGCCTTCGGTGGGTTCACCGCCATGGCGGCCGTCGCCGGGCTCTGCACCGGTCGCCGACCCGATGCCGTGATGGTCATGTCGCCGCCGCTGCCCCTCGGCCTCGCCGGCTGGCTCGTCTCGGTGACCCGGCGGTCGCCGTTCGTGTTCAACATCCAGGACGTCTTCCCCGACGTCGCCGTCGAGCTCGGCGCCATCAGCGATCCCCGCGTGATCGCCGCCGCGTCGTGGCTGGAGCGTTTCCTGTACCGCCGCGCCGACGCAGTGACGGTGCTGTCGGAGGACCTGCGCGACAACGTCGCGGGCAAGCTCGCGCACCGGCGACCCGAGCGGGTCGAGGTGATCCCGAACTTCGTGGACACCGAACGGATCGCTCCCGCCGAACGAGAGAACGCATATCGGCGCGAGTTCGGCCTCGAGGGTCGCACCGTGGTCATGTACGCCGGCAACGTCGGCCTGTCACAGTCTCTCGACCTGGTGGTCACCGCCGCCCGTCGTCTGCAGGAGCGCGAGGAACTGGTCTTCGTCGTCAACGGCGGGGGGTCGGGGTTGGACGGTCTGCGCCGCGAGGCCGCAGGACTGAAGAACCTGAGGTTCGTGCCGATGCAGCCCCGCGAGCGTCTCTCCGAGGTGCTCGCCGCCGCCGACGTGCATCTGGTCCCGCTGCGGACCGGTCTGGCCCGATCCAGTGTTCCTTCCAAGCTCTACTCCGTCCTGGCCGCTGCCCGGCCCGTGCTCGCGAGTGTCGACCCGGGCACCGAGGTCGCGACGACACTGGACCGGGCGGGTGCGGGGGTGTCGGTGCCGCCCGAGGACCCCGACGCGTTCTGCGCCGCTCTCGAGTCACTCGTCGATGACCCCGAGCGGCTCCGGGAGATGGGGACCTCCGGTCGGCGGTTCGTCGAGAGCTGGGTGTCGCCCGCAGCGGTCGGCGCCGCCTACGAGGAACTGTTCGATCGGGTCGCCAGGGCTCGCACCGGGGGCTCCTGAGCGTCCGTCGAGACCGTCGCGGGCTCGGCGCGCTGACACTACCCTCAGCGACCGCACGGCCAACCGGCGCGCGGTTCGGCTCAGGGGTCAGGTGCGACTACCCTCTGTGGCCGTATGGGTAAGGCGTCGTCATCGAAGAAGATCAAGCGCGTCCAGCAGGCGGGCGTCAGTCGCGCGCCGGGTCAACGGCGCAACATGGGCTACCCGGTGCTGATCGCGGCGATCCTCGTGGTCGGCTCGGTGATGGTGTTCTTCGCCCGCGACGAGCGCGCCGCCACGGCCGGCGAGGCGCCTGCGGTCAACCGGGACCACTGGCATGCTGCGTTCGGCATCGACATCTGCGGCGAGTTCCTCGAGCCGCTGACGGACCAGGGCCCCGACACCATGGGCATCCACACACACCGGGACGGGCTGATCCACATCCACCCGTTCGTGGGTGCGGCCGCCGGACCGAACGCGGTGTTCGGTCGCTTCTCCGACCAAGTGGGTCTCGAGATCACCGACGACTCGTTCACGCTGCCCGACGGAACGACCTACACCGATGGAGACGACTGCGAGACCGACGACGGGACCCAGCCCGGCCGGGTGGCGCTGTACGCCTGGCCCCCTGCGGCCACCGAGGTGACCGAACCCACGATCATCACCGAGAACATCAAGGAGCACCGCTTCCGCTCCGATGGCGAGGCGTACGTGCTGGCGTTCGTCCCCGAGGACGCCGAGGTGCTGCTGCCGCCGACGCTTCCTGCGCTGGCGGACCCGGTGGACATCGAGCAAGAGCCCCTGCAGGGATCGACCGACTACGTGGACGGTGACCTCGAGCTCGAGCCGCTCGATCTCGACGACCTCGCACCCGGGGAGTTGCCCGAGGGCGCCGACCCCGAAGCGAACGGCGACGACGGCGAGAACTGATCCGTGAAGGCGATCGTCCTGGTCGGCGGGTTCGGCACCCGGCTCCGGCCGCTCACCCTCAGCGCGCCCAAGCAGCTGCTGCCGATCGGTGGCGTGACGATGCTCGAACGCGTCGTCGCGAAACTCGGAGCGGCGGGCGTCGAAGAGGTGGTGCTCTCGCTCGGGTACCAGCCCGACATGTTCCGCAGCGAGTTCGCCGATGCTCGGTGCGCCGGGGTCGATCTGGTCTACGCGGTCGAACCGGAACCCCTCGACACCGCTGGGGCGATCGCCTTCGCCGCCGATGCCGCCGGGGTGTCCGAGCGGGTGTTGGCCGTCAATGGCGACGTGCTCAGCGATCTCGACATCGCCGACCTCCTGGCTCATCACGACCGCTTCGGCGCAGCGGCCACGATCGCACTCACGCCGGTGGAGGACCCATCCCGCTACGGAGTGGTGCCGCTCGACGACGACGGTCGCGTCCGGGCGTTCATCGAGAAGCCCGAGCCCGGCACTGCGCCCAGCAACTGGATCAACGCCGGCATCTACGTGCTCGAGCCGTCGGTGATCCAGTCGATCCCCCGCGGACGCAAGGTGTCGATCGAACGGGAGACCTTCCCGGCCTTGGTCGGCGCCGGGACGCTCTACGCGGTGCAGTCCGATGCCTACTGGATCGACGCGGGAACCCCTGCGGCGTTCCTCCAGGTCCACCTCGACCTGCTCGACGGTCGTCGTGGCACGGTCGAATCCGGGGTCGACAGGACCGCCCGGGTGGACGCCGACGCCAAGATCAGTCGGTCGTTCATCGGGTCCGGCGCAGTTGTGGCTGCCGGCGCTGAGGTGATCGACTCGGTGGTGATGGCCGGCGTCAGGATCGCGCACGGCGCCAGGATCGAGCGGTCGATCATCGGGGCGCGTGCGCTGATCGGCGACGGCTGTGAGGTGACCGAACTGTCAGTGGTCGGCTACGACCAGGACGTCGACGCGGGCACGATCCTCAGGGCGGAACGTCTGCCCGGGCCCGACAACTGGTGACCCACACCTGATGCCACCACAGGGGGAGCGCACATGAAGGCACTGGTGACCGGCGGCGCCGGGTTCATCGGTTCGAACCTCGTCGACCGTCTGCTGGCGGGGGGACACTCGGTGGAGGTCGTCGACGATCTCTCCAGCGGTTCCCTGGCGAACCTCGCCGATGCCCGCTCGGACCGGAACCACGAGTTCTCCTTCCACCAGCTCGACATCTGTGACCCCGCGCTGGTCGACTTCATCGAACGCCGCTCGCCCGACGTGGTCTTCCACCTCGCTGCGCAGATCGACGTGCGCGTGTCCATCAGCGATCCGTCGCTGGACGCGCGGATCAACGTGCTCGGCACCATCAACGTGCTCGAGGGGGCCCGACGCGCCGGAGCGTCCAAAGTGGTCTTCGCGTCGTCCGGCGGCACCATCTACGGCGACGTCGACCCGGAGGACCTCCCGGTGAACGAGGCGCACCCTCAGCTGCCCGTGGCGCCCTACGGCATCACGAAGAAGGTCGCCACCGACTACCTCCACGCCTACCGCGAGCTGTACCAGCTGGAGTTCACCTCGCTGGCGCTGGCGAACGTGTACGGACCGCGCCAGGACCCCCACGGCGAGGCCGGCGTGGTGGCGATCTTCGCCGGCCGGCTGCTCGCCGGAGCGCCCTGCACCATTTTCGGCGATGGCGAACAGACCCGTGACTACGTCTTCGTCGACGACGTCGCGGATGCCTTCGTCCGCGCCGCGGAGCGGGGCAGTGGCCTGCTGTGCAACATCGGCACCGGGACCGAGACGTCGGTCAACCAGCTCTACCGGACCGTCGCCGACAACGCCGGCGTCGGAGCGGATGCCACCCACGCGCCGGCGCGCACCGGTGAGCTCGCCCGTTCCTGTCTCGACGCGGGACGGGCGAAGCTGCATCTCGGGTGGGAGCCCTTC
The DNA here is from genome assembly GCA_007118345.1 of Microthrixaceae bacterium. GTDB lineage: Bacteria > Actinomycetota > Acidimicrobiia > Acidimicrobiales > Microtrichaceae > SKRR01. The sequence goes on along the minus strand of SKRR01000229.1, from coordinate 2,926 downwards.
ACCGACCTGGCGACCGGTACGGCGCGGACCCTGGACTTCTTCCGGAGCCGGGCCACCGCCTGAGACCGACTGTCCGCATAGGATCCCGCACCAACCTGACGACGCGTCAGGTGAGGCTCGAAGGGGGACAGGTGCAGCGATTCGCCGACAGAACGGCGCTGGTCACGGGAGCGGCCTCGGGGATCGGGCAGGCCACCGCCCAGCGACTCGCTGCCGAGGGTGCGCGCCTGGCCCTCGCGGACGTCAACGAGGAGGGCCTCGCCACCACCCGCCGAGCGTGCGAGGCGCACGGTGCCGACGTCGCAACGAGCCTCGTCGACGTGTCCGACGAGTCGGCGGTCAGCGAGTGGGTCACCGCCTCGGCCGCGTCGTCCGGGATCGACCTGGTCTGCAACGTCGCGGGGATCCTGCAGTTCGAGGACTTCCGCTCCACGACCCTCGCCGACTTCGAACGGATCATCGGGGTCAACCTGACCGGTACGTTCCTGGTGTGCCGTGAGGCCATGCCGCACCTGCTCGAACGCGAGGGGAACATCGTGAACATCACCTCGACCGCAGCGCTGGCCGGGCACCCCTGGACCTCGTCCTACTCGGCGTCGAAGGGGGGCGTCCTCGCACTGACGCTCACCCTCGCGGTGGAGTTCGGCAAGCTGGGCGTGCGGACGAACGCAGTCGCCCCAGGCTCGATCGAGACCCCGATCCAGGGCGCGTTCAAGATCCCCGAGGGTGGCGACCCGAAGCTGATCCACCGCATCATGCCCCTGGACCGCATGCGGGGCCCGGAGCACATCGCTGCTGCGGTGGCCTACCTGGGCTCCGACGACGCGGCCCATGTGAACGGAGAGGTGCTGCGGGTCGACGGCGGCACCCTCGCCTAGGAGGCGACATGGAGTACACCCTGGCATTGCCGATGCTGCCCGCCGACCACCTGGTGCCTCTGGCCCGCGCCGCCGAGGCGGCTGGGTTCACCGCTGCCGCAGTGCCCGATTCGGTCTTCTACCCGCGCGACGTGTCGGCCGGGTACCCGTACTCCGCCGACGGCGAACGCTTCTGGGCGCCCGAGACCCCCTTCGTCGATCCGTTCGTGGCCATCCCAGCGATGGCGGCGGTGACCGAGCGGCTGGGATTCCTCACCAACGTCCTGAAGCTCGGAATCCGTGAGCCGTTGATCGTCGCGAAGACCGTGAGCTCGATCGCTGCGATGTTCGACGGTCGACTCTCGCTCGGCGTCGGGCTCTCGTGGATCCCGGAGGAGTTCGAGTGGCTCGGCAAGGAGAAGCGGACGCGCGGTGCTCGCACCGACGAGGCCATCGAGATCATCCGTGCGGTCGGTACCGGCGAGTGGGTCGAGTACGACGGCGCACATCACCAGTTCGGGCCCCTGATGGTCCGCCCGGTGGGTGCCACTCCCGTGCCGGTGCTGGTCGGCGGGCTCTCCGAACCCGGTCTCCGTCGGGCTGCCCGCCTGGGTGACGGGTGGATCTCGGTGGCGAACACGCTCGACGAGGTGCGAGCGGTGGTGCCCCGGCTGGAGGAGCTGCGGGTCGAGTACGGCCGGGACACCGAGCCGTTCCGGATCGCCGCGCTGTGCACCGACGTGTTCGATCTCGGCGGATTCGCGATGATGGCCGACGTCGGTGTGACCGAGGCCATGGTCTGTCCGTGGTACTACCGGCAGGGCGATGTCGGCTCACTCGACCATCAGCTCGAATCCGTCGACTGGTTCGGGGCCGAGGTCATCAGGGGCTGATCAGCCCTCCGGAGGACGGCCTCGTCCGACCGCTGTCGAGGTCGACCACGTCGGCGACGATGATCGGGTCGAGCAGTCCCGGTACGGCGGTGTGGGCCACCCGTGCCGCCTCGCCGAGATCGATGTCGACGACCGAGTAGGCCTCAGCTCCCGCTGCGGTCGTCGCCGTCAGCGTGCACAATCCCCTGCGGCGCTGGAAGAGGGTCTGCGACACGGTCCACCCGATGATGCCGGAGCGTTGCAGGGCCGAGGTGGTGCGGCTCGGCGAGCCGGAACGCGTGACCAGGTGCGGGCCGTGGAGGCGATGACCGAGTGAGCGGTAGGCGTCCACTGCGATGACGAACGCGGCTGCACCGACGGCAACGGCGAGCGCGAGGGTCCAGGCACCCCATCCGGCCCCCATGGCGACGCCGGCCGTGCCCAGGGCGATCACCGTGGCGACCCCGGCGCGCACGAGCCGCCGGTCGCGGGCCCCGACGGGGTGCCTGGTGAGTTCGACCGCGGTCGGCGGGTCCTCCAGGCGCAGCGCCAGAGCCGAGACACGCTGGACGGTCGGGAGGGGCACCGGGGGGAGCAGCGCGTCGCCGCTTGCCCTGGTGGGCTGATCGGCACCGCTGAGGCCATGGGCGATCACCTTGAGCCGGCCAGCGCGCGCCAGGCGGACCGGAAGTGATTGTTGGACCTCCACGCCGCGCAGCCGACGTTCGTCCAGCGTCGTGGTGCGGGTGGTGAACAGGCCGCGTCGCAGCTGCAGACGTTCACCCGGCTCACGGGTGAGCCGGTACCCGTACCACGACACGGCGAACGCCCCGAGCGAGCCGAGCACACCCACCATGGCGCCGAGCAGGGCCACGACGGCCGCGATGACCCACCATGGTCGCGACGAGAGCAGTCCCGTCGCCCCGTCGACGACCTCGCGGTCGAGCGGGTCGACCCCGACGGTCGAGAGCACCTGCCAGAGCACGCCGAGGGCCATCAGCGGGAGCACGAGTGTCCAGAACGTGAGCAGGTGGTACGGCGCCCACCCCCAGCGGAGTCGTGCGAGCTCGGTGCCGACCGCCGGTGGTCCCGTCGCTGCAGGATCGAGTGCGGGCGGCAGTGGCGGCGGGGTGTGCAGCCGCGGTGCGGTCGGCGGTGGCAGTGCCGACGTGGTGCGATCGGGGTCCAGCAGCCGCG
>SKRR01000146.1 GCA_007118345.1 Microthrixaceae bacterium | reverse complement strand
TAGCGAGGACCATCTCGGTGAGGGTGTGATCGGAGACGGAACCGGCGATGACTTCTCGGCCGACGCTTCGGGTGAGCATGTCGTCTGCAACCAGGAGGAAGAGGACGACACCCCGCCCCCACCGCCGGAGCCGGGTGACGGCGAGGTGACGGTCGAGAAGAACGTGATCGGAGATGCGCCGTTGGTCCTCGAGGACTTCCCCTTCGAGGTCGTGTGCAACGGCTCGACCGAGGCTTCGTTCTCGCTCGGCGATGGTGAGTCGGACTCCACCAACGTCGGCGATGGCTCGACCTGCACCGTGGTGGAGACCGACGCTCAGGGCGCCGGCGTCAGCTGGACGATCGATGACGACGTGACCGGCGAGGGCACCGAGACCGACGAGTTCGAGGTCAACGAGGGCGACGACATCGTCGTCACCTTCACCAACGACTTCGGAGCGGTGCTCGGTACCGCCCTCATCGCGGTCGACTTCGACAAGGTCTGGACCGGTGACGACGCCGAACTCGACGACGTCACGGTCGAGTTCGACGTCGAGGTCGACGGTGTGGCCGTTGGCACCTACGCACCCGGTGACGAGCTCGAACTCGAGCTCCATGAGGGTGCTCTGACCGAGGTAGAGATCACGGGCGAGACCGTCGAGGGCTTCGCGGACGCCAACGAGCTCTGCGAGTACACCCCCGCGTTCCCCGACGCAGAGCCGTTCGACTTCGACAGCGAGGGTGCGACCCTCACGGTCACGAACGAGGTCGAATGCGCTGAGGTGCTCGCCGAGGTCGAGGTTGAGGAGGAAGAGGAAGAGGTGCTGCCCAAGACGGGTGCTTCCACCACTGCTCTGGCCATCCTCGGTCTGCTCGGAATGGCTGCAGGTAGCTTGCTCCTGCGCCGCCGTCCGGGCCAGGTGATCTGATCGCATCAACCGCGTAGCCCTGGCTACGCAACGGCAGGTGGGGCGGCCTTCGGGCCGCCCCACCGGTGTGAGCGCGACCGGGCGTCGCCTCAGGCTCGATGGGCCGGCCCAGCGGAGCACCAGAACGTGCGGTCGGCGTCGACGAGACCGGTCGGACGGCACAGTCAGGGCAAGCGGACGTGGCACCTACCTCGGTCTGGCCGACCGACCCCGTGTGCATGGCCGCTGCGGCATGTGCGTTTAGCGCGCGCTAATGTCACGCATCGTGATGGTTGTGCAGTTTCCGTGAGCAAGCGAGCACACGACCGTCACGGTGAGTGACAGTTTTGGCGGCCAGCTTGCGCAACGTGGCCGAACACCGGAATATCACTGTGCGCAGGGAAGTCTGCGCACCACCGCGCCGCGGTGGTGTCAGGGGAAGCGATGATCCTCGGGCCGTGATGTCACGGTCGCCGCACTGGGCCCAGAACCCGGCAGCCCGAGGGGAGCCAGAGGCGAGACCGACCCCGGAGTGACGAACGAGTCGACTCCGCGAGGGCGGTCGACGCCGATGCATAGGGGTTCTGGATAATGAGATTGCTTCGCAATCGCTTGGGCGTGGTGTTCTTGGCCATGCTCCTCACCACGGGGCTGGTCGCCCCAGCAAGTGCCGACCACAACGCCGAGCACTCGGCGCTCGAGCAGGCCGTCACCGACGCGCAGGCGGCGCTCGATGACGCGCAGAGCGACTACGACACGGCCTACGAGCAGTACCTGGACGATCTCGCCGCGTGGCAGCTGGAGAAGGACGCCTACGACGAGTTCGACTTCGACGCGTACAACGCGGCGCTCGCCGCCTACGACGACTACCAGACAGAGCTTGCGGCGCTGCAGCAGACGGTCGACGATCTGACCAACCCGCAAGGCGACTGTGTTGGCAATGACGCTGCGAAAGCAGCCTGCAACGCGGCCAAGGACGCGCTGGCAGCGAAGATCGCCGAGGGCTCGCCATTGCACCCGGGAGACGCACCGAGCGACCCCGGCTCCGCGCCGGAGGCGCCGTCGGACGCAGCTGTGGTAGCCGCCCAGCAGGTTCTAGACGACGCCATCGCCGCCCTCGAGAACTACGAGGACCCGGCCCCTGAGGTCACCGACGAGGGCGACAGCTGGGACGAGAGCAATGCCTCGGACACCGCCGGGCAGTGCGCCCCGGACGAAGGTGCCGTCAAGTACAACACGGGCGACAGCTACGACGAGAACATTCTCATCGGCGACACCGTCGTGCGGGTCGTGGTCGACGGCAAGACCGTGACGTTCACGGACGCAGCGACCGGCGAGCCGTTCAACGTCGACTCCTTCTGTGTCAAGGCCGGAAACACCAACAGCGGCCCACAGTCGGGGAGTAGCTACACGGTCAACTTCGACAATCAGGGAGGCCAGTTCCCGGACATCAGCAACCTGGTCATCTACGCGAGCGTGCCCACGCCCGAGGTCAACATCGACCTGGTCAAGCTGTGGCTGGACGAGGACGGTGACCCCACCGATGCACGCCCAGCGGGTGACTGGAGCGTCACGCTGACCGAGGACGACGACGAGACCGACTCGATCGCCGCGTCCGAGGAGCTCGATGAGACCACCGGGATCGACTGGAGTGGTTGGGAGGGCTCCCTGACGATGCCGAAGGGCGAGAGCTACACCGTTGCCGAATCGGGCATCGGCAGTGGCTGGAGCCAGGCGACCTGCTCGGCCGACGACATCGACTATGTCGAGGATGCATTCGGCCAGGACATCGGGATCGACGCGACCGGGCTGGGAACCTACGACGCTGACGTCGAGGGAAGCTGGCTCGGACACCTCGTCTGCAACCAGCAGACGACCACCACCAATGGCGGCAACGGCGGCAACGGCGACCCCGACGAGTTCACCGTCACGCTGGTGAAGGTCTGGGAGACCGACGACGAGGACGTGGACCTCGACGCGGTCGACTTCGACGAGGTCCAGGTCGAGTTCCAGGTCGAGGTCGACGGCTCTGCGATCGACAACGTCGTTGACGGTGGCAGCGTCGAGGTCGAGGACGGTGACGAGATCGAGATCCTCGCAGAGCAGGTCGACGGCTTCGAGGAAGCCATCGCCCTGGCCTTCGACGACGAGCTCGTCTGCACCTACGAGTCGGACGCGCCGCAGTCACTGACCGTCGAGGACGATGACACGCTCACGGTGACCAACACCGTGGACTGCATCGAGACCGCCGTCGGCGGCGAGATCGCGGACGAGGAGCCGACACCGACGGTCGACACCCCCGAACAGCCGGTCACCGAGGTCCGAGGCGAGGTCGTCGAGCGCGAGGTCATCGAGCGCACGGTGGCCGCCGAGGAGACCGAGGTGCTGGGTGCCACCCTGGCCCGTACCGGAGCGTCGGTGTTCGCACTGCTGCTCCTTGCCTTCGGCGCGCTGCTCAGCGGCGGCTTGCTGGCCCGGCGTCGCGATCAGGAGGCCTGAGCCTTGACCGCTCTCAGGTGACCGCACTCCGGTCGTGACACGGTGGGGCGGCCTGCGGGCCGCCCCACCGGCGTACGTCCCCCGACCACCACAGAACCTGGCACCATCACCACCGTGCATGCGGCCGGCGCGGTCAACGCGACCAACGCGACCGGCGCGACCAACGCGACCGGCGCGACCAACGCGACCGGCGCGACTGACGACCAGACGGACCATCTGATGCGACCACGCGGTACGGCCACGCGGTGCGGACGCAACGTCCGCCCCGTCATCGCCGTGCTCGGCGGGCTGCTCGGCCTCGTGCTCGCGGCCAGCGCGACTGGTGTCGCCGCAGCGCAGGAGTCCACCACCCGCGGCATCGACCGGGTCTGTCCGGTGCCGGACGAGGACGAGCCGCTGACCTTCGACGACGTCGGCGAGCCGCACGCGCCGGCGGTGTCGTGCGCGGCGACCTACGGGATCATCTCAGGCTACGCCGACGGCACCTACGGGCCCGCGCAGCCGATCACCCGTGCACAGATGGCAAGCCTCGTGCTCGGCTGGGTGGAGCAGGCCACCGGGATCAGTCTGCCGCAGCCAGACGAGCAAAGGTTCGACGACGTCGACGGGACCCACGCCGACTCGATCGAGGCGCTTGCCGAAGCCGGCATCGTCGCAGGACGCGACGACCACACCTTCGCGCCACGCGAGACGCTCACCCGCGGGCAGTTCACGGGCGCCGTGGTCAACGCCATCAGCTATGCGGACGTGTTCAGCGTCGACGGGCCACTGCCGCCCGACGGCGACGGCGGGCAGTTCGACGACGTCGTCGACACCACCTTCGAGGACGAGATCAACGCGCTGGCCGGCATCGGGGTGACCGGCGGGGTGGCCGAGGGGCTGTTCGCCCCGAACCAGCCGGTCACCCGCGGGCAGCTCGCGACCTTCCTGATGCGGGCCGCCGACTACCTGGACGAGCACCAGCGCTGGCTGCCGACCGCCCGGACGTCGGTGGTGCAGATCGCGGAGCTCGAGGCCGTGCCCGGCCTGGAGCCCGACCCGGACGACGGGGACGACGCCGACGACACCACCGACGACGGTGACGCAACCGACGCGGACGACGCCGACGATCCGCCGCGCGGCAGCGCGACGCTGACGATCAACGCGTTCAACGGCACGCTCGCCTACACCCTCGACCTCTCGCAGGCGCCGGGGCCGTACGGTGGGGACGGGGCGACGATCCGGCTCGGCGAGCTGGACGACCCGGACGCGCAGCTGGTGCTGCGGCTGGCCAGCCCGGACGAGTTGGACGACTCGACCGGTGGGGTGGTGACCGGCGTGGTGTTCGAGTCCGACAGCGCCATGCGCTTCGCCGAGCTGATCGAGGCGCCGCAGGACGCGTTCGTGCAGGTGGCGATCGAAGGCGCGCCCGGCGGCGTCGTCCGCGGGCAGCTCCACGGCACCGCCGGCTGAGCCGCACCCGCCGACAGTCTCCGACGCGTCACCGCCACCTCACCGGCGCGCGCCGACAGTCTCCGACGCGCCACCGCCACCTCACCGGCGCGCGGCGAGCGGCCCCGACGTGCCACCGCCACCTGACCGGCGCGACGCTGCACCGCCGACGAGCGCATAACGTGGTACGGCGCGAAACGCCCGCCGCGTCCGCACCCCGGGCGCGGCAAGCGACGCCCACCCACCACCTCGACGTCCCAGGAGTGCACGTGCCGCTGCTCGCCCGAACGGTCGCGACACCCATCGCCATCGAGGTGCGCCCCGGCGCGGTCGCGGCGCTCGCGCCGCTGCTCAAGGCCGGCCACATCTCCAGCGGCGGCAAGGTCGCGATCGTCATCGGGCCCGGCCACGGCCAGCGCATCGCCGAACAGCTCGCCGCGAGCCTTCCGACCGCCAGCGTCACCACCGTCTCCGGCGGCACGTTGGACGCGGCGCTCGAGCTGATCGCAGAGCTGCGCAACGACTTCCACGACGCGGTGGTCGGCATCGGCGGCGGGCGCACCGTCGACGTCGCCAAGTACGCGGCGAGCATGTCCGGGCTGCCGTTCGTGTCGGTGGCGACGACCCTGACCCACGATGGGCTGGCCTCGCCGGTGGCGACGCTCGAGAGCCACGGCCGCAAGGCGTCGTTCGGCGTGCACGTGCCGATCGCGGTGTTCGTCGACATCAACGAGGTTCGCACCGCGCCCCCGGAGCACATCCGCTCGGGAGCCGGTGACGTGCTGAGCAACCTCTCGGCGATCGCCGACTGGGAGCTCGCCCGGCGCGAGCGCGACGAGACCGTCGACGGGCTGTCGGTGTCGCTGGCCCGGACGGCCGGCGAGGCGCTGCTCGACCTCGCCCCCGGCACCGACCGCTACCTGACCACGCTGGCCGAGGCGCTGATCCTCTCCGGGCTCGCGATGACCTTCGCGGGGTCGAGCCGGCCGTGCTCGGGCGCCTGCCACGAGATCAGCCACGCGCTGGACGCCTACCACGGCAGCCCCGGCCTGCACGGCGCGCAGGTCGCCTTCGGCGCGCGGTTCGCGACGTGGCTGCGCGGCGAGCACCAGCTGCTCGAGGCGCTCGACCACGCGCTGGTCGTCAACGAGCTGCCGCGGCGTCCCGAGGACCTGGGCATCGACCGCGACATCTTCGTCCAGGCGGTCGTCGAGGCGCCGCGCACCCGCCCGGACCGGTTCACGATCCTCGAGCACCTCGACCCCTCGCCGGCGCGCGTGGAGGAGCTGGTCGATGACTACCTCACGACCTTCGACACCCCGGTCGACGCGACCCAGCCTCGCTGAGGTCCGTCGGGTCGCGCAGGCCGGCGTGCTCGAGCGCCGCAGCGCCGAGCACTGGGCCGGCCGGCTCTACATGCGCGGCCTGTCCGGCCACGTCACCCGCTGGCTGGTGCCCATGCGCGTCACCCCGGACGCGCTCACGCTGCTGATGATCGCGGTGGGCCTGGCCGCCGCGGTCGCCGCCGCGTGGCCCGCCGTGCTGGCCGCGGTCGCAGTGGTCGTGCTCGTGCAGCTCTACCTGCTGCTCGACTGCGTGGACGGCGAGGTGGCACGCATGCGCGCGACCACCAGTGCCGCCGGGGTGTATCTGGATCGGCTCGGCCACCATGTCGTGGAGGCCGCGCTGGTGCTCGGGCTCGGCGTGCGTGCGGCGGGGGGACCGTCGACCACGCCGAGCTGGTGGCTCGTGGCCGGGGCCGTCGCCGCGCTGCTGGTGGTGGTCGGCAAGCTCGAGTCCGACCTGGTGGTTGTGGCGCGGCCCACCGCCGGGCTTGCGCCGGCGCCCGAGGCCGACGCCACATCGTCGGTGGGCAGCGTGCGTCGACTGCGGCGGATGTTCGCCTACGTGCCGCTGCACCGGCTGATCGGTGCGGTCGAGCTGTCGCTGTTGTTGCTGGTGGCGGCCGTGATCGACGCGGTGCGCGGCGACGTGCTGGCCACCCAGGCGCTGCTGGCGGCCACCGCGGCGGTCGCGCTGCTGGTCGCGGTCGGCCACCCGGTGACGATCCTGACCTCGCGGCGGCTGCGGTGACCGTCGGGGGCGAGGTGGCCGGTGGGCCGGGCGGTGGCGGCGCGGGCGGTGCGGAAGTGTGGAGTGCTGCGGTCAGTGGCGGGGGGGTTGGCTCCACAGTTCCGAAGGGATGGCCCGGCGCGGCAGAAGTGTGGAGTGGCGCGGTCGGAAACGGCGGGGCGGACTCCACAGTTTCGGGGGGTGGCCGGGCCGGGCGGGCGGCTGGGCCCGGCGGCGGGGAAGTGTGGAGTGCTGCGGTCGCTAGCGGGGGGTGGGACTCCACAGATCCGGCGGGTGCTGGGGATCCCGGCGGTGGTCAGGCAGCGCGACACCGGGTGGGGGTGGTGGTGCTGACCACCGGCGAGCGCCCGCGCGAGCTGGCCGCCGCGCTCGCCTCGGTCGCCCGCCAGCGCGACGTCGAGGTGGAGCTGATCGTCGTTGCCAACACCCCCGACACAGCTGCGGCCGCGACGGTGCGCGAGGACGTCGCGCGGGCAGCCACGGAAACGACGGATGCCGAGCACGCGCGGGCGGCCGCGGCAACGGCCGATGCCGAGCACGCGCGGGCGGCCGGGGACGCGCTGGTCGCCGCGCGGGTGCTGACCCCGGGCCGCAACCTGGGCATCCCGGAGGGCCGCAACCTCGGTGTCGCTGCCCTGGAGGACAGCGAGGTGGTGCTGTTCTTGGACGACGACGGCGAGCTGATCGGTGACGACGTGCTCGCGCGGGCCGCAGCCGCGTTCGCGGCCGATCCCACGTTGGGTGCGGTCAGCCTGCGGATCGTCGACCCCGACACCGGCGAGACCCAGCGCCGCCACGTCCCGCGGCTGCGCGTCGGCGATCCGCGGCGCAGCTCGTGGGTGACCACGTTCCTGGGCGGTGCGAGTCTGGTGCGGGTCGACGCGTTCCGCGAGGTCGGGGGGCTGCCGGCCAGGTTCTTCTACGCCCACGAGGAGACGAGCCTGGCCTGGCGGCTGCTCGACCACGGCTACCGAATCCGATATGCGGCGCAGCTTGCGATGGCCCACCCGGCGATGCCACCGGCGCGGCACGAGACCTACCACCGGCTGACGGCGCGCAACCGGGTGCTGCTCGCCCGCCAGCACCTGCCGGCGCCGCTCGCGGTCGTCTACGTGCTGCTGTGGGTGGTGCTCGGGCTCGCGCGCTCGCCGGGTGGGCGGCGGGCACTGCTCGCAGGGTTCGTCGAAGGGCTGCGCGCGCCCGCGGTGGTGCGCGCGCCGATCCGCTGGCGCACGGTGTGGCGCATGACCCGGCTCGGCCGGCCGCCGATCCTCTGAACCGTGCGGATTCGCGGGCCAGGCCGGCCCGGGCGACATC
>SKRR01000089.1 GCA_007118345.1 Microthrixaceae bacterium | reverse complement strand
CGACCGCGCGACCGACGAGCCGCCCGGTGCGGACCCGCACCTCCTGGGGGGCGGCTGCCGCCGGCGCCCCGGTGGTCGCTTCGATCGCCGTTCCCGACGCCTCGGCCTCGAGACACCCGCGCGCACCGCACGCGCAGCGGCGACCGTGCGGCTCGACGATGAGGTGTCCGATGTGTCCTGCGTTGCCGGCGGCGCCGTCGAGGAGCCGGCCGTCCAACACGACACCCCCACCGACACCGGTCGAGACGACCATCGCCAGGTAGTGGTCGTGGTCCCGAGCAGCGCCGAGCCAGCCCTCCCCGAGTGCCAGGGCCTTGGCGTCGTTGTCCACTGCGACCGGTAGCCCGAGCAGGTCGACGAGCCGGTCGCGGAGCGGGAAGGCCCGCCACTGCGGGATGTTCAGCGGCGACACCGTCGCGCCACCCAGTTCCATCGGCCCTCCGCACCCGACGCCGACCGCAACCGGGCCCGGGCCGTCCGAGTCGTCGAGCGCCTCGCCGATCAGGTCCCCCAGCGTTGCGAACAGCACGTCGGCATCGGCACCGGCGGTGGGCCGGGTTCGGGCCCCGACCACCTCGCCGTCAACGGTGACCACGGAGGCAGCCAACTTGGTGCCCCCGATGTCGACCGCCAGGACCGGTCCGCCGTCTCGCATCACCGGACGGTACCAGCGGCCGCGCACGTGGCGGCCGGTCGGCTCTGGCAGACTTCGAGCTGCCGCACGGGAGGATGCGTCCATGACCCTGACGTCGAACCAACGGGACGACATCCGCACCTTCGCGGGCGTGTTCGACCGGATCTGCGACAACATCGCCCGCGCGGTGCACGGCAAACCCGAGATCATCCGGCTCTCGGTCACCTGCCTGATCGCACGGGGGCACCTGCTGATCGAGGACGTGCCCGGCGTCGGAAAGACCTCGCTCGCAAAGGCCCTCGCGCGTTCGGTCGCGGCCGACTTCGGCCGGGTGCAGTTCACCCCCGACCTGCTGCCGTCCGATGTGCTCGGCACCTCGGTGTGGAACCAGCACGATGGGTCCTTCGAGTTCCGTCCCGGCCCGGTGTTCACCCAGCTCCTGCTCGGCGACGAGATCAACCGCGCCTCACCCAAGACCCAGTCGGCCCTGCTCGAGGCAATGGCAGAGGGCCAGGCGACGGTGGACGGCGCGAGCTACGCGCTGCGGCAGCCCTTCATGGTCATCGCCACTCAGAACCCCCTCGAGCACCATGGGACGTTCCCGTTGCCCGAGAGCCAGCTCGATCGCTTCCTGATGAAGCTCTCCATCGGCTACCCCGACCGGCCCGCCGAGCTCGCGATGCTGGCCGACGACGACCACGAGCCGGTCGTCGGCTCGCTGCGGCCCGTGGCGACTGCCGACGACATCGTCGCCATGGCTCGCGCCGCGTCGAAGGTGCACGTCGCACCTCAGCTCGCGGGCTACCTCGTCGATCTGGCCGAGGCGTCGCGTTCGACCCCCTCGCTGGCCCTGGGTGTCTCGCCGCGCGCCACGCTCGGGCTGCTCGGCGCCGCCCGGGTCTGGGCGGCGGCGGCAGGTCGTGAGTTCGTGACCCCTGACGACATCAAGACACTCGCCGTGCCGGTCCTGGCCCACCGTGTCGTGGTGGGGACCGACACCCGACTCGGCGGTGCCCCAGCAGAGGAGGCGGTCCTGGAGCTGCTGCGCACCACGCCCGTGCCGGACTGAGCAGAGGTGGCCACCCACGCCCGAGCACCGTCCGGGTCCTTCTCACTGTCCCCCCGCGGGCTCGGTGTGCTCGCCGCCGCCGCGGCCGCGATCGCCGCCGCGTGGACACTCGGCCTCCCCGAACTCTCCATCGTCGCTGCAGCGGCGGCAGCTGTGGTCGTCGTCGGAGCAGTCCAGGTGCTGGTACGGCGGGTACCGGTCGATCTCCAGCGCACGGCCCGCCCGTCGCGACTCGAGGTCGGCGAACCGTGTGAGATCCGACTGGCGGTCACCAACAGGAGCCGACGGGCCTCGCCGGTGATCGCGCTGGCCGACGACGTCGGACGGTTCGGCGCCGCCCGGCTGCTGCTCGCACCGATCCGCCCCGGCGGGAGCACCGTCGCGACCTATTCGTTGCCCACCGACCGCCGGGGCCTGTACCAGGTCGGCCCGCTGACCATGACCCTGCACGATCCGTTCGGCACCGCCCGACGCTCCCGGGTCGACCACGCCCGCACCTCGGTGGTCATCACGCCGCGCACCTGGACGCTGGCGGCGCTGCCGCCTGCACCCGGCGACGAGCCCGACCACGGCACCCACTCGCTCACCACGGCATCGACGGTCGACGAGGAGTTCGCCACCCTGCGCGACTACGTGCCCGGCGACGACATCCGACGCATCCACTGGCGCAGCTCCGCCCGGCGCGGGAGCCCGGTGGTCCGGCAGTTCGACGTGCCCTGGCAGCACCGCACCACGGTGATCGTCGACCTGCGGGCCGACCGGCACGACGACGCCTCGTTCGAACGGCTCGTGTCGTGCGTCGCCAGCCTGTTCGAACTGGCCGCCCGTCGCGCCGAACTCATCCGGCTGGTCACCACCGAGGTCACCCCCAACGGCTTCTGGCCCGCCGCTGAGGTCCTCGAGGAACAGCTCGACCGACTGGCGGTGCTCGCACCGTCGCCGTCGAAGGTCACTCCGGGGCAACTCCTCAGCTGGCTGGCGCGCCGGTCGAACGCCGGTGGCGGCCGTCTGGTCAGCTGTGTCGGCGGGTTGGTCGAGACGGAGCAGGTCGCGCTCGCTGACGCGGGGCGGGTCAGCGGCCTCCACATGGTCGTGTCGACCCGCGGCGGGCGCGGCGGTCTCGCCGTCCCCGGCGCGCACCTGGTGGAGTGGGACGGGACGGCGGGTCTGGACGAGGTCTGGAACCCCGTCGTGCTCGCCGCGTCACGCGGGGTGTCGGTGTGAGCGACACGTCATCGCTGCGCGACAGGGGTGGTTTCGCCGTCGCCGCCGAACTGGGGTTGCTCGCGCTGTCGCTCGGCACCGTGGGATCGCTCACACGCCTGTTCGACGGACTCGACTTCATGGGTCGTCTGTTGGTTCCCGTCGCCGCCGGATGGGCGCTCGCGGTGCTGCTGCGGCGCCTCGGCATGGGCGCGCTCCTGGCGACCGCGGCGCACCTGGTGGCGGGGGTGTTCGTGCTCTGCTGGTGGTTCGTGCCCGGCACCCTGGCCGTCGTCGTGCCCACCCCTGCCAGCGCCGCCGCGATGGCGGACCTGGTCGGCCGCTCGTTCTCGGAGTTCTCCGAGCTGATCGCCCCCGTGCCGGCCCAGGACGGCTTCCTGGTCGTGATCGCCGCCGTGCTCTGGGTCTTCGCGAGCTTCGCCGACACCGCCGCGATGCGGTTCGCCGCTCCGGTTCAGGCAGCGGTGCCCGCCACCGCTGCGTTCGTCGCGATCGGCATCCTCGCCCGGGAACCGGGGCGGCTCGCCGCCGCGGTGTGGTTCCTGGTCGGGCTCGGCACGTACGCCGTCACCCAGCGCGGCCTCAGCGGACTCAACGACCGCTGGGTGGCGGGTCGCTCCGGGGTCGGCGCGCGTGCGGTCGCGACGAGTGCAGCGACCGTGGTGATCGTCGCCCTCGTCGCCGGCCTCGCGGTCGGCCCGCGACTCCCGGGGGACACGGACCCTGTCGTCGACCTGCGGGAACTCGGCCGGGGCAGTGCGCCGCGCACGGTGGTCAGCCCGTTCGTGGGCCTGCGCTCGCTGCTCGGCCAACGCAGCAACGAGGTCATGTTCGAGGTGACCGCCGACGCCCCTGCCTACTGGAGGCTCACCTCGCTCGAGATCTTCGACCCTGACCGGGAGATCTGGGTGTCGGAGGCGCAGCGCTATCGCGCGGTGTCGGGCAACCTCCCCCCGACGTTCGCCCCGGGCGTGCCGACCGAACCACTCACCCAACGGATCGAGGTCTCGGGTCTGGCCGGACTGTGGTTGCCCGCGGCCTACGCCCCGATGACGGTGACCGGCATCGATGACGCGAGCTACAACGAGCAGACCTCGTCGCTGTACCTCCGCGACGCGGAGCGCGCCGCGGGCACCGGGTACGTGCTCGACTCATCGCTGCCAAGGTTCTCGGGCCTCGCCGGTGCGGCGCCGCCGCCCCCGGGCGCAGTGCCCGACCCGCTGCTCGCGGTGCCCGACCTGGGTCCGGCGGTGACCGAACAGGTCCGGGCGGTGACGGGGGTGGACGACGCGCCCTACGCCCAACTGCTCGCCCTGCAGACCTGGTTCCGCGAGGAGTTCGAGTACGACGAGCAGATCGACCTGTCGGGGGAGCCCGACGCACTGGCTGCGTTCCTCGAGCAGCGGCGAGGGTTCTGCCAGCAGTTCTCCTCGGCGTTCGCGCTCATGGCACGGGCACTCGGGCTGCCCAGCCGTGTCGCTGTCGGCTTCACCCCGGGCGACGCCGACGGTGACGGGACCTTCGTCGTCCGCGGCCGCCATGCACACGCGTGGCCCGAGGTGTACTTCGACCAGGTGGGTTGGGTCCCGTTCGAACCGACCCCCCAGCGCGGCGACCCCCAGTCCGCCGACCACACCGGCGTCCCACCACAGCAGGCGCCGGCACCGCAGGACGACCCGTCCACCACCACCGAGCCGGCGCCCGCCCCCGACCCGACCGAACCGGCCGATTCACCACCTCCCGACGAGGTCGCAGCAACCGGCGGAGCACAGGACGAAGAACCCGCTGCTGCGGAGCCGGCCGGAGGGTCCGGCTGGCTCGCCGTGAGCATCGCCGTGGCGCTGGCGGCCGCGATCGCGGCGATCGCGGTCGTCAGCATGATCCGGGGTCGGGCTCGCCGCACCGGGACCGGTGCCCAACGGGCCCGAGTCGTCGAACACGCCTGGCGCGACGCCGTGCGGGCCGTCGCACCACTCGGGCTGCGGCCGTCCCGCTCGGAGACCCCCGGAGAGTTCGCTGCACGGGTCGATCGGCAGCTCGGTGCTGCGGTTCTCGCCCCACTCGCCCACCACGAGACCTTGCGACGGTACGCACCCGAGCCGCCCGACGAGTCAGCGTGCGGTGACGCGACGGCCGGGCTCGACTCGCTCCGCACCCACGTACGGGACCTCACCACCCGCCGGGAGCGGGTGACATCACTTGTCGGTACCCGGAACTGAGCGGTGGGTCAGTCGTCGGTGTCGGGGCGACGAAGTCGCTCCCGGGCCTTCGTGCCGGCGTTGTTGAAGTAGCCGCGCAGACCCCCACCCTTGATCGCCTGGTTCGCCTCGTTGATGCCGGCGCGTCCGATCTTCCGGGCGTTGCTCTCGATGAAGAGTGCAGTGGCGACCATGGCGAGGAATCCGGCGAAGGCGGCCAGGTGGTTGATGGTGAGCAGGAAGACGGTGCCGGCGAGCGCCGCGACGAATGCGACGATCCCCCACTTCAGCCGACGCAGCGACTCGGAGTAGACCGTGGTGGAACCCACCTGACGGGCGAGGTCTGGATCGCTGGCGCGGAGGTTGGCCTCGATCTCACCAAGGATCCGCTGTTCGTCCTCCGACAGAGGCATCGGCCGTAACCCCCTCGATGCAACCGCACGACCAAGTGCGGTCAGGTATCCGTTCGCTGGATGATTCCCACACACTACCGGTTTCACACCTGGTGCGACTCGTCGCTCCCAGTGATTTCTCCCCCGTGGCCGGTCCCGGGGGACTCAGGCCCCCACGGCGCCGAGGGGGCGCGCTGCTGGCGGCCGGCGAGACGGGCGGGACCGATGACCTCGTCACCGAAGCGGCCGCGAATCTCGTCGACGGCGTGGTTCGCCGCGTCCCACTGCTCCGACCCGTGCTCGTCGCCGAGACCCAACTCCAGCTGCGCCGGCTCGTCCTCGAACCCACTCACGCCGACGCCGACCAGCCGGACGCCCCGATCGACGGGGAGCTGTGCCAGCATCGACCACGCGACCTCGACGACCTCGGTGCCGCGATCGGACGGGCACCGCATCGTGGTCGAACGGGTCACGGTGGTGAAGTCGCCGTACCGGACCTTCAGCTGCACGGTCCGTGCACGCACCGACGCCGCCCGCAGCCTCGCCGCGACGGCATGGGCCTGCCGCACCACCTCGGGTCGCAGCTCCTCGAGTTCCCGTCGGTCAGCAGCAAAGGTCTCCTCGTGGCTGATCGACTTCGGCGCCCGTTCGGGCTCGACCGGCCGGTCGTCGCGGCCGTGCGCGAGCGCCCGGAGATGCTCCGCGACGCCGGCGCCGACTGCTGCGGCCAGTCGGTCCGGTGAGGCCACCGCCAGGTCGCCGACGGTGACGATGCCGAGCCGGCCCAGCTTCTCGTGCGTGGACGGTCCCACTCCCCAGAGTGCCCGGATGGACAAGGGGTGGAGGTAGTCCAGCTCACCCCCGGCCGACACCACGTGCACACCCGTGCCTTCCACCGGTCCGGCCCTGCTGGCCCGTGGTTTCGCCGAGTTCGTCGCCAGCTTGGCGAGGAACTTGTTGGGGGCCACGCCGATCGAGCACGACAGGCCCTCGGCCGCTCGCACCCGAGCCCGCAGTCCCCGGGCGATCTGGTCGGGGGCGCCGAGGCGTCGTCCGGCACCGCTGACGTCGAGGAACGCCTCGTCGAGGCTGAGCGGTTCGACCAGCGGGGTCACCTCGGCGAACAGCGTCATCAGCCGGGCCGACACCTTGCTGTAGTGGGGATGGTCCCCGGGGAGGAAGACCGCGGCGGGGCAACGACGTCGCGCGATCGCCGAGGGCATCGCCGAGTGCACCCCGTACGAACGGGCCTCGTAGGAGGCCGCTGCCACCACACCTCGACGCCCCGCGCCACCGACGACCACGGGGCGGCCCCGTAGCTCCGGGCGACGCAGCAGCTCGACGGACACGAAGAACGCGTCCATGTCGACGTGCAGGATCCAGCGGCTCCCCACATCGGGCTGCGTCCTGATGGTCACCGCCGCCGGATCGACAGGTCGGCCGGCGCTGCTCCGCTCACCTCGTAGCGGAAACGGCGCGGCACGTCGAAGCGCTCGGTCATCCACTCGACGAGTGGTTCACGCACCCAGGGGTGCGCGTCGCAGAGCCGGTCCTCGCACGCCCGTGTCCCCACCCAGTCGGCGGCGACGACGATCCCGTCGGGATCCGCACCGACCCGGACGGTGCCGCGCACCTCGACCGCCCGGTGCACCTCGACATGCAGCCGCCAGCCGAGCCCGGGAGCCTCGGTGGTGATCGAGTACAGCGGGCCCGCCCACCGGAGCACCTCGAGGCCGGTCTCCTCGCGGACCTCGCGCGTGAGCCCGTCGACCAGGTCCTCGCCGTGGTCGATCACCCCGCCCGGTGGTGTCCAGTCCGAGCGGCCGTCCGCACGCACGTTGCGCACGAGCAGGACGCCATCGAGCGGGTGGGAGTCGGTGGACTCGCCCGACAGGTCGCCGAGCGCGCCGGGTCCGAGCACCCCCGTCTCGATGACCGCACCGCCCACGGTCCAGTCGCGCATGGCGACGAGTCTGCCAGCCCGGACCGACACCGTGCCGCCGGGCCGCTGCCGCTCCGGGCGCCCGATGGCGCGCCGAGGGCACAGATGCTGGCAGACTCGAGTCGTCCGGCGGGCAGGGGGCTGCGTCGGGAGCCAGAGGGGAACACCATGACCACGAGACGTGGAATTCGTCTGCTCGCCGTCATCTGCTCGCTCGTCCTCGCCGCCGCGTGCGGCGACGAGGACAGCAACGGGTCCGCGAACGGTGAGGGTTCGACAGGATCCGGCGATCCCTCGACGATCCGGGTGCCCGACGACCACGACACCATCCAGGCCGCGGTCGACGCCGCCGCGCCGGGTGACCTCGTGCTGATCGAACCCGGCGTGTACCACGAGGACGTCGACGTCACCGTGGACGAGCTGACGATCCGGGGGCTCGACCGCAACGAGGTCATCCTCGACGGCGAGTTCGAACTCGAGACCGGCATCACCGCCTTCGCCGACGGCGTGACGATCGAGAACATGACCGCACGCAACTACACCTCGACGGGGTTCTACTGGACCGGCGTCACGGGCTACCGCGGGTCGTACCTGACGGCCTACCGCAACGGCACCTACGGGATCTACGCGTTCGACTCGGTCGACGGCCAGTTCGACAACTCCTACGGCGGCGGCCACGCGGACGCTGGCTTCTACATCGGGCAGTGCTACCCGTGCAACGCGCTGATCGACAACGTGATCTCGGAGAACAACGGACTGGGGTACTCCGGGACGAACTCCGGTGGCGACCTCCACATCGTCAACTCCACCTT
>SKRR01000124.1 GCA_007118345.1 Microthrixaceae bacterium | reverse complement strand
GGGCTTCTCGCCGACGGTCACCCTGCTCGCTTTGCCGCTGGTGCTCGCAGTCCTGCTGAGCTACGGCTTCGCCATCGCCGTGATCCTCTCGACGGTGACCGTGTTCGTCCGAGACCTTGCACACGCCATGCCAACCGCCAACCAAGTCGTGTTCCTCATCAGCCCGATCATGTACTCCCAGACCCTGCTGCCGCCCGGCCTCACGTTCCTCGCGACGGTCAACCCGGTTGCCGTGGTGATCGAGGCGTTGCGGGACATCACACTGCGTGCGGCGTGGCCCAACTTCGGCCTGCTGGTCGTCCACCTGGTCGTCGGTGCCGCCCTCTTCGTCGGCTCGATCTTCTACCTGCGAAGCATCGAGGACCGGATCGTGGATGTGGTGTGAGATGAGCACGCGGCCACTGGCGATCGTCGAACACGTCTCGAAGGACTACCGGATCGGCCAGGAGCGCACCAACGCTCGCGCCCTCATCCCCGGGCGCAGGGGAGAGGCGACCGAGAGCACGTTCCGAGCACTCGACGACGTCTCGTTCGTCCTCGGACACGGTGAGACCCTCGGGATCATCGGGCACAACGGCGCCGGAAAGTCGACGATCCTCAGAGTGCTGGCCGGGATCGTCGAGCCGAGTGACGGTCGAGTGGCGGTCGACGGTCGAGTGGCGTCGTTGATCGAGCTCGGCGTCGGGTTCGATCCCGAGCTGACCGGTCACGAGAACATCTTCTTCGCTGGCGACATCATCGGGCTCACAAGGGCCGAGATCCGCCGCCGGTTCGACGAGATCGTCGACTTCTCCGGCGTCGGGGAGTTTCTCGACATGCCGGTCAAGCGGTACTCCACCGGCATGCGTGCTCGCCTGGGCTTCGCTGTCGCAACCTCGGGCGAGGCCGACCTGTTGCTGGTCGACGAGGTCCTCTCGGTGGGCGACTACGAGTTCCAGCGGCGCAGCATGGAACGCATCCGAGAGATGCACAGGGGTGGTGCCTCGCTGATCCTCGTGTCCCACAACCTCTGGCAGATGAACTCGATGTGTGAACGAGCGATCCTGCTCGACCATGGTCGAGTGGTTCTGGACGGCACTCCGTCGGAAGCCATCGCGGCCTACCTGCCAGAGGAGCCACTCACCCGGTTGGACCCGGAGTTGGAGATAGGGTTGGTTTTCGAGAACTTCCAGGTCCCGGTGGGGGCCGAGGGCAGAGCGAAGATCGACTCGGTCCAGGCGATTCCGAGCGTCATCCACTCCTCGGATCCGCTCACGATCCGTGCGATGATCACGGTCAATGAGCCATGTGAGGGTGCCGTTGTGATGTCTGTCTTCACTGCCGAGCGGGCGGTCTTCGCTGAACGTGAGCTCGCCCCCTCCGGGTTTCTCTCCACCCCCGGCACCTGGACCGTCGAGGCGCACATCCCGTCGGTGCCGTTTTCGCCGGGTCGTTTCCAGTTCCGAGTCGCGGTGCTGCCCGAGGACGATCGACATTTCGACCAGGAGTTCCCCGCCGCGTTGTCCCTGGCGATCGCCGAGGTCCAGATCGACGGCGACTTGACGGCCCGGCCCGGTGTCAAGCTCCGCACAGAGTGGTCGGTCAGCTCCGCAGTCGCCAACTCGACGGACCGATAGCACCCAGCCCGGTGGTGGCTCCCGCTGCCACGGCCAGAGACTTTCGACCCATGTTCAGTTATCATGCGGACCACATCGGACGAGGAGGGCACAGTGATCCGATCAGATGAACTGGTCCAGCAGGCAACCCTGCGGGACCCAGAGCTTGAAGCGGCGTTCCAGCGGGATGGTTACGTCGTCGTCGATTTCGCGACGCCCGAGATGATCGCGGAGCTGCTCGACGCGTACGCGCAGTTCGAGTCGGGCATCGAGTCGGGCTACTACCCGAGCCTCATGAGCCCCGACGAGGACTACAAGGCCAAGACGCACTTCAAGGTCGTCGACGTGGTCTGGCCGGTCTTCGATCGCTACATCGACGGCTATGAGCCCATGCTGGGCGTGTTCATGGTGAAGCACCCCGGCCCCGACACCGAGGTCCCGCCCCACCAGGACTGGATCGTCGCCGACGAGTCGCTGCGCCCCACGATGAACGTGTGGATGCCGCTCACGCCGGTCACTGCGGAGACCGGACAGATGAAGGTCCTCCCGGGGAGCCACAAGTGGCTCGATGGGCTGCGTGGCAGCCCGAGCTTTCCCACGCAGTGGGAGGCCGAGTACCAGCGTGTACGCGACGAGTTGATGGTCACCGTGCCGATCGAAGTCGGCCAGGCGATGATCTACGACATCCGCGTCCTTCACGGCACGCCGCCGAACCTGTCCGACTCCACGCGCGTGGTCACCAGCCTCTACGCCGTCCCCGAAGGCGTCCCGTCGGTGCACTACCACCGCGACGAGCACGGCACGGTACGTGGCTACGAAGTCCCCCGGAACTTCTGCGGCACGTTCATGATCGGCGACGTGCCCGATGGGACCCAGTTCACCGAGATCCCGAACTACACCGTGGATCCGCTGTCGTTCGACGAGATCGCACAACGGTACGCAGCGTCTCGCTCCTGACGGTCGGCTCATTCGCTTCGACGGGCCCGATCGGATTCACTCCGGCCGGGAACTGTCGTTGTACCTGGACCGCGAGTGCGCGCCCTGTGCCTGACCCGTTACCGTGGTGATCGTGTTCTGCGGGGCGACATCCCGGATGTCAACGGCGAGGAGATGCATCCGGTCCGGTGCGCCATCTCGCGCGCTCCCCGCTCCGGAGAGGCGCTGGGCATGATCGGCGAGCATGACGGCGCAGAGGCCCCGGGCAGGCCCCGCTCGACACTCGGCATCGTGCTTGCGCTGGTGCTGACGGCGATCCTGGCCGCAGGGGTCTGGCAGACGCGGCTGGCTGGAGAAGCGTCGGAGTCCGCGAGCCCAACGACAGTGGCGGACGCAGGGAAGAAGGAGAACACGTTCACCAGGGAGTTCGAGGACGACGGTGCCTTCGAAGGCGCTCCGTGGGCCAAGGACCTCCGTGTCAACCTGATGGACGCGTGGAACAATTTCGAGTTCAACGCGGCAAGCGGCTGGCGGATGAAGGACGCCGACACCGAGTACATCGACGTCGTCGACGGAGAGCGACGAACGGTCCAACCCGACCCATCTCTCGGCGAGCCACTACAGGTGTGGTTCTTCGGCGGTTCGGCCGCGTTCGGCGCGGGTCAGCGCGATGAGCACACCATCCCCTCGGAGTTGGTGCGACGCGCCGGCCAGGACGGCGTTCCCCTCGAAGTGCGCAACTTCGGCGTTCCCGCCACGGTCAACTGGCAGTCGGTGACGCTGATGATCGAGAAACTGGCATGGGACGGAGCACCCGACCTTGTCGTGTTCTACGACGGTGCCAACGACCTGATCCTGCAGGAATCGCTCGCGTTCCAGGGCAGGGCGACGTCGGACCGCCCCGCCTCGCTGTTAGATGCCGAGTTCAACGAGATCCTGCGTGAACGCTCGACGATGGATGCCGTCGACGACGGGGAAGGGTCGGCGACGACACAGCCCGACCCTGGTGCGACCACGCCGGAGGGCCTCGGCGCTCGGGTGCTCACCCGCTACTCGAGAGGTGTGTCGGTCGCCCGGGCGGCAGCCAGCGGTGCCGGAGTGCCCATCAGGTTCTTCTGGCAGCCGCAGATCAGCACGAAGACCCCGTTGAACGAGGTCGACGAGTCGACGCTCGACAGCATCGGAATGGGCGATCAGGCGACCGCTTCCAGCCGGGCACTCGCGAACTCGGTGCGTGCCGGCCTGCCGTCACTCGGTGTGACCGATCTCTCGACGACCTTCGACGGTCAGGACGAGGCGATCTACTGGGATTCGGTGCACACCAACGAGGTCGGTGCGGCGCTGATCGCCGAGCGGATGTACGCCGAGCTGGAACCGGAGATGAGGGCAGCGCCTGCGACCGGCTGACACGATCCGGGTCTTGGGGGCGGTCGCCCTCCGGCCGTGGTCTCGCTGCTGTCGACCGAGCTGGAGGGCTCGTTCATGGGATGCGCTGGTCGACCGGTCGGTCCCACCGCAGCGGCCTGAGCTGGGAACGACGGCGCAGTCGCCGGAGTTCAGCGATCGTCAGCTGCTCGGGTCTCTCAGGTGTGAACGCGGTGAAGCTCGCCTGATCGGGCGCCCGGTTCCAGACGTGGGTCAAGAAGAAGTCGCGGTCGACCGAGTAGCCGCGCACCAGGTTCGCCTCGGTGTCCCACCAGTAGTGCCGTGCGGTCGCGCCGATCGGATGGAACCGGAGGTACCCGGCGAGGCGCCGCCGCCCGCTGCGGTTCGGCTCTGACCCGTGCACGAGCCGGCTGTCGAACAGCAGTGCTTGACCGAGGCTGAGCTCGATGGGCGGCATCTCCTCGACGAGGAGCTCGTCGCGCACCGCCTCGAACGGAGCGACCGTGGGCGGCGTCGAACGGATCCCGGGCATGTACCGGTGGCTTCCCCACAGCCCGCGCAGGTAGCCGGCCTGTTCGTCGAGCGGCGTGGCGGGGAACCAGGCGACCACGCCCGGCCGCTCGTCCTCGTCGTTGCACGTACCGTCCTGGTGGGCGTAGACGGTGGAGTCGCCGTCTGCCTCCTTCAGGACGAGGACGGCGGTGTACGGCTCGTAATCGACGAGGAGCTCGCTGATGGCCGGAGCGAAGGACCGCATGAGCTCTTCGGACACGGCCCGGCGGTAGTCCAGGTCATCGCTGGTGGCGGTGACGTGGTAGCCCCGAGCGTCCTGGTCGCCCCAGCGCTCGTGCAGCGCCACGAGCCGGTCGAGCAGCTCGGGCTCCCAGACGGAGACCACTACCCAGCCACGGCGCTTGAAGAGCCGATCGAGCCGTCGGTTTCGGAAGATCGGGCCGGCGGTGCTCAGGCGAACTCCACTCCTCGCACGACGGATCGGCTGACCACGCCCTTCGACGACGTGGGGTCCTTCCCGATCTCGTAGTCGAGGAAGAACTCGGGATCGATCACGAAGCGAACGAGCTCGCCGTCGTCGTCGATCCAGTAGTGGTGCAGGGGCGCCACCCGGGGCGCCACGACGGCGGACGCGGCCACGCGGGTGCGGTCGGAACGGTTGCCCAGGGACCCGTGCACCATCCGGTTGTCCATGATGACGGCCTGCCCGGCGCGGACCGGGACCGCAACCCGGTCCCCGCTCGCCAGCGAAGTGTGCCGGTCGTAGTCCCGAACGTTCACCGGCCGGATGAAATCGACCTTGCGATGCGACCCGTGGAGCATCGTCAGCGCGCCCTGCTCCGCGGTGACGTCCTCGAGGGCGCACCACACCGTGGCCGACGAGGCTCGGGCCTCGTCGACGAAGTTCCAGTCGAGGTGGCCCGGCACCGGTTCTCCACCGGGGAGCTTCACGGTGAAGTTGGCCAAGCAGATCCGGTGATCCTCCAACAGCGGCTCGAGCGCCGGCGACAGGGTGCCGTCGATCAGCGAGAAGACCTGGCGTCGGTATTCCACCCGAGCGTCGTACATCGTGGTGTGGAAGCCCCTCGCGAACTCGCCGTTCCACTGCTCGCCGTGCTCGAGATCGTCGTAGGCGGTGCGCAGGTCGGCGCACGCAGCCGGGTCGAGGAGGTCGACCACCACGTAGCCCTGCTCGCGGAACTGCACCTCGAGGGCGTTCGCCTTGAAGGTCTTCGGCCGAGGCGCGCCCGCGTCCGGCACGTCGACCTGAGGCGTACGCCGGTCTCGACGCGACCGCCAGAGGCCAGCGAACCGCGACCGCCGAGGCGACGACGAGGACGACGGTCCGATGTCCGAGCCACCGGTGCGGGCGTCGGTGCGGCGGCAGCGCGCCAGGAGTTCCGGAGCGCTGAGGCCCTCGGGAGCGAAGGGACGCTCGCCCTGGCACGGTACGTCGCGGGGCCGCTGGCCGATGTCGAACGTCTGGAACCACGCGGCGTCGGGGATGTCGAACGCCCAGATGCGCCCGGACGAGTCGCGATAGTGGTGCTGGAGCACCGCCTCCGACGGGGCGAACGCACCGGCGATCGCGATCCTGGGGGCGTCGGACCAGTTGGGCGGGGACCGGTGCGCCACGGCGTGGTCGAGGGCGATCGCCGTCCCCGCAGGCAGGGGCCACGTAGCGAGGTCATCCTCACCCAGACCGGCGAGCGGATCCTGGTAGGTGTCGGGCAGCGACGGGCTGCACCGGGAGTGGGTCAGGATCCTGTGGCTGCCCGGCAGCAGCTCCAGCGCACCGTTGCGCTGCTCGACATCCACCAGCGGGCACCAGACGGTGACCGAGCGGAACCGGTCCTCGTCGACGAAGGTCCAGTCCTGATGGGTGCCCATGGCGCCGTCCTGCCCGGGCCACTTGACCAGGACCGACGTGTTGAACAGGCGATGGTCGTCGAGGACATCCGCGAGGGCGTCGGTGAACACGTCCGCGAGGGCGTCGTGCACCCGCTTGCGGTAGGCGTGGTCCATGCTCTCGTTCGAGCTGTGCCACCCCGTGCGCGCACCGGTGTAGAGGCGGAGCACCTCCTCGCGGAGCGCAGCGACCCGATCCGGGGTGAAGAGCGTGAGGGCGACCGCTCCATCGTCGGCGAACCGGCGCTGGAGGTCGTCGGAGACGAACGTCGACCTGGTCACGTTTCCATTATGGCAGCAGGTCTTCGGCGAGGCGCAACCTCCTCGAGGGCCAGATCAGGCCAGGCTCACCAGCGCCGCCGCCCGGCTCTCGGTCACCGACAGCACCCACCCGTCGAGCCGGACCGTGCGCCCGGCACCGTAGTCATCAGCCACCTGGGCATCGAGGGACGACAAGAAGTCCGAGGAGCGGGCCGCCCCAGCCCCGACGCCCAGCCGATCGAGGAGGACCTCGCGGTCGTCTTCGTCCGGATGGTCCGCTCGATACCGTCGGCCGATCCGGACGATGGCCTCTTCCGCCTCGGTCGCCGGCGACGCGGTCGAATCCGAGCTGTCGCTGCAGGCGCCAACGAGCGACCCGACCAGTCCGGCGGTGAGCCCGCTCGCTGCCAGACCGCCGATGACCGACCTCCTGCTGAACTGGCGAGCTGGCTCGCCGCCAGCGTCACCGGTGCCCGGGGTGGGGCGTTCGCCCCCGGCCGAGCGGGGCGCTCCCACGGGCGTCATGGTGCGAGCACCGATCGGAGCCGCTCGGCCAGCCGGAGGGCGAGCGCCACGATGGTGAAGGTAGGAGGGGACAGGCCGCCGGTGGAGAACACCGAGCTCCCGGCCACGTAGAGGTTCGCCGTGTCGAACACCCGGCAGTCTGGGTCCACCACGCCCGATGACGCCGACGAGGCCATCCGCGTCGTGCACATGTGGTGGTTCCCCGGGAGCACGTCGAAATCACCACCGACGGCACTCGGATCGAGCTGGTAGTCCGCCGCGACCTGGCTCTGGCTCGACGAGAACGAGGGGGTCAGCCCACCGGCTGCCAGCTGGACGTGGCCGAGCCCGGTGCGGCCGAGCTCCTGGCCCAGGATCTCGCAGAACCGGACCATGGACCGTCGCTCGATCTCGGCCTGCCGCCAGTGCACGTCCACCCGCGGCACGCCGAGACCGTCGACGTCGTCGCCCAGGGTGACGCGCGACTCTGGGTCGAGCTCCTGCTCGCTCGCCACCAGCAGGCTCGCGACGGTGCCGACGGCCTCGCCGGTGACCGAGCGGGCGAGCTCGGCGACATCGGCCCCGGTGATGCCCCGGCGCTGCTCCGCGGAGCCGGTCGGGAACGGTGCGGTCAGGATCAGGCCACCGGCACCCACGAGCTCCTCGTCTCGGAGGACCTCGGCCGACAACTGGACCCCGAGGGACAGCGCGATCTGGTGCTCGGCGGCCGCGACCGGCGTGATCTGGAGCGCCGGGTACTGATCCGGGCCCCCGCGCAGCACGGCGAAGCCGGCCAGCGTCTGAAGGTGCTCGGTGAAGAACCGGCCCACGAGGTCGCGGCCGTTGCCGATGCCCGTCGTCCGCACGTCGTTGGAGGCCAGCAGCAGGCGCGGGTTCTCGATGCCGCCCATCGCCAGCACGAAGGCGGTCGCCTCGGTACTGAACGCCACCCCGTCGACGGTGGCCAGGCTGATCGAGGTGACGAGGTCGCTCTCGGGTGCGATGTTCACCCTGGTGGCGTTGGCGTTGAGCACCACGGTGACGTCGTCGCTGGCCACCAGCTCCTCGCGGTACACCTCGCCGAAACGCTGCGGCCAGATCTGCGCCGCTGCTGCCGACAGACGTCCTTCGCCGACGGGCGAGGCCCCTGCGCTGTGCTCCTGCTCCCAGTGCGGCCAGTCGAAGCGTCCGCTGGCGAGGCCCACCACGTCGACGGCCT